>NZ_CALDGS010000014.1 GCF_937941905.1 uncultured Mycolicibacterium sp. | reverse complement strand
GTCTAGTCGGCCCCGCCGACGCGACGTCCAGTCGGCCCCGCCGACGCGACGCGCCGGACCCCAACCGGAGGAGCCGGGTGGCGTTTTCGCCACCCGGCTTCTTCGGTTTCCGGCCCGCCCCGCCACAATGGGCGGCATGCGGGCTCTGGTGCAGCGGGTGACCGAGGCGAGCGTGACGGTGGACGGCACCGTGGTCGGCGAGATCCGGCCCGCGACCCAGGGGCTGCTCGCCCTGGTCGGGGTGACCCACGACGACGACACCGCCAAGGCCGCCCGGCTGGCCGAGAAGCTCTGGCGGCTGCGGATTCTCGACGACGAGCGCAGCGCGGCCGACATCGACGCCCCGATCCTGGTGGTCAGCCAGTTCACCCTGTACGCCAACACCGAGAAGGGCCGCCGGCCGTCCTGGAACGCCGCGGCCCCGCGCCAGGTGGCCGAGCCGCTCGTGGACGCCTTCGCCGCGGAACTGCGCCGGCTCGGCGCGAAGGTCGAGTGCGGCGTGTTCGGGGCTGATATGAAAGTCTCACTGGTCAACGACGGCCCGGTGACGGTGCTGTTGGAAGTGTGAGGTGCAGGTGATGACGACGACTCCGGACGACCGGCTCGACGCATTCGCCCCCGCGGTGCTGTCGATCGTGCGCATCGTGTTCGGGCTGTTGTTCCTCGTCCACGGCACGGCGAAGCTGTTCGGCTGGCCCGGCGGGGAGGCGATCCCGGCCGGCACCTGGCCGTTCTGGTGGGCCGGGCTGATCGAGCTGGTCACCGGCCTGCTCATCACGGTCGGCCTGTTCACCCGGGCCGCGGCGTTCGTCGCCGCCGGCCAGATGGCCGTCGCCTACTTCTGGATGCACCTGCCGAACGGCTTCTGGCCGATCGCCAACAAGGGCGAGCCCGCGGTGCTGTTCTGCTTCTTCTTCCTGGCGCTGGTGGTGCTCGGCGCCGGGGCGTGGTCGGTCGACGCGGTGCTGGCCCGCCGGCGCCGGTGACGGCCGCCGGGTGACCACCGCGCCGGTCTCGACGTGGGCGCCGCTGCGCTCACCGGTGTTCCGGGCGCTGTGGATCGCCCAGTTCGTGTCCAATCTGGGCACCTGGATGCAGACCGTGGGCGCCCAGTGGATGCTGGTGTCCGATCCGGGCGCGGCGGTGCTGGTGCCGCTGGTGCAGACCGCCACCACGCTGCCGGTGATGCTGCTCGCGCTGCCGTCGGGGGTGCTGGCCGATCTCATCGACCGGCGCCGGCTGCTGATCGCCACCCAGGGCGCGATGGCCGCCGGGGTGGCGCTGCTGGCGTCGCTGACCGGAACCGGGCTGGCCACCCCGGCGGTGCTGCTGACCCTGCTGTTCCTGGTGGGCTGCGGTCAGGCGCTCACCGCGCCGGCCTGGCAGGCGATCCAGCCCGATCTCGTTCCGGCCCGGCAGATCCCGGCCGCGGCGGCGCTGGGCAGCATGAGCGTCAACGGGGCCCGGGCGATCGGCCCGGCGATCGCCGGGGTGCTGGTGGCGGTGGCCGGGCCGACCGTGGTGTTCGCGCTGAACGCGGTGTCGTTCCTGGGCATCGTGGCGGTGCTGGTGTGGTGGCGCCGTCCGGCGCCCGAGCAGGAGCTGCCCCCGGAGCGGGTGCTGGCCGCGCTGGGTGCGGGCGGCCGGTTCATCCGCTCCTCCCCCGTGGTGCGGCGCATCCTGCTGCGCACCGGGCTGTTCATCGCCCCGGCCAGCGCGCTGTGGGGGCTGCTGCCGGTGATCGCCGCCGACCGGCTGGGACTGTCGTCGTCCGGCTACGGCGTGCTGCTCGGCGCGCTGGGGGTTGGCGCGGTGCTGGGCGGGTTCGTGCTGTCACGGTTGCGCATCCGGTTCGGCCACAACGCGCTGCTGCTGATCGGGGCGGTCGGCTACACCGCCACCACCGTGGTGCTGGCGGTGGTGCCGGTGTTCGCCGCGGTGCTGGTGGCGCTGCTGGTCGGTGGAGCGTCCTGGCTGCTGTCGCTGTCGACGCTCAACGCGTCGATGCAGCTGAGCCTGCCGGGCTGGGTACGGGCCCGCGGCCTGTCGGTGTACCAGCTGGTGTTCATGGGCGGGCAGGCGATCGGCTCGCTGGCCTGGGGCCTGCTGGCCGGGGCCACCTCGAGCGTGATCAGCCTGGTGGTGAGCGCCGCGCTGCTGGCCGGATGCGCGGTCTCCCTGGCGTGGTGGCCGCTGCACCCGCAGACCGGGCGGCTGGACCTGCGCCCGTCGACGCACTGGCCGGAGCCGAACCTGGTGTTCGAGCCCGAACCGCTGGACGGGCCGGTGCTGGTGCTGGTGTCCTACCGGGTCGCGCCCGAGAACGAGGCGGCGTTCCTGGCGGCCATGCGGGTGCTGGGCCGGTCCCGGCAGCGCACCGGCGCCGCGCAGTGGCGGCTGTACCGCAGCGTCGAGCAGGAGGGCACGTTCGTGGAGAGCTTCATCGTGCGGTCCTGGGGCGAGCACATGCACCAGCACCGCACCCGGCTCACCGGTCAGGATCAGCTCATCGAGCAGCACGTGTACCGCCACGTCGAGGGCACCCCGGTGTCCCGCCACTACCTGGCGGTCCCGCCGGACTGACCCCTCCCCTCCTCCCGCGAGGGAAAGACGGGGCCCCTAGTCCAGGCCGAGGTCCTTGCGGAACCGCTCGAGGTCGGCGATCTTCTCGGCCACCGACGCCTTGGGCCCGGAGTAGAACATCCACGGCTGGGTCAGGATGTGGGTGATCCCGGCCGCCTCGGCACGGTCGTAGTCGGCCCGGACGATCGCGTCGGTCAGCGGCGTCATAATCGTGAAATCGTCCATGCCCAAACCCATCTCGCTGCGCAGCCGGCGCAGCCGGGCGGCGATCCCGATGGCCCGGTCGGTGCTGATCAGGTCGCCGATCCAGCCGTCGTTGCGGGCCGCGCGGCGCAGCGCGGGCTCCGACAGCCCACCGGCGTAGATCGGGATCGGCGGCGGCGTGGGCTCCATCTCCAGCCGCGGGGTGGTGTAGAACTCGCCGGCGAACTCGGTCCAGCCCGGCGACCACAACTGCCGGAACAGCCGCAGCATCTCGTCGGTGCGCCGGCCGCGCCCCGCGAAGGGCTGCCCCATGAGCGCGAATTCGTCCTGGCACCAACCGACCCCGACGCCGAGCTCGACCCGGCCACCGGACAGGCAGGCCGCGGTGGCGATGGCCTTGGCCGCCGAGTAGGGGTCGCGCATCGCCGGGATGTAGACGGTGGTGACGAACCGCAGCCGGGTGGTCACCTGGGCCAGCGCCCCGATCAGCACCCACGGGTCGGGCCAGTCGGTGAACGGTTCCCAGCGCCGTTGCCCGTCGCGGGTGTACGGGTACGGCGTCGACAGCGTCTCCAGGTTCACCACATGGTCCGGCACACCCAGCCCGTCGTAGCCGAGTTCATCTGCAGCTCTTGCAATTTCGACGATCTCGGCGGTCGGCAGGAACGCCGGGCTGATGTAGATCCTCATTCGCCGAAGACCCGGCGCACCACGGCCTTGGCCCGGCGGGTGACCCGCAGGTAGTTGTCCAGGAACTCCCCGCCGTCGTCGTTGTGCCAGCCGGCGGCCACCGCCACCGCGTTGAGCTGACGCCCCGGGCCGGGCAGCTGGTCGGTGGGCTTGCCGCGCACCAGGACCAGCGCGTTGCGCGCCCGGGTGACGGTCAGCCACGCCTCGCGCAGCAGTGCCACATCGCTCTCCGGCAGCAACTCGGCGGCCCCGATGACGTCCAGCGTCTCCAGCGTGGAGGTGTTGTGCAGTCCCGGAACCCGGTGGGCGTGCCGCAGCTGCAGCAGCTGCACGGTCCACTCGATGTCGGCCAGCCCGCCGCGGCCCAGCTTGGTGTGGGTGTTCGGGTCCGCGCCGCGCGGCAGCCGCTCGGCGTCCACCCGCGCCTTGATGCGCCGGATCTCGCGCACCGCCTCCGGCGACACCCCGCCCGGCGGGTAGCGGGTCTCGTCGGCCATGAGCAGGAACCGGTGGCCCAGGTCCGGGTCGCCGGCGACCGCGTGCGCCCGCAACAGCGCCTGCACCTCCCAGGGCTGGGCCCACTGCGCGTAGTAGGCCCGGTAGGAGGCCAGGGTGCGCACCATCGGGCCGTTGCGGCCCTCCGGGCGCAGCCCGGTGTCGAGCTCCAACGGCGGGTCCGCGCTCGGGGTGCCCAGGAGCGCACGGACCTGCTCGGCGATGGTCACCGACCACCGCACCGCGTCGGATTCGGCTGCGCCGCCGACGGGTTCGCAGACGAACAGCACGTCGGCGTCGGAGCCGTAGCCGAGTTCGCCGCCGCCGAGCCGGCCCATGCCGATCACCGCGATGCGGGCCGGCGGCCCGCCCTCGGGGGTGTTGGCCCGGATCACCACGTCCAGCGCGGCCTGCAGCACCGCCACCCACACCGAGGTCAGCGCCCGGCACACCTCGGTGACCTCGAGCATGCCGAGCAGGTCGGCCGAGGCGATGCGGGCCAGTTCCCGGCGGCGCAGCGAACGCGCCGCGGCGATGGCCCGCACCGGGTCGTCGTAGCGGCCCGCCGAGGCGATCAGCGCGCGGGCCACCGACTCCGGGTCGGTGTCGAGCAGCTTGGGCCCGTTCGGCCCGTCGCCGTAGGCCTGGATGACGTCGGGGGCGCGCAGCAGCAGCTCCGGCACGTAGGCCGACACACCGAGCACCCGCATCAGCCGTTTGGCGACCGCGCCCTCGTCGCGCAACGTGGCCAGGTACCAACGGTGCTCCTCGGACAGCGCCTCGCTGATCCGGCGGTAGGCCAGCAGGCCGCGGTCCGGGTCCGGGGTGTCCGACAACCAGTCCAGCAGCGTGGGCAGCAGCACCTTCTGGATGCGACCGCGCCGGCCCGGGTGGCCGGTCAGTGCGGCCAGGTGGGCCAGGGCGCTCTGCGGCGCCTCGTAGCCGAGCGCGGCCAGCTGCCGTTCGGCGGACTCGGTGGACATCGCGGCGGTGATGCCGTGCACCGGCTGCCCCACCGACTCCAGCAGCGGCTGGTAGAACAGCTTCGAGTGCAGCCGCGACACCCGCGCGCTGTGCCGCTTGAGTTCCTCGCGCAGCACGCCGAGCGCGTCGTGCTCGCCGTCCGGGCGGACGTGGGCGGCGCGCGCCAGCCAGCGCAGCGCCTCGTCGTCGTCGGGGGCGGGCAGCAGGTGGGTGCGCTTGAGCCGCTGCAGCTGCAGCCGGTGCTCCAGCAGCCGCAGGAACTCGTAGGAGGCGGTGAGGTTGGCGGCGTCGTCGCGGCCCACGTAACCGCCGGCGCTGAGCGCCGCCAGCGCGTCGACGGTGGCGGCCACCCGCAGCGACTCGTCGTACCGGCCGTGCACGAGTTGCAGGAGCTGGACCGCGAATTCGACGTCGCGCAGCCCACCGGTGCCGAGCTTGATCTCCCGGTCGCGCCGGTCGGCCGGCACCGACTCGACCACCCGCCGGCGCATCTGGTGCACCTCGGCGACGAAGTCCTCGCGCTCGCAGGCGGTCCACACCATCGGCATCAGCGCCTCGATGTAGCGGCGGCCGAGCTCCATGTCACCGGCGGCCGGGCGGGCCTTCATCAGCGCCTGGAACTCCCAGGTCTTGGCCCAGCGCTGGTAGTAGGTGACGTGCGAGTCCAGCGTGCGCACCAGGTGCCCGCGCTTGCCCTCCGGCCGCAGGGCGGCGTCGACCTCGAAGAACGTCTCGGAGGCGAACCGCATCAGCTCGCCGGCGATCCGGGTGGCGGTGGCCAGGGCGTCGACGTCGGGGTCCTCGGCGACGAAGATGACGTCCACGTCGCTGACGTAGTTCAGTTCCCGCGCACCGCATTTGCCCATCGCGATGATGGCCAGCGCCGGTGCGGGCGCGTCGCCGCACACCACCCGGCGGGCGATGTCGAGGGCGGTCTGCAGGGCGGCGTCGGCCAGGTCGGAGAGGTGTTCGCCGACCGCGGCGAACGGCAGCACCGGCTCGTCCTCGACGGTGGGGGCGACGTCGAGCGCGGCCAGCACCAGCAGCCGGTCCCGGTAGTGCGTGCGCAGCGGCAGCAGCAGCGCCCGGGTGTCGGTGGGATCCGGTGCGGCGTCGACGATCTCGGCGAAGCCGCGGCGCAGCTGCGCGGTGCCGGGCAGGCTGACCCGGCCGGCCAGCAGCCGCCAGGAGTCCGGGTTGGCGACGAGGTGGTCGCCCAGCGCCAGCGAGGAGCCGATGACGGCGAACAGCCGGCCGCGCAGGCTGCGGTCCTTCAGCAGCGCCTGGTGCAGCTCCGGCCACCCGTCGCCGACCGCGTCGGCCAACCGCACCATGGTGTGCAGGGCGGCGTCGGCGTCCGGGGCGCGCGACAGCGACCAGAGCAGTTCGATGTGGTCCTCGGTGTTCCAGCCGAGGCGGTCGAGATGTTCCCGGGCGCGGGGGTCCACCAGACCCAGCCGGCCCGTGCTGGGAAGTCTCGGTCGCTCGGTGGTCGGTGGCGCCACGTCCTCGACCGTAGCGCACTCGTCGGGGTGGGCGACCATGCCTTCAGCGGGCCTTACGTACCGGCTTTCCTACAGGGACAGGTAGTTCTTCAGCTCGTACGGCGTGACGTGGCTGCGGTAGTTCTCCCACTCCGTGCGCTTGTTGCGCAGGAAGTAGTCGAACACGTGCTCCCCCAAGGCTTCCGCGACGAGCTCGGAGCGCTCCATCTCGGCCAGCGCCGCGCCCAGCGAGGTGGGCAGTTCCTTGTAGCCCATCGCGCGGCGTTCCTCGGGGGTCAGGTTCCACACGTTGTCCTCGGCCTCCGGACCGAGCACGTAGCCCTTCTCCACCCCGCGCAGGCCGGCGGCCAGCAGCACCGCGAACGCCAGGTAGGGGTTGCACGCCGAGTCGGGGCTGCGCACCTCGATCCGCCGCGAGGCGGCCTTGTGCGGGGTGTACATCGGCACCCGCACCAGCGCCGAGCGGTTCGCCGCGCCCCAGCAGGCGGCGGTGGGGGCCTCGCCGCCGTGCACCAGCCGCTTGTAGGAGTTCACCCACTGGTTGGTGACGGCGCTGATCTCGTTGGCGTGTTCGAGGATGCCGGCGATGAACGACTTGGCCACGTCCGACAGCTGCAACGGGTCGTCGGGGCTGTGGAAGGCGTTGGTCTCGCCCTCGAACAGGCTCATGTGGGTGTGCATGGCCGAGCCCGGGTACTCGGCGAACGGCTTGGGCATGAACGAGGCGCGCACCCCGTTGCCCAGCGCGATCTCCTTGACGACGTAGCGGAACGTCATCACGTTGTCGGCCATCGACAGCGCGTCGGCGTAGCGCAGGTCGATCTCCTGCTGGCCGGGGGCGCCCTCGTGGTGGCTGAACTCCACCGAGATGCCCATCATCTCCAGCGCCTCGATGGCGTGCCGGCGGAAGTTCGGGGCGGCCTCGTGCACGGCCTGGTCGAAGTAGCCGCCGTTGTCCGCCGGCACCGGCGGGGTGCCGTCGTCGGGGCCGGGCTTGAGCAGGAAGAACTCGATCTCCGGGTGCACGTAGCAGGTGAAGCCGAGGTCGCCGGCCTTGGCCAGCTGGCGGCGCAGCACGTGCCGGGAGTCCGCCCAGGACGGGGAGCCGTCGGGCATGGTGATGTCGCAGAACATGCGCGCCGAGTGGTGCTTGCCGTCGCTGCTGGCCCAGGGCAGGACCTGGAAGGTCGACGGGTCCGGGCGGGCCACCATGTCGGCCTCCGACACCCGGGCGAACCCCTCGATCGCCGAACCGTCGAACCCGATGCCCTCCTCGAAGGCACCCTCCAGCTCGGCGGGCGCGATCGCCACGGACTTGAGGAATCCGAGCACATCGGTGAACCACAGCCGGACGAACCGGATATCGCGTTCCTCCAGCGTGCGGAGCACGAACTCCTTCTGGCGATCCATGTCGGCGAGCCTAGGCATCGGCTGTTAATTCTGTGTTACACGCGTGCTGCGTCTGCGACACGTCCGGTCAGCAGCGCAGATCACCGGGCGGCGGCACGCCGTCGACGAGGTAGCGCAGCACCGCGGTGTCCACACAGGCGTCGCCGTTGAACACGACGGTGTGCTGGGTGCCCTCGAAGGTGATCAGCGGGGCGCCGAGTTGGCGGGCCAGCGACACCCCGGCCTCGTACGGGGTGGCCGGGTCGCCGGTGGTGGACACCACCACCACCTTTCCGGGGCCGGGCGAGACAGCCGGGCCCGGCGCCGATGTCGGCGGCACCGGCCACAGCGCGCACACGTCGCGCGGCGCGAACCCGGTGAACTCGCCGTGGCTCAGGAACGGCGCCACCTCACGGATCCGCCGGTCGGTCTCGGCCCACACCGCCGGGTCGGTCGGGAACGGGGCGTCCACGCAGCGGACGGCCAGGAACGCGTCGCGCCGGTTGCGGTAGTGCCCCTCGGTGTCGCGGCCCTCGTAGTCGTCGGCGAGCAGCAGCAGGTCCAGCGCGTCCAGGCCGTCGCGCAGCCCGAGCAGCCCGCTGGTCAGATACGGCCAGTAGCGGCGGGTGTACAGCGCGTTGCCGGTGCCGGTGATGGCGTCGGCGTAGCTCAGCCCGCGCGGGTCGGAGGTGTAGCCCGGCCGGCTCACCAGCGGGTCGACCAACTGCCGGTAGCGGGCGACGAACCCGGCCGGGTCGGTGCCCAGCGGGCAGTCGGCGGACTTGGCGCAGTCGGCGGCGTAGGCGTCGAACGCCCGCTGGAATCCGGCCATCTGGTTGACCATCCGGGTGATCGGATCCAGCGTGGGGTCGACCGCGCCGTCGAGCACCATCACCCGCACCCGGTGCGGGTAACGCCCGGCGTAGGCGGTGCCGAGCTGGGTGCCGTAGGAGAAGCCGAGATAGCTGATCTGCTCCTCGCCGAGCGCGGCACGCACCACGTCCATGTCGGTCACCGCGTTGGCGGTGCCCACGTTGGCCAGGAACGCCAGCCCCATCCGCTCGACGCAGCGGGCCGCGAAATCCCGGTGCAGCGCCTCGATCCGGGCCACCCCGGCCGGGCTGTAGTCGACCATCGGATCGCGCCGGTCGGCGTCGTGCTCGGCGTCGGTGCGGCAGCGCAGCTGCGGGGTGGAGTGGCCCACCCCGCGCGGGTCGAACGCGACGAGGTCGAAGCGGCGGGTCAGCTCGGTGCCGGCCAGCGCCTCCCCCATCGACACCACGGTGTCGACCGCCGACACCCCGGGCCCGCCCGGGTTGACGAACAGCGCGCCGATCCGCGGGCCGGACGCCGGGATCCGCACCACCGCCAATTGTGCTTGCGGCCCTTGGGGATCGGCGTAGTCGACGGGCACCGCGACGATGCCGCACTGGGCGGTGGGCAGCCGGGCCGGGTCGGCGATGCCGGCGCAACTGCCCCACACCGGGGTGGTCGCGTAACCGTCGGCCTGCTGGGTCGGCGGGGCGGCCGACACCACCGGCGCGGCACCGTCGACCGCGAACGGCGTTGCGCCGGCGCCGATTGCGATGAGCGCACCGACCACCGCCGCACGCCGCCCCAGCCCAGACACGGCGACCATCGTCGCACGGCCGCTCCGGACCCGCCGCCCGGGTTACCCAACGGTGACCAGAACGCGTTCTGCTATGGGCGGTTCAGAGGGGGCGGTTCAGGGGGGCGGTTCAGCACCGGGTGCCCGGCGGGGGCACCACCAGGTCGACGAGGTAGCGGGTGGCGATGTCGTCGATGCAGGCGTTGCCCTGGAACACCACGGTGTGCTGGGTGCCCTCGTAGGTGACCAGCGTTCCGCCGAGCTGCTCGGCGAGATCCTCACCGGCCTCGTAGGGCGTGGCCGGGTCGTTGGTGGTGGACACGATCAGGACCGGCGCCAACCCCTCCACCTCGATGCGGTGCGGGGTGGAGGTCGGCTCCACCGGCCAGAACGCGCAGGTGCTCAGCGGGGCGTGGCCGGTGAACTCGCCGTAGCTCATGAACGGCGCCACCTCGCGCATGCGGCGGTCCTGCTCGACGACCTTGTCGCGGTCGGTGACGGCCGGCTGGTCCATGCAGTTGACCGCCACCCGCACGTCGGTGGAGTTGTTGTAGTGGCCCTCGCGGTCGCGCCCCATGTACAGGTCGGCCAGCGTGAGCAGGGTGTCGCCGCGGCCCTGCCGCAGCTCGCGCAGCCCGGACTCGAGGTGGCGCCACAGGTTCGGCGAGTACAGCGGCAGCAGCGTCCCGACGATCGCGTCGTTGTAGCTCAGTCCGCGCGGGTCCCTGGTCTCGGCCGGGTTCTGCACCAGCGGCTCGACCATGCCCCGGTACACCTCGACGGCCCGGGCCGGGTCGGTGCCCAACGGACAGTCGGGCCGCTGGGCGCAGTCGGCGGCGAAGTCGTCGAAGGCGGTCTGGAACGCCTTGGCCTGCCGGATGTCGGCCTCGATCGGGTCGGCGTTGGGGTCGACCGCGCCGTCGAGGATCATCGCCCGCACCCGCTGCGGGTAGCGCTCGGCGTAGCCGGCGCCGATCCGGGTGCCGTACGAGTAGCCGAGGTAGGTGAGCTGGTCGTCGCCGAGCGCGGCGCGGATCTGGTCGAGGTCGCGCACGACGTTGTCGGTGCCGACGTTGGCCAGGAAGTCCAGGCCCATCCTGTCGACGCAGCGCTGCACGAACGCCTTCGTCTCGTCCTCGATGTGGGCCACACCCTCGGGCGTGTAGTCGACGGTCGGGTCGGCGCGCAGCCGGTCGTTGTCCGCGTCGGAGTTGCACCACACCGCCGGCTTGGAGTTGGCCACGCCGCGCGGGTCGAACCCGACGATGTCGAAGTGCTCCCGCACCGGCGCCGGCATCGAGCCGACCATGGTGGCCGCGGCCTGCACACCGGACTCCCCCGGGCCGCCGGGGTTGAGCACCAGCGAGCCGATGCGGCGCTGCCCGGTGGCCGGGAACCGAATCATCGCCAGCTGGGCCACGTCGCCGTCGGGGTCGTCGTAGTCGACCGGCACCGAGAGCATTCCGCACTCCGCGCCCGCCGGGATCTGCACCGCGTCGCCGGGCTGGTCGACCTGGCACGGCCGCCAGTCCACCGGACTGCCCGGCGGCGGGACGGCGATCACCGCACTGCCCTGGACGGTGGTGGTACATCCGGTGACGAGCAACAGCGCCAGGGTGGACAGCGCGGCGGGTGCGCGGAGCCCGATCGACAGGTTCATGGCATCACAGCTTGCCATGACCGGGCGGCCGCCCGGCGTGGCCGACTACTCGGTGTCGGTCCGGCCCGGGTGGGTCTCGGTCGCCTTGACGAGCTCGGCCAGCGCATCGTCGAACCGGTCGGCCAGATCCCACAGGTCGGCGTCGTTGAGCAGGTCCGGGCAGGAGATGAGCCCGACGTTGAGCGTGCCGGCCAGCGACATCACGGTGATGTTCAGGCCCGAGCCGTGGAAGATCGGCCCGAGCGGGTACATCGCCTTGACCTCGCAGCCGAGCATGTACAGCGGCTCCTGCGGCCCCGGCACGTTGGACACCACCAGGTTGTGCACGGGTTTGGCCGCGCCCAGCCGGCTGGCGGCGTACAGCCGCATCGCCACGCCGAACACCGCGGGCGCGGCGAACTGGGTCCAGTCCTGCAGCAGGCTGGCGCTGATCGCCGAATTGTGTTCCTTGGCAACGGCGTTGTCGGCGGCGATGGCCAGCAACCGCTCGGCCGGGTCGGCCATGGCGGTCTCCAGCCGGGAGAACAGCACCGAGACCTGGTTGCGGCCCGGCTGGCCGGACCGGCCGTGCACCGACACCGGCACCGCGGCGACCAGGGTGGACTCCGGCAGTTCCCCGCGGTCCTCGAGGTGGCCGCGCAGCGCGGCGGACACCAGCGCCATCACCACGTCGTTGACCTTGACGCCGAAGTGGTTCTTGACCGCCTTCACCGCCTCGAGGTCCAGCTGCGCCCAGGCGATGTTGCGCCGGCCGGTGACGTTGGCGTTGAACGCGGTGTGCGGGGCGGTGAACGGCGGCGCCATGGTCTGGCCGCTGGCGGCCCGGCGGGCGGTGTCGAACACCAGGTTAAGCGTGGAGGGTAGCACCTTGGCCAGCTTCAGCGGCCGCATCGCGAACCGCACCGCGCCGGAGACCGCGATCTCCAGCTCGTTGGCGCCGCCGGCGCCGGAGACCGGCTCGGGTGCCGGGGCGTCGGGCTCGGTGCTGCACAGCTGCGACATCAGGTTCGCGCCGGTCACCCCGTCGACGGCGGCGTGGTGCACCTTGGTCATCACCGCCAGCCGGCCGCCCCGGTGGGCGTCGGTGCCGTCGACGTTCTCGATCACCCACATCTCCCACAGCGGGCGGGAGCGGTCCAGCGGCAGCCCGGCGATGTGGCCGCAGAACTTGGCGAGCTCCTCGCGGCCGCCGGGGGCGGGCAGGCCGATGCGGTGCACGTGCCGGTCGATGTCGAAGTCGGGATCCTCCACCCACACCGGGTGGTCGAGGTTGAACCGGCTGTCGGCGAGCTTCTCGCGGAACTGCGGCATCGCCTGCAGACGCAACGCCAGCTCGTCGCGCAGCCGTTCGAAGGTGTAGCCGCCCGGCATGGTCGAGGTGTCGAGTTCGACCACCGAACAGACGTGGAGCGGCTGGGCGGCCGTCTCGAGGTACAGGAAGCTGGCATCGAGCCCGCTGAGCCGTTGCATGGGCCGATCGTATGTGCGCGAACCGCCGGTGTGAGGAAATCCACTCGGACGGGCGTTTCGGGTCCGCCGCCACGGTGGCAGACTGACCGTGTCAACCGAGCCCGGGGACCCGCTGCGTGGCCTCGAGGATCGACCCGAATATCGCGAGGGACAGCCATGTCTGAGCAGCAATCGCTCTACGGCGCTGCCGGCAAGCCGGCGGCCCGGCAGAAGGTCCGCATTCCGCACCTGGCCAAGTGGAAGGCCGAGGGCCACAAGTGGGCCATGCTGACCGCCTACGACTACTCGACCGCACGGGTGCTCGACGACGCGGGCATCCCGGTGCTGCTGGTCGGCGACTCGGCCGCCAACGTGGTGTACGGCTACGACACCACGGTGCCGGTGACCGTCGACGAGCTCATCCCGCTGGTGCGCGGGGTGGTGCGGGGTGCGCCGCACGCCCTGGTGGTGGCCGACCTGCCGTTCGGCAGCTACGAGGGCGGCCGGGCCGATGCGCTGGCCACCGCCACCCGGTTCTTCAAGGAGGCCGGAGCGCACGCGGTCAAGCTCGAGGGCGGCGAGCGGGTGGCCGACCAGATCGCCACGCTCACCGCCGCCGGCATCCCGGTGATGGCGCACATCGGCTTCACCCCGCAGAGCGTCAACCAGCTCGGTGGGTTCCGGGTGCAGGGCCGCAGCGACGACGCCGCCGAGCAGACCATCCACGACGCCATCGCCGTGCAGGAGGCGGGCGCGTTCGCGGTGGTGATGGAGATGGTGCCGGCCGAGTTGGCCACCCGGATCACCGGCAAGCTGACCATCCCCACCATCGGCATCGGCGCCGGCCCGAACTGCGACGCCCAGGTGCTGGTGTGGCAGGACATGGCCGGCATGACGGCCGGGAAGACCCCGCGGTTCGTCAAGCGGTTCGGCGCGGTCGGCGACGAGTTGCGCCGGGCCGCCCGGCAGTACGCCGACGAGGTGGCCGCCGGGACCTTCCCGGCCGAGGAGCACAGCTTCTAGGCGAACTCGGGCGCGCGTTTGGCCAGGAACGCGTCGACGCCCTCGCGGCCGTCGGCGGTTCCGGCCAGGTGCGCGATCAGCCGGCCCTCCGCCTCCATCTGCTCCTCCAGCCCGTTGCCGAAGGAGCTCAGCAGCAGCGTCTTGACCGCGGCGTGCGAGCCGCGGGCGCCGCGGGCGAGTTGGCCGGCCAGTTCGTCGGCGCGGGCGGCCAGCGCGTCGTCGGCGACCACCTCGGTGACCAGCCCCCAGTCGGCGGCCTCCCGCGCGGACAGCACCCGGTTGGTCAGCATCAGCTCCTGGGCCCGGCGCACGCCGACCAGCCGCGGCAGGAAGTACGAGGCGCTGCCGTCCGGGCTGAGCCCGGCCTTGGTGTAGGCCATGGTGAACGACGCCGACTCGGCGGCCAGCACCAGATCGGCCGCGACCGCCAGGGAGAACCCGGCGCCGGCGGCGGTGCCGTTGACCGCGGTGATCAGCACGGCGTCCATCCGGGCGAACGTCGAGATCGCCCGGTGCAGGTCGTCGGCCACGCCCTTGATGTAGGCGCCCCGGTCGGCCTGGGTGGCGAAGGACTTCAGATCGCCGCCGGCGCAGAAGAACCGGCCGCGGCCGGTGAGCACCACGACCTTGACGTCGGGGGTGTCGCAGCGGCGCGCGGCGTCGGCCAGCTCGGCGGTCATCTCGGCGTTCATGCCGTTGGCCGCGTCCGGCCGGTTCAGCGCGAGGTGCACGACCGGGCCGGACTGCTCGAAGGCGATGGTGGTGTATTCGGTCACGCCGGTGACCTTAACCGGTCACCGGCGCCGCACCGCGGATTCAGTCGTACTTGCCCTCGAGGTACTCCGCCCGGCACGCCCGGCGCGCCAGCTTGCCGCTGGTGGTGCGCGGAATCGCACCGGCCGCAACAAGTCTCACGTCGGCGACGGGCACGGCGTGGTTGCGGGAGACGGCCGCGCGGATGGCCTCGCGGATCGGCTCCGGGTCGACCTTGCCCTTGCCGGGGGCGCGCTCGGCGATGATGACGACCTTCTCGCCGCCCTCCTCGGCCGGCACCGGGAAGGCCGCGACGTAGCCGGCGCGCACCGCGTCGGAGGCCGCCGCGGCGGTGGCCTCGATGTCCTGCGGGTAGTGGTTGCGGCCGTCGACGATGATCATGTCCTTGATCCGGCCGGTGATGTAGAGCTCACCGTCGAGGTACATGCCCAGGTCGCCGGTGCGGAACCACAGCGCGCTGTCGTCGACGCCCTGCGCGTGGCTGCCGGTCTCCAGCCGCGACTGCAGCTTGTTGCGGAAGGAGTACTCGGTCTCGGCCGGCTTGTTCCAGTAGCCCTGGCCAATGTTGGCGCCGTGCAGCCAGATCTCGCCCACCCGGCCGTCGGGCAGCTCGGTCTCGGTGTCCGGGTCGACGATCACCGCCCACTGGCTGCGGGCGATGTGCCCGCAGGACACCTGCGGCACCGCGTTGGGCGCATCCGGGTCGACCTTGACCGCCACGCCCTTGCTCAGCTCGACGCGGTCCAGGTAGACCGCGGTGGCCTTGGCGTCGGGGTCGATGGTGGAGACGAACAGCGTCGCCTCGGCCATGCCGTAGGACGGCTTGACCGTGGTGGCCGGCAGCTTGTACGGGGCGAAGGCCGCGTTGAACTTGTCGATCGACTTGATGTTGACCGGCTCCGAGCCGTTGATCAGGCCGACCACGTTGGACAGGTCGAGCTCCTCGCCGGCCGGCGGCAGGCCGCGCTCGGCGGCCAGCTCGAAGGCGAAGTTCGGGGCGGCGGCGAAGGTCGGGCCGAGCTTGGACTCCTCGGCCAGCGCCTTGATCCAGCGGTAGGGCCGGCGCACGAACGCCACCGGCGCCATGATCGTCAGGTAGCCGCCGAACAGGGCCGGGTACATGATCATCAGCAGGCCCATGTCGTGGAACAGCGGCAGCCAGGACACGCTGCGGATGTTCCAGTCCAGGCCCACCGACAGGATCATCTGCAGCACGTTGGTACAGGCCGAGCGGTGGGTGATCTCCACCCCGGCCGGGGTCCGGGTCGAGCCGGAGGTGTACTGCAGGTAGGCGATGTCGTTGGTGCGCAGGTCGGCCGGGACGAAGGTAGCGCCGACGGAGTCCGGGACGGCGTCGACGGCGATCATGCGCGGACGCCGGTCGCGCGGCAGCTTGCGCAGGAACGCGCCCACCGACTCGGCGGCGGCCTGGGTCGTCAGCACCACGGTCGGGGTGGCGTCGGCGAGCACCGCGTCGAGGCGCTCGGCGTGGCCGGGCAGCTCGGGCGCGAACAGCGGGACCGCGATCATGCCGGCGTGGATCGCCGCGAAGAAGCAGACCACGTAGTCCACGCCCTGCGGGGCCAGCACGGCCACCCGGTCCCCCCGCTTGGCGACCTGCTGCAGCCGCGCGCCGACGGCCTTCACCCGGGCGCCGAACTGCGGCCACGTCAGGTCCACGACCAGCGGGTTGCCGTGGTCGAAGTCCAGGAACCGGTAGGCAGGGGTGTCACCCTGGTCCGCGACGTTGGCCTCCAGGAAGGAGGTCAGGGTGACATCCTCGGGCATCACGATATTGCCGTCGGAATCAAGGTAGTCTTCGCGCTTCAACCTGGCCATACCGGCCACGACTGTCTTTGGTTCCCGACCCATGGCAAGCAATATTAAGAGCCTCTCTAAGAGAAACGTAAATTCGGCGCGGGCGTGCCAGGTCTCGACTTGATATCGACGACGGCCGGGGGTATGGCACGCTGGGCGCACACCGACCGTGCCGCCACCCTGCCCGACCGAGGTGAAAATGCCCGCTGAGCAGCCGAAAGCCTCCCGGTTTCTGGAGGTCGAACGCAAGTTCGCCGTCGTCGAGGCGACCGTCTCCCCGTCGTTCGAGGGGCTGACGAGTGTGGCGCGGGTCGAGCGGTCTTTGTCACAACACCTCTCCGCCGTCTATTTCGACACACCGGCGCTGGATCTGGCGGCGCACCGGATCACGCTGCGGCGGCGCACCGGCGGCACCGCCCCGGGCTGGCATCTGAAACTGCCGGCCGGCCCGGACGCGCGGACCGAGGTGCGGTTGCCGCTCGGCGACGCGGAGGACCCCGGCGCGGTGCCGGAGCCGCTGCGCGACGTCGTGGCCGCGATCGTACGGGACCGGCCGTTGGCGCCGGTGGCGCGAATCGAGACGCACCGCACCGTGCACTCGCTGTACGGCGCCGACGGGGCGCTGCTCGCCGAGTTCTGCGACGACCGGGTGACCGCGTGCCGCCTCGACGACGCGGAGGCCGAGCCGCTGGACTGGCGGGAGTGGGAGCTCGAGCTGGCGGTCGGCGGCGACCGCGGCCTGCTGGACCGGTTGACCAACCGGCTGCTCGACGCCGGGGCAGTGCCCGCCGAGCACGGCTCCAAGCTGGGCCGGGTGCTGCAGGTGCCGCCGCGGCGGCCGGTGCCGCCGGACGCCGACCCGGTCCGGCGCGCGGTGGCCGAGGCGATCGAGGCGCTGCTGGTGTGGGACCGCGCGGTGCGCGCCGACGCCCCGGACGCGGTGCACCAGATGCGGGTGACCACCCGGCGGCTGCGCAGCCTGCTGACCGCGGCCGCACCGGCCTTCGGCCTGGACGACGACGCGCCGGTGCTCGACGAGCTGCGCCAGCTGGCGGCCGTGCTCGGCGAGGCCCGCGACGCCGAGGTGCTCGCCGAACGCTACCGGGACGCGCTGGCGGCGCTGCCGGCCGAGCTGGTGCGCGGGCCGGTGTCGGAGCGCCTGGTCGACGGCGCGCGGCGGCGCTACCGCACCGGACACCGGCGGGTGCTGGCCGCGCTGCGCTCGCCGCGCTACTTCCGGCTGCTCGACACCCTGGAGGAGCTGGCCGCCGCGGACCTCGCCGCCGCCGCGGAGCCGATCGGCGACGGCGATGCCCGGGCGGGGCTGCGGGCGGCCCACAAGCAGGTGCGCCGGGCCGCCAAGGCGGCCCGCAAGGCCGCCGGCACCGAGCGGGACGAGGCGCTGCACCGCATCCGCAAGGCGGCCAAGCGGCTGCGCTACACCGCCGCCGCGACCGGCCACGACACCCTGGCCGAGCGGGCCAGGCAGGTGCAGACGCTGCTCGGCGAGCACCAGGACAGCGTGGTCAGCCGGGCCCACCTGCTGCGCGCGGCCGCCGCCGCGCACGCCGCCGGCGAGGACACCTTCACCTACGGGGTGCTCCACCAGCGCGAAGCCGAGCTGGCCCGCCGGTGCCGGGAGCGGCTCGACGAGGCGCTGGCCCGGCTGGACAAGGCGGCCCGCAAGCTCCGCTGACCGGCCACCTCACCGCGAGCGTGCGCGTGGGTGCGAGAACTCCGCGAAATCCCGCGCACGACCTCACGTTCGCGGGCATGGGGCGGACGAGTTGGCCTGTAAGCCGGA
>NZ_CALDGS010000013.1 GCF_937941905.1 uncultured Mycolicibacterium sp. | reverse complement strand
CGTTGAAGATGTAGCCGCCGTCGACCGGCCGGGCGATGCCCTGCGGTGCGTACGGCGAGGCGATCCAGGTGTCGACGTCGTCGGCCCAGACCTCCTCGCCCACCCGCGGATCGGCGTAGGCCAACTGGTACGGGTGCACGCCGACCACGCCGTTGATCCAGCCCGCCGACGGGTCCAGCGCCGCCAGCGCCATCACCGTCTCGGCGAACTCCCGGGGGTGGACCTCCATACCGCCGTGCCGCTTGGGCTGCAGCAGCCGGATGTTGCCCATCTGCTTCATCAACTTGACCGTCTCGTCGGTCAGCCGGCCGATCCGCTCGGCCTCCTCGGCCTGGGCGCGCAGCCGGTCGGCGAGCTCGGCGACGTGGTCGATCACCCGTTTCGTCATGCCCACGATGGTGGATCCTGTTGCGGCGGTTGTATCCGGACCGTCCCGATGAGCGGGCTCAGAACTCGACCCGGACGGTGTCGGACACCGGGCGGGCCTGGCAGGCCAGGAACAGCCCGTCGGCGATGTCGGCCGGTTCCAGGATCGGGGTGTCGCCCCGGTCGATCTCGCCGTCGAGCACGGTGGCCGCGCAGGACCCGCAGCTGCCCTCCCGGCACGAGTAGGGCACCTCGATGCCCGCGGCGAGCATGACGTCGACGAGGTTGCGGTCGCGCGGCCAGCGCAGCCGGTGCACCTGGCCGTCGAGGCTCACCTCGGCCTCGGCCGCGTCGGAGTCGTCGGCGATCTCCACCGGCGGGGTCTCGGCGAACGGGTCGCCGGTCAGCGACTGGAACACCTCCTGGTGGATGTGCTGGTGCGGGGTGCCGGCCTCGGTGAGCGCGGCGCGCACCGCGTCCATGAACGGCCCCGGCCCGCAGATGTAGGAGTGGTAGCCGGGGAACAGCCGGGCGAACCCGACCAGCTGCGCGCGGCTGGGCAGGCCCTGCACCGACTCCAGCCAGTGCAGCACGGTCAGCCGGCCGGCGTAGCGTGCCGCGAGCTCGCGCAGCTCGGCGGCGAAGATCACCGACCGCTCGTCGCGGTTGGCGTAGCACAGCACCACCCGCCCGGTGCCAGCGGTGAGCGCGGATTTCAGGATCGACATCACCGGGGTGATCCCGCTGCCGGCCGCCCACAGCAGCATGTCGGCGTCGAGGTCGGCCGGGGTGAACACCCCGGACGGCGGCAGCACGTCGAGCTGTGATCCGGCGGTCACGTTGTCGCACAACCAGTTCGAGCCATAGCCGTCGGGAATCCGCTTCACCGTGACCTTCAGCGCGTCGTCGGTGTGCGGGGAACTGGCCAGCGAATAGCACCGCGCCACCGAGCCGGTCCGCTCGCTCGGGATGCGCAGGGTGAGGAACTGGCCGGGGCGGTAGGCGAATCGGTCGCGGTGCTCGTCGGGGACGGCGAACACGAAGGACTTGGCCTCCGGCGTCTCCTCGACGACCTCGGTCACGGTGAGGGTGAACATGGCCGCCCATTCTGACGGCCCGACCCCTGCCGGCGCCGCCCGGGTCACCGGTGGCCGGGACAAACGTGGCCGTCCGATGACCGGGAACCACGGGTGCCGGGCCGATTCCGCGCACCTACCGTTGCCCACCGTGAGCACCGGGACCAGCAACAGTGTCGACGTCGTCGTGGTGGGCGCCGGGTTCGGCGGTCTGTACGCCCTGCACAAGTTCCGCGAACAGGGCCTGAGCGTCCGCGTCTTCGAGGCCGCCCCCGAGGTCGGCGGCACGTGGTACTACAACCGTTATCCGGGCGCGCGCTGCGACGTCGAGAGCCTGGACTACTGCTACTCGTTCTCCGACGAGCTGCAGCAGGAGTGGACCTGGACGGAGAAGTACGCCACCCAGGCCGAGATCCTGGAGTACATCAAGTGGGTCGCCGACAAACTCCAACTGCGCCCGCACATCACGTTCAACACCCGGGTGACCGCGGCGCACCTCGACGAGGACGCACTGCGCTGGACCGTCACCACCGACAGCGGTGAGGTGGTCAGCGCCCGGTTCGTGGTGATGGCGACCGGGCCGCTGTCGACCCCGCTGACCCCGGACATCCCGGGGCTGGACAGCTTCGCCGGGCCCACGTACCACACCGCCTACTGGCCGGAGGAGGGCGTCGACTTCACCGGCAAGCGGGTGGCGGTGATCGGCACCGGATCGTCGGGCATCCAGTCGATCCCGATCATCGCCGAACAGGCCGAGCAGCTGTACGTGTTCCAGCGCACGCCGAATTACAGTGTGCCGGCTGGGAACCGGCCGCTGACCCCGGAGGAGATCGCGCACGCCAAGGCGACCTACGCCGAGCGGCGCCGGCTGTCGTGGACCAGCGGCGGCGGTTCGCCGCACCGGACCCACCCCAAGCGCACCATGGAGGTCCCGCCGGAGGAGCGGCAGCGGGCCTTCGAGGAACGCTGGGCGCTCGGCGGGGTGCTGTTCTCCAAGACCTTCCCGGACCAGATGATCGACCCGGAGGCCAACGAGGAGGCCCGCAAGTTCTACGAGTCGAAGATCCGGGGGCTGATCAACGACCCGGAGGTCGCCGACCTGCTGATCCCGAACGACCACCCGATCGGGACCAAGCGGATCTGCACCGACACCAACTACTTCCAGACCTTCAACCGGCCCAACGTCAAACTCGTCAGCGTCCGCAAGACCCCGATCGAGCGGATCGACGAGACCGGGATCCAGACCACCGACGCGCACTACGACATCGACGCGCTGGTGCTGGCCACCGGGTTCGACGCGATGACCGGCAC
>NZ_CALDGS010000012.1 GCF_937941905.1 uncultured Mycolicibacterium sp. | reverse complement strand
CGTTCACCCGTGCGTACGCCGAGGGCATCCTGCTGATGGCCGAGGAGTACTTCGAGCGGGCCTTCGCCGCCGCCGAGCCGGGGGAGGACCTGGACTTCCTGCGTGCGCTGGTGCCCTACGTGTGGGCCCGCTGGCGGTAATTCGTGCACGCCGGCCCCGCGGCGGCGGGTTAGCGTCGCTGGGTGACCCGGCTCGAGGTCGGCGGCCACCGCTTCCTGTTGCGCCGCACCGCACATCTGCTGGTGCGCCGCGATGTCCGCATGCTCGACGATCCGCTTCGCGCCCAGTCGGTTTCGTTGACCACCGGGGCGGTGCTGGCGGCGGTGGCGCTGGCCGGCTGGGCGGTGTTCGGCGCGCTGTGGCCGACCGCTCGGCCCGGCGACGGCGAGCGGGTGCTGATCGTGCGGGAGACCGGCGCGGTCTACGTGCGGATCGACCGGACCTGGCATCCGGCGACCGATCTGAACTCCGCCCGGTTGGTGGCGGGATCGTTCGTCTCGCCCCGGGCGGTCGACCGGCGGGTCGTCGACACCCTGCCGCGCGGGCCGTCGGTCGGCATCCCGGGTGCGCCCGCCGCACTGGGCCCGCAGCTGGGCGCGGATGCGGCGGCCTGGACGGTGTGCACCGGCACCGACACCACCGTGTTCGTCGGGGTTCGGCCGCCGGCCGCAGCACCGCTCGGCCCGGGCCGGGCGCTGCTGGTGCGCACCGCCGAGCGTGCCCCGAGCTATCTGGTGTACCGCGGCCGGCGCGCCGAGGTGGATCTGCGCGACCCGGCGGTGGTGCGTGCGCTGCGGCTGGAAGGTGCGGTGCCACAGCAGGTTCCACCGGTGCTGCTGGACGTGCTGCCGGAGCTGCCGCCGCTCGCGCCGCCGCGGATCCCCGGGTTGGGGGAGCCGGGCGCGGTGGCCGGACACCCGGTCGGCACCGTACTGCGCGTCGAGCGCGCCGACGTGACCGAGTTCCACCTCGTGTTGCGCGACGGTGTGCAGCGCGTCGGCCCGGTGACCGCCGACCTGGTGCGGTTCGGGCTCGGCGCGGCCCTGCACACCGTCGAGGCGGGCGCGATCGCCGCCGCTCCGGTGGTGGACACCCTGCCGGTGCACGGCCACCCGGACCGCGCCGGGGTCGTCGCCCCGGCGGTGGTGTGCGCCGAGTGGGCCGCCGGGACGGTGCGGGTGTGGGGCGCGGACGCGCCGCCGCCGGCGCCGACGGTGCGACTGGCCCAGGCCGACGGACCCGGGCCGCGGGTCGACGCGGTCGGGCTGCCCGCCGGCCGCAGCGCCTACGTCCGTTCGGCGACCCTGGCCGGGGCCGCCGAACCGGCCGCACCGCGGTTCGTCGTCACCGACACCGGGGTGGCCTTCGGCGTCGCCGACGACGCGGCCGCCGAGGCGCTGGGCCTGACCGACCCGGTGCCCGCGCCGTGGCCGGTGCTGGCACACCTGCCGCGCGGCCCGGAGCTGAGCATCGCGGCGGCCTCACTGGTTCGCGACGCGGCGGGATAGCCGGCCGCCGGCGAGCAGCCCGGCCAGCACCGCCAGCCCGGCCGCGGCACCGGCCAGCGCGGTACGCCGCGGACCGGGATCGGCGGGCGGATCGGGCGGCGCGGGTGCGACCGGCCGCGGGTCGGTGCTGCCGCGGTCCGGGGTCGCGGTGCCGGTCACCGCGGCCAGCGGGTCGACGATGCCGTACCCGACGGCGGGGTGCCAGCCGCCGGGCGGGCGGCGGGCGGTGTCGGTGATCCGGCGCATCACCTGCCGCGCGGTGAGCTGCGGCCAGCGCGCCCGCACCAGGGCGGCCACCCCGGCCACCACCGGTGCGGCGTAGCTGGTGCCCGCGATCGGGGCCGGACCGCCGGGCCCGGGCAGGGCGTCGACGAGTCCTTCGCCGTCGGGGTCGAGCGAGACCACCCGCTCGCCCGGCGCGGCGACGTCGACCCACGGCCCGGCCAGGCTGAACGGCGACGGCGCCCCGTCCGGCCCCACCGAGCCGACGGTCAGCACCAGGTCGTCGTACCAGGCCGGGCTGGCGATCGCGGCCAGCCGCTCCCAGTCCGGCCGGCCCGGCCGGTCCGGGGCCGGGTCCGGATTCTGCTGCGGGCAACGGCCCGGGCCGCCGACATTGCCGGCGGCGGCGACGACCACCGCGTTCCTGACGTCGACCGCGTACCGCAGCGCGGCCCCGAGCGGCCCGTCCGCGGGCGGTTCGGCGGCGGGCACGCACGCCACCGCGGACACGTTGATCACCGTCGCGCCCGCGTCGGCGGCGGTGCGCACCGCCGCCGCGAGCGTGTCGATGTCGCCGAACCCGCTGCCGGACGGGTCGTCGGCGGCGCGAAAGGCGTTGCTGGACTGCCGGATCGCGAGCACCGTGGCCTCCGGGGCCACGCCCTGGTAGCCGTCCGGGCCGCCGGCCGCGGCGATCAGGCCGGCGACGATGGTGCCGTGCCCGTCGCAGTCCTGGGTGCCGTCGCCGTCGGCCACGTAGTCGCCGCCCGGGATCAGCCGCGGCAGCAGCCGGTGCCGGGCCACCCCGGTGTCGATGACGGCCACCACCTGCCCGGCGCCGCGGGTCAGCCGCCACACCTCGGTGAGCTGCGCACCCCGGTGCGCCGGTGCCGCCGGACCGGGTCCGCCGGCGAAACACGACCCGTCCGGCACGGTGCGCCGGGGCGGGGCCGGCGGCGCCGGTGGCGGCAGCAGGGCATCGTCGACGGCCGGCGGTCCGGTCGCCGCGGCCGGTGGTGCGGCGGCCAGTGCGGCCACCGCCACCACCGCCGCCAACCGCCTCATCGCCACCCGGCCACCAGCGCGAACCCGCCGCACGCCCACACCGCCGACGGCACCACCGTCACCAGCGCGGCGCACTCGAGCACGTCGAGCAGCCGCCGGGTCGCCGGGCCCGCGGGGCCCGTGCCGAACAGCACCGCCAACCCGGCCGCCACCACCGCGGCGGCGGCCACCCCGCCGGCCGGGGCCGCCACCACCGTCACCAGCACCACGAACGCGGCCGCCAGCGCGGCCAGACCGGCCGCGCCGAGCAGCAGCCGGCGGCGCCGGTCGGCGTGCGACCGGGTGCGCAACAGCAGCGCGACCCCGATCGCCGCGGCCGCCAGCAGGCCGGGCAGCGACCGCTCGACCACGGCCAGCGTCCCGCCCCCGAGCGCCGCGGCCGCGGCCGCCCCGCCGGTCAGCCCGGTCAGCACCGCGTCCCCGCGCCGCAGCCGCCGGTCGAGGTCCGGCGGGTCGTCCGGCTCGCGCTCCGGATCCGGAACCGGTGGGGTCAGCCCGGCCAGTGCGATCGACAGTCGCGGCGCCACCGTGAGCACTCCCATCCCCGCGGCGGCCAGTCCGGCGCCGACCAGCGGAGCCGGCGCGGACCAGGCGACCGCCGGTACCAGCACGGCCGTGGCGGTGCCGGCCAGGCAGGCCGGCGCGGTCAGCCCGGTGACCGCCCGGCCGGTCAGACGCAACAGGCCGGCCGCCACCACCGTGGCCGCCACCGCGGCGAGCAGGGCACGCGGCAGCAGTGCACCGTCCAGCGCGCACAGCCCGCTCACCGCCGCCAGCACCACCGCCGCCGGCCCGGCCGGCGTCGCCCGACGCGGCTGCCATCGAGACGAGACCGCCGCGGCCGCAACCGATGTCAGTGCCACCGCGGCCGCCGGGGCCGCGGCATGCGTGAACACCAGCCCGGCCGCGCCGAGGCCGACGAGGCCGAGCGCGGTGGCCGGGGCGGTCCACGGCGGCGGGCCGGCCTCGGCCGCCACCCGGTCGGCGGGGCGGGGCGGCGGGCCGAGTGCCCCGGTGTCGAGCATCAGCACCGCACCGTCACGAATCCCGTTGTCGGCCAAACTCGCCGAGGCGTCCAGCGGGGCGCCGCCGAGCCGGCACAGCCGCCAGCCCCACACCGCCGGGGCCGGGCCGGCGCCGGTCAGTTCCACGATCGCCGGCACCAGGGTGGCGACCTCCGCCCCGGCGGGCAGCACCAGATCCACCGCGTCGGCGGACCCGGGGCCGTACACCGACACCCGGCGAACCCACTCCATGCCCAGCACGCTAACCCGCCCGCCGTCCCTTGCCGCGCACCGATTTCGGTGGAACCGGCCGGGGGCGGCCACCGTCCAAACCGGTGATGGACGAACTCGACGTGCGCGCCCCGCCCGAGGTGCCGAGAACCACCCCGGGCGGATGGTTGCGGTGGCTGCTGCCCGCGCTGACGGTGCTGGCCGTGGCCGGCATGTTCGCCGTCTACCTGGCATCCGGGGCGGGGCTGCCGCGCAGCCCGATGTTCGCGCTGTTTCCGGTGATGCTGCTGACCTCGGCGGTGGGCACCCTGATCCACGGGGCGCGCGGCACCGGCCGGGCCGCCGAACTCGACCGGGACCGCCGCGAGTACCTGCGCTACCTGGACGGGATCGCCGCGCAGGCCACCGCAGCCGCTGCCGCGCAACGCGAATCGATGCTGCAGGCACACCCGCCGCCGGAGGCGGTCTGGGAACTGGTCGGCGGGCCGCGGATGTGGTGCGACCACCCCGTCGGGGCCGCCGTGCGGATCGGCACCGCAACGGCGCCGGCCGCACTGCGACTCGTCGCCCCGCAACCGGTCGCACCCGAGCGGGCCGACCCGGTCACCGCCTGCGCGCTGCGCCGGCTGCTGCGTGACCACCGCCAGGTGTCCGACGTCCCGGAGTGCGTGCGGCTGCTCGACCACGACGCGGTCGCCGTCGCCGGGCCGGCCGACCAGGCCCGCGCCCTGGTGCGCGCGGTGCTGTGCCGGCTGGCCGTCCAACTCGGGCCGGACCGGCTGCACATCGCCGCCGTCGGCGACGACGCCGAGTGGGACTGGCTCAAATGGCTGCCGCACCACCGGCGCTCGCTCGAGCCGACCGACGCCCGGCAGGTGATGGTGGTCGACGGCGCCGACCCGACCCCGCGGCCCGGCACGACGACCATCGTCATCGGCGACGGCCCCGGGCTGCGGCTGACCGTCGGGGCCGGCACCGACCGGATGAGCCGGGCGCAGGCCCGCGCCTGCGCCCGGCTGCTCGCCGCACACCGCGCCGACGGTCCGGGCCCGGCCGCCGGCCGCCGCGAGTGGACCGACCTGGTCGGTATCGACGATCCGGCCGGCATCGAGGCGGAACGGCTCTGGGCCGCGCGCCCCGGCGGCACCCGGCTGCGGGTGCCGATCGGCGTCGACGAGGCCGGCGGTGCCGTCGACCTCGACCTCAAGGAGGCCGCCCGGGGCGGCATGGGCCCACACGGGCTGTGCGTGGGCGCCACCGGCTCGGGCAAGTCGGAGTTCCTGCGCACCCTGGTGCTCGGGCTGGTGTGCACGCACCGGCCCGAGGAGCTCAACCTGGTGCTGGTCGACTTCAAGGGCGGGGCCACGTTCACCGGGCTGGACCGTTGCCGACACGTCGCGGCGGTGATCACCAACCTCGCCGAGGACGCGCATCTCGTCGACCGGATGCACGACGCCCTGGCCGGTGAGCTCTACCGCCGGCAACACCTGCTGCGCGACGCCGGGGTCGCCGGGATCGACGACTACCGCCGGCACGCCCCGCTGCCGACGCTGCTCGTCGTCGTCGACGAGTTCTCCGAACTGCTGTCCCAGCACCCGGATTTCGCCGACCTGTTCGTCGCCGTCGGCCGGCTCGGCCGCTCGCTGGGCGTGCACCTGCTGCTGGCCAGCCAGCGCATCGACGAGGGCCGGCTGCGCGGCCTGGACTCCCACCTGTCCTACCGGATCTGCCTGAAGACCTTCTCGGCCGCCGAATCCCGTGCCGCCCTGGGCATCCCGGACGCCTACGAACTGCCCAACACCCCCGGTGCGGCCTACCTGAAGACCGTCGACGGCCGGCTGGTCCGGTTCCGCACCGCCTACGTCTCCGGCCGCTACCGCACCCGCGCGGCGGCCGCGAGCGCGCCGGCGCGGCCCCGGCGGTTCACCGCCGCAGACCCGGCCGGCCCGCCTCCGGCGCCGACGGCAGCGGCCCGCAGCCTGTTCGACACCGTCGTCGACCGGCTCGCCGGGCACGGCCCCGCGCCGCACCCGGTGTGGCTGCCGCCGCTGCAGCACCCGCCGCCGGTGGGCGAGCTGCTCGGCCACGGCGGGCCGCTGGCGGTGCCGGTCGGCGTGGTGGACTGCCCGTTCGAGCAGTGCCGGGTACCGCTGGTCGCCGAACTCGACGGCGCCACCGGCAATGTCGCGGTGGTGGGCGGGCCGCGGTCGGGCAAGTCCACCGCGCTGTGCACCCTGGTGCTCGCGCTCGCCGCCGGCCACGACCCGGCCGAGGCGGTGGTGTACGGCATCGACCTCGGCGGCGGCACCCTGTCGTGGCTCACCGCCCTGCCGCATGTCGGGGCCGTCGCCGGCCGCACCGAACCCGACCTGGTGCGCCGCATCGTCGCCCGGACCGAGCGGCTGCTGCGCCGCCGCGAGGCCGGCGAGACCGGTGCGCACGTGTTCCTGGTGGTGGACGGCTGGGCCGGGCTGCGGCGCGACTTCGAGGACCTCGAGGCGCCCATCACCGCGCTGGCCGGCCAGGGCCTGGCCTACGGCATCCATGTCGTCGTGGCCGCCGCGCGCTGGGCCGAACTGCGCCCGGCGCTGAAGGATCAGCTCGGCACCCGGATCGAGCTGCGGCTGGGCGACCCGGCCGAATCCGAGATGGACCGCCGCCGCGCCCGCAACCTGCTGGACCGTCCGGCCGGCCGCGGCATCACCCGCGACGGCCGGGAGTTCGTCATCGCGCTGCCGCGGCTGGACGCCGGGACCGGCACCGCCGACCTGGCCGCCGCCATCGCCGCGAGCGGTCAGGCGCTGCGCATCCGGGCCGGTGGACGCACCGCACCGCCGATCACCGCGCTGCCCGGCCACGTCCCGGCCGAACGGCTCCCCGTCGCCGCCGCCGGTCACGTGCCCATCGGTCTCGGCGATGCCGAACTCGAGCCCGTGGCACTGGATTTCGTCGGAAACCCGCACCTGGTGGTGGTCGGCGAAGCCGGCAGCGGCAAGACCGCCGCGCTGCGCACCCTGTGCCGGCAGCTGCGCCGGGTGCCCGGCACCGAACTGGCGGTCGTCGACTACCGGCGCGGGCTGCTCGGCGAGGTCGAAACCGGCTACGCCGGCACCCCGGCCACCGCGGCCGCCATGCTCGGCGGGCTCGCCGAACGGCTGCGCGCGCGGCTGCCCGGCGACCACGTGACCCACGAGCAGCTGCGCACCCGGTCCTGGTGGCAGGGCCCGGAGGTATACGTCGTCGTCGACGACTACGACCTGGCCGCCGGTGCCGCCACCAATCCGGTCGGCGTGCTGGCCGAGTTGCTGCCGCACGCCGGCGACATCGGCCTGCACCTGGTGCTGGCCCGCCGCGGCGCAGCGGGCCGGGCGATGTTCGACCCGATCCCGGCCGCCGCCCGCGACCTCGGCGGGATGGGCCTGGTGCTGAGCACCAATCCGGAGGAGGGCGTGGTGTTCGGGGTGCGCGCCGCTCCGCGGCCGCCGGGCCGTGGGGTGCTGGTCACCCGCGCGGGTGCGGAACTGGTGCAGATCGGTTGGACCGACCCGGCATGAGGGTGGTGGAGATCGGCCCGGTCGGGGTTCGCGGCCCCGGCCAGGTGGATGTCGAACAGGCCGAGGCCGCAGTGGAATTCATCGACGACCCGATGGCGCTGGTGGGGGAGCGACCGGTCCCGGTGGACGAGCTGCTCGCCGCGGTGCTGGCTGCCGCGGCCGGCCCCGGGCCCGGGCCGCTGCTGCTCGTGCACCCCGGCTGGTGGCCCGCCGCGCGGCGGGCCCGGCTGGCCGCCGCGGCCGGCGGCGACGTCACCTGCCGCACCCGCACCGAGGTGCTGCTACAGCGGTACCCGGCGGCCGGGACCGTCGTCGAGATCGGCGCGGCGGACGTCGCCGTGCTGCGGGCGGAGCGGGTCGTCGCACTGCTCGAACGCGACGACCGGGCGCAGCTCACCGCCGCCGCGGTGGCCACGGCGATCGGCGCCGCGGCCGGGGTGGTCCTCGACGCCCCGGCCGACGTGCCGGGCGCGCGCATCCTGGCCGAGGCGATCGCCGGCCGGCTGGCCGATCGCGGGATCGCGGTGCACCGGCCCGACCCCGGCCCGCTCGTGCCGCCGCGTCCACCGGCACGCCGGGCGCGCCGGTGGCCGGCGTCCGTGCCGGCGCTGCTGGCCGCCGCGGCGTGCGGGGCCGCGGCGCTGATCGTCGAGCCGCCCGCCCCGCCGGCGGCCGAACCCGCGACGCTGCTCGTCGAGGGCCGGGTGGCGGTCCAGGTCCCGGCGAGCTGGCGGATGCAGCGCATCACCGCCGGGCCGGGCTCGGCGCGGGTGCAGCTGAGCGCCCCGGACGACCCGCAAACCGCCCTGCACCTGGCCCAGACCCCGCTGGCCGGCCCGCACTCGGTGGCCGAGACCGCGCAACGGCTGCGGGAGGCGTTCGACGCCCAGCCGCCGGGGGTGTTCACCGACTTCGATCCCGAGGCCGTGCGGGCCGGCCGGGCCGTGGTGGCCTACCGCGAGCGGCGCGACGGCCGGCACATCGACTGGGCGGTGTTCGTCGACGGCGCGGTGCGCATCGCGATCGGCTGCCAGCGTCCCGCCGCGCTCGAACCGGTCCACCCGGCCTGCGACCGCGCTGTCGCCACCGCCCACGCCCTGCCCTAGC
>NZ_CALDGS010000011.1 GCF_937941905.1 uncultured Mycolicibacterium sp. | reverse complement strand
GGGCCATCCCGGCGCAGCGGCCCAACGACGTCGACGAGGCGACGACCGCGCTGTCGGCGCCGCGGCAGGATCCGGAGCGCACCGAGAAGCTCAACGCCCCGGAGGAGGGCCGGCGCGGCAACCGCGACGTCCCGCCCGGCGGCGGGCTCAGCGCCCAGGAGCTGCTGCGCCGCGAGGGCCGGCTGTAGCCCCGTTCCCCGGTTCCTCCCGCGAGCAGTCGCGTACACCCCGGAAACGGCCCGCCGAAGGGGGCTCGCGACTGCTCGCGGCCGTTTCGGGGGTTACACGTCGTCGGGCTCGGCCCGCACCACCGGCCCTTCGACCGCCTCCAGCGCGGCCTCCTCGGCGGCCGGGTCGGGGGCCAGCAGCACCCGCACCGCGGCGTTGAGGAAGGCCACCAGCGGCACCGCCAGCAGCGCGCCGACGATGCCGGACAGCACACTGCCCGCGGCGATCGCCAGCACCACCGCCAGCGGGTGGATCGACACCGCCCGCCCCATCACCAACGGCTGCAGCACGTGGCCCTCGAGCTGCTGCACGGCGATGATCAGCGCCAGCGTGATCAGCGCGTAGAGCAGCCCCTTGGACAGCAACGCCACCACCACCGCGATGAACCCGGCCACCACCGCGCCGATGAGCGGGACGAACGCGCCCAGGAACACCAGCGAGGCCAGCGGCAGCGCGAGCGGCACCCCCATGATCGCCAGGCCGGTGCCGATCCCGACGGCGTCGACGAGCGCGACCAGCATGGTGGCGCGGATGTAGCCGATCAGCGAGTGGAACCCGGCGCGGCCGGCGTCGCGCACCCGCTCCCGCACCGTCTCCGGGAAGATCTGCGTGACGAAGGCGAAGATGTTGCGCCCGCCGTGCAGCAGGAAGATCAGCGTGAACAGCGTCAGCAGCGCGCCGGCGACGATCTCGGTGACGGTGCTCGCGGTCGACAGCGCCCCGCTGGTGAGCCGCTCCTGGTTGTTGCGTACCGCCTCGATCGCGGCGTTGCCGGCCTTCTCGATCTGCTCGCGGCTCAGCTGCAGCGGCCCCTCGACCAGCCAGTTTCGGGTGCCCTCGATACTGCGCTCGACCTGCGCCACCAGCGCCGGGGCGCCGTTGATGAACTGGGCGATGACGAACGCCAGGATCCCGCCGACCACCGCGATGCCGGACAGCAGCACCAGCGCCACCGCCCCGGCCCGCGGCGCGCCGCGGCGGTCCAGGAAGTCCACCGCCGGCAGCAGCAGCGCGGCGAACAGGGTGGCGATCGCCACCGGCACCACGATCAGCTCCAGCGCGGCCACGATCCACAGCAGCGCCAGCACCGCGGCGAGGATGACCAGCAGCCGCCAACACCAGGCCGCCGCCCGGCGCACCAACGGCGACACCGACAGATCGTCCGGGGACAGCTGCTCACCAGGGGCCGACATATCGGGTAGCGTAGCCGCGCCCGGCGCCCCGGCAGCCGCGCCGAAACCCGCCCGGCGCGCCCTGTCGCGCACCGAAGTTCCTGGTACCTGCGCAGTTACCCTTTAGGGCGTGTCCCACGACGTGCCGGCGAGCCGCACCGGGGCCGGCAGCGTGAGCGATGCGGCGCCCGCCCGCGGCAAGTACTGGTGGCTGCGCTGGGTGGTCATCGCCGTCGCGGTCGCGGTGCTGACGGTCGAGACCGTCCTGGTCTGGGACCAGCTCACCAAGGCCTGGCGCCACCTCATCGCCGCCAACTGGTGGTGGGTGTTCGCGGCGGTGGTGGCGGCGCTGGCCTCCATGCACAGCTTCGCCCAGATCCAGCGCACGCTGCTGAAGTCGGCCGGGGTGCCGGTCAAGCAGTGGCGCAGCGAGGCGGCGTTCTACGCCGCCAACTCGCTGTCGACGACGATGCCCGGCGGCCCGGTGCTGGCCACCACCTTCCTGTACCGCCAGCAGCGCATCTGGGGGGCCAGCCCGGTGGTGGCGTCGTGGCAGCTGGTGATGTCCGGGGTGCTGCAGGGGGTGGGCCTGGCGCTGCTGGGCCTGGGCGGGGCGATGCTGCTGGGCGCCAGCAAGAACCCGCTGTCGCTGCTGTTCACGCTGGGTGGGTTCATCACGCTGCTGCTGCTGGCACAGGCGGTGGCCGGCCGCCCCGAACTCATCGACGGCATCGGGGTCAAGGTGCTGACCTGGTTCAACCAGGTGCGCGGCAAGCCGCTGGACACCGGGCTGGCCAAGTGGCGCGAGCTGCTGTGCCAGCTGGAGGCGGTCAGCCTGGGCCGGCGCGACCTGACCGTGGCGTTCAGCTGGTCGCTGTTCAACTGGGTGGCCGACGTGGCCTGCCTGGCGTTCGCCTGTTACGCCGCGGGCGGGCAGCCGTCGCTGGCCGGGGTGACCGTCGCCTACGCCGCCGCCCGGGCGGTGGGCACCATCCCGCTGATGCCCGGCGGGCTGCTGGTGGTGGAGGCGGTGCTGGTGCCCGGCCTGGTCTCCAGCGGCATGTCGCTGGCCGGGGCGATCTCGGCGATGCTGGTCTACCGGCTGATCAGCTGGATCTTCCTGGCGCTCATCGGCTGGGTGGTGTTCTTCTTCATGTTCCGCACCGAGAGCACGTTCGACCCCGACGCCGCCGGCGGCGGCGGCACCGGTCCGCCGCCGCGGCCCGGGCCCGAGCGCCCGGAGCAGCCCGGCCCGGAAACCCCCGGTTCCCGATCCCAGGAGTGAACGGATGCGGATCGCCCAGCTCAAACGGGTGGCGGCGCTGATCGGGGTGGGTGTGCTGGCGGTGTCCTGCCGGCTGCCCGAACCCTCCCGCGAGCCGGCTCCGGCCGCCGAACCACCCGCCGAGACGACCACGACGACCACCCCGCCGCCGGCCCGTTCGGCCCCGGCGGTGCTCACCCCGCTGCTGGCCGACGTGCTCGCCCCGCCGGTGCCGGTGACCGCCTCCGACGGCCGCACCCACCTGGCCTACGAGCTGCTGGTCACCAACGCGCTGCCGCAGCAGGTCGCGCTGACCGGGCTGACGGTGCTGGCCGGCGGCCCGGCCGCGGCGGCCCCCACCGACGACCCCGCCCCCACCGACGACGATGCTCAGCGGGCGCTGCTCACCCTCGACGCCGACGGGCTGCGCGAGCAGACCCGGCTGGTCGGCGGGGCCGAACCGACCGCCGTGCTGGCCCCCGGTCAGACCGCGCTGGTCTGGCTCGACGTCGCCCTCGGCGACGCCGACGGCACCGAGGACAACGGCGGACCCACCCGGGTCCCGGCCGAACTGCGCCACCGGTTGGACTACGCGGTGGCGCACCCGCAACCGCCGCTGGTCGGCGAGCGCGGCACCGAGACGGTGGCGGTGGTCGCGCCCGAGGGTGCCCCGGTCACCGTCGCGCCGCCGGTGACCGGGCCGAGCTGGGTGGCCGTCGACGGCTGCTGCGGGCTGACCGGGCACCGCCTGGCCGTGCAGCCGCTGGACGGAAAGCTCTGGGCTGCTGAACGATTCGCGATCGACCTGGTCCAGCTGTCCCCGGACGGCCGACTGTTCGCCGGGGATGCCGCCCGGCCGGAGAACTACCCCTACTTCGGCACCGAGGTGCGCGCCGTGGCCGACGGCCCGGTGGTGGCGGTGCTCGACGGCCTGCCCGACCACACCCCCGGCGACCCCGGCCCGACCCCGCCCGGCGACGCCCCGGGCAACCACGTGGTGCAGGACCTCGGCGACGGCCGCTACGCGCTGTACGCCCACCTGGCCTCGGGCAGCGTCGGGGTGCGGGTCGGCGACACCCTGCGCACCGGCGACGTGCTCGGCCGGCTCGGCAACTCCGGCCGGTCCACGTGGCCGCACCTGCATCTGCAGCTGATGGATGCACCGGACCCCCTGCGCGCCAACGGGATTCCGTTCGTATTCGACGAGGTGCGGGTGACCGCGCGGCTCACCGGCCCGGAGGCGTTGGGGCCGCTGCGGGCCGGCGAGCCCGCCCCGCTACAGTCCGGGGTCATCGCCCGCGACCGGGCGGCCACCATGCCGTTGACGTTCGATGTGATGACCTGGATGTGACGACCTATGCCGACCGATGACCGTCCCACCGCCCGCACCGTCGTACCCGCCGCGCTGGCCGACCTGGTCTGTGTGGTGCTGTTCTGCACCCTGGGCCGGCGCAGCCACGGCGAGGGCCTGGACCTGGCCGGGATCGCGCAGACCACCTGGCCGTTCCTGACCGGCACCGCGGTGGGCTGGCTGGCCACGCGGGCCTGGCGGCGCCCGGCCGCGATCGCCCCGACCGGCCTGGTGGTGTGGGTGGCCACCATCGCGGTCGGCATGCTCCTGCGCAAGCTCACCGGCGGCGGTGTGGCGGGCAGCTTCGTCCTGGTGGCCTCCACCGTCACCGCGGTGCTGTTCCTGGGCTGGCGGGCGATCGCCGCGCTGGCCGCCCGGCGCCGCTGAGCCTCAGTCGGCGGCCACCGTCAGGGTGGCGCGCAGGCCGCCGAGCGGGCTGTCGGACAGCGTGATCGACCCGCCGTGCAGCTCGGCCTGCTGGGCCACCAGCGCCAGCCCCAGCCCGGAGCCGCCCGGGGCGGCGGTCGAGCCCCGGGAGAACCGGCCCAGCACCGTCTCGTGCTCCGCGGCGGGCAGGCCGCGACCGTCGTCGTCGACGGTGATCACCAGCCGGCCCGGCTCGCGGCGGGCGGTCAGCACGATCCGGCCGGCCCGGCCGTGCGCGATGGCGTTGCGCACCAGGTTGTCCACCGCCAGCCGCAGCCCGTCCGGCCAGCCCAGCACGGTGCCGAGGTCGTCGTCGCCGTCCACCACGATCTCCGGCACCGCGTCGTGGCCGTGCTGGGCGGCCAGGGCGGGCGCGGCGCGCGAGTTGTCCCGCGCCACCCGGTCCAGCAGGTCGGTGACGTCGATCGGTTCGCGGTCCTCCTCGCTGGCGAGCTGGCCGGAGGCGAGCTGGCCGAGCGCGGTGATGATGGCCTCCACCCGCCGCTGCGCCCGGGACAGGTCCTGCACCACCTCGGCGCGCTCCTCGGCGGGCAGGTCGTGGATGCGCAGCGTGTCGATGTCGGCCCGCATCGCGGTGAGCGGGGTGCGCAGCTCGTGGGCGGCGTTGGCGGCGAAGTCCCGGGCGGTCTGCAGCGACTTCGTGGTCGCCTGCTGGGCGGCGGCGAGCCGCTTGAGCATCGCGTCCATGGCCCGGGAGAGCTCCTCGGCCTCCCGCGCCCCGCGCACCTCGGGCACGCCGTCGCTGCCGGTGCCGAGCCGGGCGGTGTGCTCGGTGAGCCGGCGCAGCGGCCGGATGGCCGGGCCGGCCAGCAGCCAGCCCAGCCCGGCGGCGATGAGCACCGTCACCACCCCGACGGTGATGTAGACCGGAATGCGGGCCCGGCTGAGCAGGATGGAGTCGGCGCGGATGCCGATCGAGACGAGCACCCCGCCGTTGCGTTCCAGCGGCACCGTGCGCACCCGGTAGTCGACGCCGTTGACCTGCACAGTCTCGGTGCCGGGCGGCAGCGGCGGCAGCTGGAAGCCGCGCTGGAACACCACCTGGCCGGTGGAGCGGGACCGGCCGGTGGTGAGCACCCGGCTGGGGTCCTGCAGCTGGTCGGGGTTGATGCTGGCGTCGACGATGGCGTCCAGCCGCCGGTCCAGCTGGGCGTCGTCGTTGCCGGCCAGCACCAGCGAGGTGCCGATGGTGAACACCGCGACGACGGCCGAGGCCGCCACCGCGGAGGCGAACGCCACCCGGGTGCGCAGGGAGGCCGACCGCAGGAATCGGGGGATCCGCACGCTGCTGTGCCCGCTCAGTCCCGGCCGTGCCTCACGGTTCTTCCCGCAGGACGTAGCCGATCCCGCGGACGGTGTGGATCACCCGGGGCTGACCGTTGCGTTCCAGCTTGCGGCGCAGGTAGCTGACGAACACGTCGGCGACGTTGGTGTCGGGGTCGAAGTCGTAGCCCCACACCAGCTCCAGCAGCCGCTGCCGGGACAGCACCACCCCGGCGTTCTCGGCGAGCACGGCCAGCAGGTCGAACTCGCGCTTGGTCAGCTCGACCCGCTCGCCGGCGACGAACACCAGGCGACGGGCGGTGTCGATGGTCAGCGGCCCCACCGTGATGGTGTCCGACGGCCGGTCGGTGGGGTGGGCGCGGCGCAGCAGCGCGTTGAGCCGCGCCACCAGCTCGCCCAGGTCGAACGGTTTGGTCAGGTAGTCGTCGGCACCCGCCTCCAGGCCGGCGATGCGGTCGTTGACGGTGTCGCGCGCCGACAGCACACAGATCGGGATGTCGTTGCCCAGCGCGCGTAGCGCGGTGACCACCGCGACCCCGTCGAGCTCGGGCATCTGCACGTCGAGCACCAGCGCGTCGTGCGACTCGGTGGACAGCAGGCGCAGGGCCTCCTTGCCGGTCGCCGCGACCCGGACGTCGAACCCCGAATGGCGCAGTCCACGCGCGACGGAGGTCCGGACGTCCGGGTCGTCGTCGACCATCAGCACGGTCCGGCGGGCGGTCTCGGCCACCACCGGTTCACCCCCGTCGCCGGGAAGCGCGCCCTGTCCGGCCGACACGCGGCCTAGGGCAGCTCGGGAGCCGGCACCGAGCCGCAGCGGTGCTTGATGTCCACCAGCGGCTGGCGGATCGCGGTCAGCTCGTCCTTGACCTGTGGATGCTCGGCGAAGTACGCGTCGAGGTCATCCTGCAACTCGTGGCGGTGCTGGCCGCCCAGGCCGGAGAAGAAGGCGTTGACGTCCGGGTGGGTGAACAGGTATGCCGAGGTCGCGGCGTCCACCCCGGCCGAGACGCCGGCCAGGTCGGCGGCGGTGCAGTTCGGCGGCGGCGGGGGCGCGGGAGCGGGCGCCGGCTCCGGCTGGGCCAGCGCCGAACCGATCGCGCCGAACAACATCGCACCGGCGATCGCACCGGCGCCAATCGCACCAGCCACCGCGCGTCGCGCGATACGGGCCGAGAGCACCATTGACAAGCTCCTTCATCAAGAGGTGAGGGCCATAACCTTACGTCGGTTATCGACAGAGCCTAGCTAAGCAGAACTTGGCCGGACTTTCCTGCCTAGTCCGCACAATTCCGCGCACGGCAGGAGCCCGGCCCGGCCCGGGAAGGCCGTGCATCCGGCCCATTTCCGTCCGAACGGCAATTCGAGCCGACCGCATTTCGCATTCCGGATATTTGCCGGGCGGGATGTAACGGCGGGCGCGCTCCGGCCGATTTCGTGGACGCGAAGCCCGACCGCCGCTGCGATAGGCTTCCGCTACGCCAACGCCGGGACCACGGGGAGACATGCCATCCAGCAGTTCATGATGCGTCTCAGCAGCATGCTGCGCCGCTACCGCTGGGCGGTGTTCGCGGTGTGGTTGCTGTTGCTCGTCCCCGCGGCGTATCTGGCGCTGAACCACTCCAACCGGCTCACCGGCGGCGGGTTCGAGGTTGCCGGGTCGCAGTCGCTGGACGTGCAGTACGCGCTGGAGGAGCACTACCCCGACCAGGGCGCCTCGCCGCTGGCGCTGGTCGCCGCGCCGCGCGCCGACGCCTCCTTCGAGGACATGAACGCCGCGGTGGCCGAGCTGGAGCGGATCGCCGCGCAGGTGCCCGAGGTGACGGTGCGGCCCAACCCGGCCCAGCCGCCGCCGCGGCCGGACCGGCCGTTCGTGCTGACCCTGCAGCTCGGCTTCGACAACACCGGCGCGGTGGACGTGGCCAAGCGGCTGCGCGCCGCGGCCGGGGTGCACGGCGAGGAGCCCGGCGAGTTCGCCGACGGCCGGGTGCGGTTCTACGTCGTCGGGCAGGGCGCGCTGGGCGCGGCGGCCTCCGAGGCCACCAAGCGCGACGTCGCCCAGGCCGAGAAGTGGAACCTGCCGATCGTGCTGATCGTGCTGCTGGCGGTGTTCGGGTCGCTGGCCGCCGCGACGATCCCGCTGGTGTTCGCGGTGTTCACCGTCGTGGTGACGATGGGCGTGGTCTACCTGCTGTCGATGGTCACCTCGATGTCGGTGTTCGTGGCCTCGACGGTGTCGATGTTCGGCATCGCGCTGGCGGTGGACTACTCGCTGTTCATCCTGATGCGGTTCCGCGAGGAGCTGCGCGCCGGCCGCGACCTGCGGCAGGCCACCGACGCGGCGATGGCCACCTCGGGCCTGGCGGTGGTGCTGAGCGGCCTGACCGTGATCGCCTCGCTGTCGGGCATCTACCTGATCAACACCCCGGTGCTGCGGTCGATGGCCACCGGCGCCATCCTGGCCGTCGCGGTGGCGGTGCTCGCGGCCACCACCCTCACCCCGGCGGTGCTGGCCACCTTCGGCCGGGCCGCGGCACGCCGCTCGCGCTGGCTGCACCTGTCCCGGCGGCCGGAGACCGGGGACTCGCCGTTCTGGGGCCGCTGGACCGGGCACGTCATGCGCCGGCCCTGGGCGTCGGCCGCCGCGGCGGCGGCGTTCCTGCTGCTGCTGGCCGCGCCGGCGTTCGCGATGACGCTCGGCAACAGCATGCAGCGCCAGTTCGAGGCGGCCCACGAGATCCGCGGCGGGGTGAACGCCGCGGCCGAGGCGCTCGGGCCGGGGGCGCTGGGCCCGGTGCGGGTGCTGGTGACCTTCCCGGACGGCGACGCCTCCGGCCCGGCCCACGCCGGCACCCTGCGCGCGGTGTCCGACGAGATCGCGCACGCCCCCAATGTGGTGTCGGTGCAACCGCCGGTGTTCGCCGACGACGACGGCTCCGCGCTGCTGTCGGCGGTGCTGTCGGTGGACCCCGAGGACCTGGGTGCCCGCGAGACCGTCGACTGGCTGCGCGAACGGCTGCCGGCGGTGGCCGGGACGGCGGACGTCGACGTCGGCGGGCCGACCGCGCTGATCAAGGATTTCGACGACCGGGTGTCGGCCACCCAGCCGCTGGTGTTCGGGTTCGTCTCGGTCATCGCGTTCGTGATGCTGCTGGTGTCCATCCGTTCGGTGGTGCTGGCGCTCAAGGGCGTGCTGATGACCGTGCTGTCGGTCGCCGCCGCCTACGGCAGCCTGGTGATGGTGTTCCAGTGGGGCTGGCTGGAGCGGCTCGGCTTCGAACCCATCTCGTCGCTGGACAGCACCGTCCCGCCGCTGGTGCTGGCGCTGACCTTCGGCCTGTCGATGGACTACGAGATCTTCCTGCTCACCCGGATCCGGGAGCGGTTCCTGCAGACCGGGGACACCCGTGACGCGGTCGCCTACGGGGTGAGCACCAGCGCCCGCACCATCACCAGCGCCGCGCTGATCATGATCGCGGTGTTCGTCGGCTTCGCCTTCGCCGGCATGCCACTGGTCGCCCAGCTCGGGGTGGCGTGCGCGGTGGCGATCGCCGTCGACGCCACCGTGGTGCGGCTGGTGCTGGTGCCGGCGCTGATGGCGATGTTCGACAAGTGGAACTGGTGGCTGCCGCGCTGGCTGGACCGGTTGCTGCCGTCGGTGGACTTCGAGAAGCCGCTGCCCAAGGACGATCCGGCGCACCTGGTGGTGCTGCCCGACGACGTGGGCGCGCCGGCCCCGTCCGGCGCCGAGCTGCGCGCCGTGGTCCGCGCCGCGGCACGGATGAACGCCCTGGCCCCGCAGACGATCTGCGTGGCCGACCCGTTGGTGTTCAGCGGCTGCAGCCCGGTCGGCCGCCAGCTGGCGCCGCACATCCGGGGCGGTGACGGCGCCGCACTCACCGGCGGGCCGGTCCTGTCGACGGCGACCACGGTGTCGACCCGGCTTCCGGTGCACCCGGTGGTGCGCTGGCGCGAGCGGCTGGCGGTGGCGCTGGACGCACTGCAGACCGAGGGCCGCGAGGCCACGCCGCTGTCCCGCCGCGCACCGATGGAGACCACCACCGTGCAGCTGCCCACCGGGGACCGGCTGCAGATCCCCACCGGGGCCGAGACACTGCGGCTGAAGGGCTACCTGATCATGTGCCGCAACACGGTGCGCGACTACACCGAGTTCGCCGGTCTGGTCGACCAGCTCGACACCGAGACGGTGGCGGATGTGCTGGCCGGGATGGATCGGTACTACTGTGGTCCCCACCCCCGGAACCGTTGGGTGGCGACCCAGTTGGTGCGCCGACTGGCCGACCCGCAACCGGTCGACGCCGACGCGGCCGGTCGGGCCGAGTGGGCGAAGGTCCGGCAACGGTGCCTGGCGGTGGCGGTGGCGATGCTGGAGGAGGCGAGGTGACCTTGGTCCACCCCCACGGGGCCCGGGATGTCGGCGGTGACGTCGCCAACCGGGCGGACGAGCAGGCCCGCTCCCACGTCCCGGAGGCCGCCCGGCCCGACGACCGCCCGGTGGAGTTCTGGCCCACCTCGGCCATCCGGGCGGCCCTGCAGCGCGACGACATGGCGGTCTGGCAGCGCATCGCGACCGCGATCAAGCGCGACCCGTTCGGCCGCACCGCCCGCCAGGTCGAGGAGGTGCTGCGCGACGATCCGCCGTACGGGGTGTCGCGGGCGCTGGAGGAGGTGCTCGGCCGGGCGCGCGAGGCGCTGGAGGCCAACGAGCGCGCCGAGGTGGCCCGCCACGTGCGCCAGCTGCTCGAGCGTTCCGGGCTGCGCCGGCACGAGTTCGCGTCCCGGATCGGGGTGAGCCCGCAGGACTTCGACGCGTTCCTGGCCGCGCGGGTGAGCCCGTCGGCGGCGCTGATGATCCGGATGCGCCGGCTGTCCGACCGGTTCGCCCGGATGCGCGCCGAGCGGGGCGAGGCGTGACCGGTCGGCACCACCCGGACCCGGCCGCGCTGCGCCGCATCCTGACCGAGACCCGCTCGGTGGCGATCGTGGGGGTGTCGGCGAACGCGGCCCGGCCCAGCCACGGGGTGTTCCGGTACCTGCGCGCCCACACCCCATACCGACTGTTCCTGGTGAACCCGACCATCGACGAGCTGGACGGTCTACCGGTGTACCCCACCCTGGCCGATCTGCCCGAGCCCCCGGACCTCGTCGACGTGTTCCGCCGCCGGGAGGAGTTGCCCGCGGTGGCCGCCGAGGCGATCGCGGCCGGGGCGCGCACCCTGTGGCTGCAGCAGGGGCTGTGGGACGAACAGGTGGCCCGCGACGCCGAGGCCGCCGGCCTCACCGTGGTGATGGACCGCTGCCTGAAGGTGGACCACGCCACCCTGTGCGGCTGAGTCAGCGCGCGTTGATCGGCACCAGGTCCTCGACCAGCCAGCGGCCGTCGGTCCGGGCCAGCCCCACCCGCAGCGCGTAGACGGCGTGCTCGGCCGGCTTGCCGGGCGCCTGCTGGGTGCCGCGCAGGATCACCGCCACGCTGGCCGCGTCGGGGCCGATCGCCTCCAGGCCCGCCGAGATGGTCTGCGCACTGCCGGACACCTTGCGCGCGGTGAGGTCCCGCGCGATCGCGGCGAACTCCCTGCGGTAGGCCTCCGCGCGCCGCGGCGACATGAGCGCGGTGGCCCGCTGCACCGCACCCTCCGGGTCGCCGGGGGTGAAGGTGGCCGACGCCTCGGCCACCCTGCTGGCGATGTCGACCACCTCGACGGTGTCGGCGCGCAGGTCGCGGTCGGGCACCGTCCAGCCGGTGTAGCCCACCGCCACCGCGGCCGCGAGCGCGGCGGTGGCGACCGCCACCACCGCCAGCCGCAGCCCGGGCCGGTCGTCGTCGGTGCCCAGGGTGACCCGGTCGCGGCGGTACAGCACCGCGTTGACCAGCACGCCCTCGACGACGAGCAGACACAGCACCGAGCACACCGACACCCACCAGGCCGGCCAGCCCAGCACCACGCCGATGAACACCAGCGCGGCGACGACCGCGGCCGGGGCCAGGACGTCGAAGGCCAGCACCCGCCAGGCGTTTCTCATCGCAGCGTCTCCAACCGGGAGATGAGCAGCCGGCCGTCGACCTCGCTGACGCCCAGCCGCAGCTTCCAGCGCACCGTCTGGGGTTCGCCGCCGGCGGCGTTCTCGCTCACCGACGTGGCCACCACCAGCACGGTGTCGGTGCGCGAGGCCAGCCCGGACAGCTCGTCGTCGGGCCGGCGCGGCCGGGGTGCGGTGGCGCCGTCGGCGTCCGGCGGCGGCAGGTCGCGGTGCAGGATCTCGATGGACACCGAGTCGATCTGGCCGCGGCTGCGGGTCTGCAGCTTGCGCACGAGCTGCTCGTAGGGCTGCAGCACCGCCTCGAAGTCGGTGTTGAGCTCGCCGACGGTGCCCTCGTGCAGCCGGCGCAGGCTGTCGGCGACGTTGTCGGCGTTCATGTTGACCAGCACCGCGGCCCAGTCGGCGGCGGTCTGCAGCACGGCCGCCCGGTGGCGCAGCTCGGCCTGTTCGGCGCGGTGGTCGGACCAGATCAGCGCGCCGAGCACCACGGCGGCGACGGCGACGAGCCCGAGCACCGCCGAGGCGATGCCGAAACCGGAGAAGATGGGGTCGTGCTCGTCCCGGGCGTGCTCGGACGGGGGCCGCGCGCGGTCGGCGGCGTCGGTGGCCTGCTCGGGCATGGCCGTGAGGGTACCTGGGTGGACGCGAACTTCTGGAAGGATGTTGGGGTGACTCAAACCCTCCGCTCGGGAATCGACCTGAGCCACGTCGACGACAACCTCCGCCCGCAGGACGACCTGTTCGGTCACGTCAACGGGCGCTGGCTGGCCGAGTACGAGATCCCGGCCGACCGGGCCACCGACGGGGCGTTCCGGGCCCTGCACGACCGCGCCGAGGAGCAGATCCGCGAGCTGATCACCGAGGCGGCCGCCTCCGGTGCCGAGCCGGGCACCGACGAGCAGCGCATCGGCGACCTGTACGCGTCGTTCATGGACACCGACACCATCGCCGCGCGCGGGGTGGCCCCGCTGCTCGAGGAGCTGGCGCGGATCGACCGGGCCGCCGACGCCGGCGAGCTGGCGGCGGTGCTGGGCGCGCTGCAGCGCACCGGGGTGGGCGGCGGCACCGGGGTGTACGTCGACACCGACTCCAAGGACTCCACCCGCTACCTGCTGCACCTGACCCAGTCCGGGCTGGGACTGCCCGACGAGTCCTACTACCGCGAGGAGCGCCACGCCGCGGTGCTGGCCGCCTACCCGGGCCACATCGCGCGGATGTTCGCGCTGGTGTACGGCGGCGACCCGGCCGACCACGCCGACACCGCGGCGCGGATCGTGGCGCTGGAGACCAGGCTGGCCGCCGCGCACTGGGACGTGGTCAAGCGCCGCGACGCCGAGCTGAGCTACAACCTGCGCCGCTTCGCCGACCTGCCGGCCGAGGCCCCCGGCTTCGACTGGGCCGGCTGGGTCACCGCGCTCGGCACCACCCCGGACAGGGTCGCCGAACTCATTGTGCGCCAACCGGATTACCTGACCGCTTTCGCCGCGGCCTGGGCCGGCGAGGCGCTCGACGACTGGAAGGCGTGGCTGCGCTGGCGGGTCATCCATGCCCGCGCGTTTCTTCTCACCGATGAGCTGGTGGCCGAGGACTTCGAGTTCTACGGCCGCACCCTCAGCGGCACCCAGGAGATCCGGGAACGCTGGAAGCGGGGTGTGTCGGTGGTGGAGAACCTGATGGGGTTCGCGCTGGGCAAGCTGTATGTGGAGCGGCACTTCCCGCCCGAGGCCAAGTCGCGGATGGACGAACTGGTGGCCAACCTACGCGAGGCGTACCGGGTCAGCATCTCCCAGCTGGACTGGATGACCCCGCAGACCCGGGAGAAGGCGCTGGCCAAGCTGGACAAGTTCACCCCGAAGATCGGCTATCCGGCCAAGTGGCGGGACTATTCGGCGTTGGAGATCCGCCGCGACGACCTGTACGGCAACTACCGGCGCGGGTACGCCGTGGAGTTCGACCGGGACATCGCCAAGCTCGGCGGGCCGGTGGACCGCGACGAGTGGTTCATGACCCCGCAGACCGTCAACGCGTACTACAACCCGGGGATGAACGAGATCGTGTTCCCCGCGGCGATCCTGCAGCCGCCGTTCTTCGACGCCGAGGCCGACGACGCGGCCAACTACGGCGGGATCGGCGCGGTGATCGGCCACGAGATCGGCCACGGGTTCGACGATCAGGGGTCGAAGTACGACGGCGACGGCAACCTGGTGGACTGGTGGACCGACGCGGACCGCGCCGAGTTCGCCAAGCGCACCAAGGCGCTGATCGAGCAGTACGACGCCTACACCCCGCGGGGGCTCGACGAGCAGCACAAGGTCAACGGCGCGTTCACGGTCGGTGAGAACATCGGCGACCTGGGCGGGTTGTCGATCGCGCTGCTGGCCTACCGGCTGTCGTTGAAGGGCGGGCAGGCGCCGGTGATCGACGGGCTGACCGGCGAGCAGCGGGTGTTCTTCGGCTGGGCGCAGGTGTGGCGCACGAAATCCCGTGAGGCCGAGGCGATCCGGCGGCTGGCGATCGACCCGCACTCGCCGCCGGAGTTCCGGTGCAACGGCGTGGTGCGCAATATCGACGCGTTCTACGAGGCGTTCGGGGTGACCGAGGACGACGCGCTGTACCTGCCGCCGGAGCAGCGGGTGCACATCTGGAACTGACTTCCTCCGGCGACAAGACGCGAAAACCCCAATCCGCCAAGGGATTGGGGGTTTTCGCGTCTGTTCGGCGGGACGTCCGCGGTCAGGCGAGTCCGAGCTGCCGGACGAAGTCGCCGGCGTCGTAGAACGCGCGCACCCGCACCGCGCGCCCGGAGGCGTCGACGTTCCACACGTCACAGCCGCCGAGCTCGAACCGGTTGCCCGTCGGTTCGACACCGGGCGGGAACCCGCTGCCGGTGTAGTTGCCGCGCATGACCCACTCGTGGGCCACCCGGCCCAGCCGCTCGTCGACGAGTGGCTGTCCGACCGGCTCGAAGACGATGTCGGGGAACGCGGCCCAGGCCGACTCGAAGAACCACTTCGCCCCCGCCCGGTCGGTGAGCGGTTCGGGCAGGCTGGGGTCGATCCACTCGATGTCGTCGGCGATCACCGCCAGCGCGACGTCGATATCGCGTTGGTTCCACGCTGCGAAGTACCGGGCCGGATAGTTCGCCAGATGCGCTGTTGTGCTGGACAATTCAACTCCAGTTGGGAATGGCGGACAGGATCACTCTGCATTCTGCGGCCGTCCGGGGCTGGCTTCATCAACCGAACGAGGGATTGAGTTCCCTCTGCGGAGTGGTGCGCTGCCCGGCGAGGAGGTCCAGGGCGACGTCGTCGATCATGTCCTCCTGGCCACCGACCAGCCTGCGGCGCCCCACCTCGACGAGGATGTCGCGCACGTCGAGCCCGTAGCGCTCGGCGGCCCGCTCGGCGTGGCGCAGGAAGCTCGAGTACACCCCGGCGTAGCCGAGCGTCAGGGTCTCGCGGTCCACCCGCACCGGCCGATCCTGCAGCGGGCGTACCAGTGTCTCGGCCGCGTCCTGCAGCGCGAACAGGTCGCAGCCGTGCCGCCAGCCGTACAGCTCGGCGACGGCGACGAACGCCTCGATCGGGCAGTTGCCCGCGCCGGCGCCGTGGCCGCACAGCGAGGCGTCCACCCGGTAGACCCCCTCCTCGACGGCGACCACCGAGTTGGCCACCGACAGCGAGAGGTTCTCGTGGGCGTGCACCCCGATCTGGGTCTCCGGCCGCAGCACCTCGCGATAGGCCCGGACCCGGTCGCGCATGTCCCGCATGGTGAGCCGGCCGCCGGAGTCGGTGACGTACACGCAGTGCGCCCCGGCGTCCTCCATGATCTTCGCCTGCCGGGCGAGCTCGGTGGGCTCGGCCATGTGCGACATCATCAGGAACCCCGAGACATCCATGCCCAGGTCACGGGCCTTGGCGATGTGCTGGGCGGCGATGTCGGCCTCGGTGGCGTGGGTGGCCACCCGCACCGAGGTCACGCCGAGGTCGTGTGCGCCCACCAGGTCGTGGACCGTACCGATGCCGGGCAGCAGCAGCGTGGTCAGCCGGGCGTTGGTGATCACCTCGGCCGCCGCGGCGATCCACACTCCGTCGCTGTGGCTGCCCGCACCGTAGGTCAGGCTCGAGCCGGCCAGCCCGTCGCCGTGGGCCACCTCGATCGCGGCGACCCCGGCCGCGTCGAGCGCGGCGGCGATGCGGCGCAGCTGGTCGACCGGCAGCCGGTGGCGGATGGCATGCATGCCGTCCCGCAGGGTGACGTCCTGGATGTAGAGCTGCACGGTCATGCCAACGCCTCCTTCCGGCTGGTCGCGAGCACCTCACCGACCCGCAGCGCAGCCGACGTCATGATGTCGAGGTTGCCCGCATACGCCGGCAGGTAGTGCGCCGCCCCCTCCACCTCCAGGTACACCGAGACCTGCCAGCACGGCCGCGGGCCGGACGGGTCGACCAGATCGTGGGCGGCATCCGCGGGTCCGACGGCGCGGAACTGGATGTCCTGTTTGAGCCGGTATCCGGGCACGTAGCCGGCGACGGCGTCGACCATCGCCAGGATGCGGTCCCGCACCGCGTCGAGGTCGGCATCGCCGATCAGGCAGTGCACGGTGTCGCGCATGATCAGCGGCGGCTCGGCGGGGTTGAGCACGATGATCGCCTTGGCCCGGTGCGCGTTGCCGACGACTTCCAGTGCACGGGAGGTGGTTTCGGTGAACTCGTCGATGTTGGCCCGGGTGCCGGGGCCGGCCGACTTCGAGGCGATCGACGCGACGATCTCGGCGTAGCACACCGGGGTCACCGCGCTCACCGCCGCGACGATCGGGATGGTCGCCTGACCACCGCAGGTGACCATGTTGACGTTGTCGCGGTGGCGGTGCTCGTCGAGGTTGACCGTCGGCACCACGAACGGCCCCAGCGCGGCCGGGGTGAGGTCGACCAGCACCTTGCCATGCGGTGCTAGCAAGCCGGCGTTGACCCGGTGTGCGGATGCCGAGGTGGCGTCGAAAACCACGGCGATGTCGTTGAATTCCGGCATGGCGAGCAGGCCCGGCACGCCGTCGGCGGTGGTTGCCACGCCCAGCCGCCGGGCCCGCTTGAGCCCGTCGGAGTCCGGGTCGATGCCCACCATCGCCCCCATCTCCAGCACCTCGGACAGCCGCAGCACCTTGATCATCAGATCGGTGCCGATGTTCCCCGATCCCACGATGGCGACCTTCGCCCGGCTCATCGCTGCTCCCCTTCGAAACTGACCTGCACCGAACCGATCCCGTCGATCTCGGCGAGGTATGTGCTGCCGAACCGGGCCGGGACCATCGGGCCGAGCGCCCCGGACAGCACGATGTGGCCGGCCCGCAGTGGCGTGCCGTTGGCCTGCGCGGTGCGGGCCAGCCACCACAGCGCGTTGAGCGGGCTGCCCAGGCAGTCCGCGCCGGTCCCGCTCGATACCGCCGCACCGTCCTCGCTGAGCGTCATCGAGACCGCGGTCAGATCCAGTTGGTCTGCCGCAACCGCGGTCTCGCCGAGCACGAAGCGTGCCGAGGAGCCGTTGTCGGCGATGGTGTCGACGATGCTGATGGACCAGTCGCGGACCCGGGAATCGACGATCTCCAGTGCCGCGACGGCCTTTCCCGCCGCGGCCCGGATGCGCGCCTCGGAGAGCTCCCCGTCGAGGTCCTCGGCCAGGATGAAGGCGACCTCGGCCTCGACCTTGGGCTGCAGCAGACCCGCGCGGGTGACCGTGCCCCCGCACGGAATCCGCATGTCGGCGAACAGCACCCCGGAGTCGGGCTGATCGACCCCGAGCTGGCGCTGCACGGCCGGCGCGGTGAGGCCGATCTTGTGGCCGACGATGTGTCTGCCCCGAGCCAGCGCGGCTTCGGTGAGCAGCGCCTGTACCGCATACGCCGCACCGATGTCGCTGTCGCCCAGGATGTCCCGGACCGGTTCGCATTGTCGCGCGGTGTCGGCGGCGGCCAGCAACCGGTCGGCCGCCTGGCGGAGTTCCGTCGTCGTGACGGTCATGATTCGTGCAGTTCCTCCTGTGCTCGGCCGGTCAGCCCATGCTGGCGGCGCCGTTGACGTAGATCGTCTGCCCGGTGACGAACCGGCTGTCGTCGCCGGCCAGGAACGCGACGGCGGCGGCGACCTCCTCGGGGGTGCCGGGCCGGCCCATGGGCACGATCTCGGTTGCGCGGGTGACAACCTCGCGCAGCCGCGCCGGGGCCTGCCCGGACTCCAGCAGGGCGGCCAGCTCGGGGGTACGGACGTAGCAGGGCGCCACGGTGTTCGCGGTGATGCCGGATCCGGCGTACTCGACCGCCAGGCCGGTGACCATCGCGTGCACACCGCCCTTGGCGGCGTTGTACATGGCGTGGTCCATCAGGCCGGTCCGCACCGAGTCGGCCCCGATGTTGATGATCCGGCCGTGTCGGCGGCCGATCATGTGCGGCAGGACCGCGCGCACGCAGTGGATCGTGGTCCACAGGTTGTTGTCGATCGTGGCGCGCAACGTCTCCTCGGTGTGTTCGAGGGTCGGCAGGATCACGCCGCCGCCGGCGTTGTTGACCAGCACGTCGATATGTCCGAGCACGGCGAGCGCGGCGTCGATCATCTGCTGCGCGGCCGGTGCGTGCTGAAGTTCGCCGACGAATCCCCCCGCGACGTCCACCGCGTCACGCACCTTCTGCAGATCCGCTTCCGAGCGGGTCGCCGCGAACACCTGCGCGCCGTCGGCTCGCAGGCGGCGTGCGATGCCCAGCCCGATCCCGGACGACGCCCCGGTGACGACGGCCGTCCGGCCGGCCAGGGCGGCGCTCATATGACGATCGCCACGTCGGAGACGTCGCGCAGGTCGCTCATGTCGAGCTCGACCCGGCGGAAACAGATCCGCAGACCCGCCTCGGTCCGGCGCAGCCGGTAGCGGTATTTACCGACGTAGCAGTAGCTGCGCCCGCCCCGGAACCGCCACACCGTAAAGTGCGCCCGCACCCCGATCTCGCCGTTGTCGTCGGGCCCTTCGACCCGGACGTTGAAGATCTGGTGGTTGGTCCGCGAGTGCGGGTACTCGCGGTGGGCGCGGCGGCTGTTCAGGCGCACCACCCGGGACCGCAACCGGTTGATGTCGTCGTCGATCAGCAGCAGGTCGGTCGACGGGTCGCCGTCGAGGGCGTCGTTGCACGGCACCTCGTACTTGGCGTCCTCGGTGAACAGCTGCACCCAGTCGTCGAGTGCCCAGGCATCCAGGAGTTCGGCCTCCCGGTAGAGGAAGTCCTCGATCTCGGCGCGGGTGGCCTGCTGCCGGCTGTCAACGCGCTCAATGGTGGTCATCGCACATTCTCCAGGTCCGCTGCGGTTCCCATCTGTTGCTGCCAGCGCCGCCAGAACTCGCGCATCTGCTCCTCGTCGTTGGCCATCGGTCCGCGGCCCATGCCGCGGGAGATGTCGTTCCACTCCACGCCGCCACCGGCGAATCCCTGCTGGCAGGACTCGAGCGCCTCGATGTCGTCCGGCGTGGCGAATCCGCCCGGCCCGAGGAAGGTCAGGAAGCTGTCGGTCCGCCGGTCGCGCAGGCCGCGCAGTTCGTTGCGCGGTGCGAGCTGCCAGGCCGTGACGTCGACGCGGTCCGGTCCGGCCGGGTAGAGCGTGCGCACGGTGACGGCCATGATGTCGTTGACGATCAGGTTCGGGTAGATCAACAGGTTCCGGTTCGTCTCGGCGATCAGCCGCGCCCGTTCGTCGCCGTAGCGGTGCACCAGGTCGGCCCGGATGCGGGCGATCTCCTCACGGGCGTCCTCGCCGAACAGCGGCTCCCACTTGGCCACCGGCCGCCCCCACGGGGCGGTGTACTGGATGACCGCGTGACCGTTGCCGAGGGTGATGGCCCGGCCGTCGACCCCGCCCTGCAGGTCGGTGCCGAGCGAGACGAGGTACTTGAAGTAGGTGTCGTGCGTCGACTGCGCGTGGTAGCCGTCGACGCTGTTCTCCACGAGCAGTTTCCAGTTGGCGGCGAAGCTGTACTCGTTGGTGCCCCTGGTGATTTCGGCCTCTCCCCCGCAGCCGTCGATGACCAGGTCGAGGTAGTCCTTGGCGCCGGCCAGGTAGGTCGGCAGGTCGACGATGTCGGGATCGAAGCTGGCGAAGACGAAACCGCGGTAGGACTCGACACGGGGCACCTTGGCCAGGCCGAGCTCGTCGAAGTTCAGCCCGCTGGCGTAGGCCTCGCGGTCCGGCACGCCGCGCAACCGGCCATCGGTGTCGAACGACCAGGCGTGGTAGAAGCAGGAAAACACCTTGGCGTTGCCGGAGTCCTGGCGGCACACCAGGGCACCGCGGTGCGTGCACGAGTTGTGGAAGACGTTGATCTGCCCGGTCGTGACGCTACGCACCATGAAGACCGGCCGCCCGGCCAACGGACGCCGCACGAAGTCCCCCGGGTTGGGGATCTCGGATTCGTGCCCGAGATACAGCCACGAGCGGCCGAACACCCGCTCGATCTCGGCGCGGTAGACCGCCTCGGAGGTCATGGCGGCACGGTGCACCCGGAAGGTGTGGTTGGCGCGGTCCTCGACCACCATCGGCGAGGTCGCGACGCCGGCCCGGGCGGTCGTCGGGTTAGTCACATCGATGGTCATGGGTCACCACTTTCGGTCAGTTCCGGGAAAGGAAATCCGACACCAGCGCCGAGAACTCCGCGCCGCGTTCGATCTGGGTCCAGTGCCCGCACCGACTGAACACGTGCAGGTCGGCGTTGGGCAGCAGGTCCAGCATGGTGATCGACACGCTCAGCGGCACCACCTTGTCCTCGCGGCCGTGCACCAGCAGGGTCGGTGTCGCGATGGCGCGCACCTCGTCCTCGGTGATGCCCAGTTGCGACCCGGCGTGTTTGGGGTCGAAGAACATCGCCCGGTAGGTCTCGTGGGCCCCGTCGGCGATGCTCGCGGCATACCGGGTCTCCACCAGTTCGTCGGTGATCAGCTCGGGGTCCACCGCGAAGTAGTTGCGCAGCAGATCCCGCATCGCCTCCCGCGAGGGCTGGTAGGCGCGCAGCGCCTTGAGCCCGTCGGTCGGCACCATGCCCACCCCCGGGGCACCCATCAGCACCATTCGCGAGATGCGGTCCGGATGATCGGTGGCCATCTGCAGGGCGATCCGACCGCCCAGCGAGTTGCCCACCACCGCAACCCGATCGATTTCGTGGGCGTCCAGGAAGGCCCACACGTGGTCGGTCCAGGTGCGCAGCGAGTAGATGATGTCGGCGGGCCGCTCGGTGGCGCCGAACCCGACGATGTCCGGTGCCAGGACGCGGAACCGCTGCGCCAGCGTGGGAATGTTGTTCTGCCAGTTGGCCAGTGCGGACACCCCGGGCCCCGATCCGTGCAGCATCAGCACCGGCGCACCGGTGCCGGCCTCCAGATAGGCGGTGGCGATGCCACCGGCCGTGATGGTTCTTCTCGCCGGACTCTGGGCCGGCGCGGTCTGGGTCGTCATTGCGGGATTTCCTCCTTGAACACGGCAAAGCACTTGTTGGAGTTGAAAACATCGGTGAGGATCAGGTCCGACCACTCCAGCCGAAGGCCGGCTTCGGCGACCGCCCCGGTCAGGCAGAACCAGTTGAGCATCTCGTGCTGGCCGGAATCGACGATGTCGGCGGTGGTCGTCTGGTTCCAGCGCTCCCAGTCACCGGCCTTGAACAGCTCGTACAGGCGCAGGTCGGCCTCGGTGTCCGGGACGATGTGCCAGGTCTTGTCGGTCAGGAAGGCATGCGACCAGCTCGACGAGGCGATCAGCGCGACACGCAGATCGGTATCCGAGAAGGCCTGTGCCACCGCCTTTCCGAGTTCGAAGCAGCGCTTCGGCGACGGTCCCACCGGGTCCGGCTGCTCCTGGGCGATCTCGGCGAACCGGGCCAGCCCGCCGCGGCGGGCGATCGCGTGCTGGCCGTAGCAGTTCACCGTGATCGGGATCAGCGGGTACGGGAAGTTCCGGCCCGCATGCGGATAGTCCAGAAACAGCTGGGTGTTGGTGATCGCGTGCGGGAACGGCGCATTCAACCGGTGCTGGTAGGAGTAGGCGATGTCGAAGCCGAGGTCGATCAGCCGGTCGGCAAGTCGGCGGGCCTGCTCGGGGACGCCGTGCAGGGTGATCCTGGTGTCGTCGGCCAGGCCCCAGGCGTTGGGGCTGCCCCGGTCGCGCATCACCTCGAAGGGGTCGACCTCGACGTCGCCGTAGGCCAGCACGCAGAACGGCGGGATGACCTCCTCGCGGAAGTTCTCGTACTGATCGTCACCCCAGACCACCACCACGTCCGGCCCGAATTCGTCCAGCGCCTCCCGGCACCGGGCGAGGGCTTCCACCAACTGCTTTCGGTGATGTGCCGCGGCTGCGACCCCGGCGTCGTCACCCCATTCCGCGCGCATGGACTCCGGCCAGTTGGCTGGGTCCTTGGCCGCGGCCGGGATGTCGGGATCCTGCAGTGTCCACCGCAGCAGGCTGGCCATGTGCTCGTCAGTGCCGGCGAGCAAGGGGTAGTGCGTGATGCCCAGCCCCAGGAAGTGTGCCATAGGTTTCCTCCATGTTGATTCGGCAAACTCGATCCCGCTGGCGTTGCGGCAGTTCGGCGACGAGGGCGTCCAGCGGTTCGGGCATCGCCGGGAAGGGGTAATCGGTGCCCAGCACGATGTGGTCCTGTCCGAACACCTCGATCGCGGCGCGCAGCGCAGCGGGGTGGTAGGTGAGCGAGTCCGCCCACAGCCGGGCCGCCTGCCGACTCGGCAGGTCCGGCGAGTCGGCGGGCACTCCGGCCAGGCACGCCCCCTTGTCCAGCCGTCCGATGAGTGCGGGCAGCGTTCCACCGCCGTGGCACAGGCAGATCCGCACCGGCGGGCGGCGCCGCAGCGCACCGCTGATCAGCAGCAGTGCCGCCGCGGTACCGGTCTCGGTCGGCATGCCGGCGCCGAATCCGATACCCGCCTCGGTGACCCGGGCGGGCAGGTCCTGATCGACCGGGTGCACCAGCACCAGTGCGTCGAGTTCGGCTGCGACGGCGAAGAATCGGTCGAATCGCTCATCCGACAGTTCGACGCCGGCGACCTGGGTGCCGATCTCGGCGCCGAGGAATCCCGGTTGCCGCATACAGCGGCGCAGCTCCTCGACCGCACGATCCGGATCCTGCATCGGCAGTGCGGCCAGGGCGGCGAAGCGATCCGGATGGTCGCCGACCACCCGCGCGAGGAAATCGTTCTGGGCCCGCGCGAGTTCCTCGGCACCGGCCGGCCCGGCCTGGTAGCAGAACGTCACCGGGATCGGGGATAGCACCTGCAGCGCTACGCCGGCCCGGTCCATGTCCGCGATGCGGGCGGCGGCCGACCAACAGCGGTGGTCGATCCGCCGGTAGGGCGCACCACCGAAGGTGAGCGTCGCCGCCGTCTCGGTGTGGCGGAGCACCGCCGGCCACCGGTCGTCGGGATAGCGCGCCCCGAGGTCGGGCAGGTCGGGGTCGATGGCGTGGGTGTGCACATCGATCGAACCGGGTTTGAAGTGCATGGATCTCGTCGATCTCCCCGGATGTGCGGGACAGGTGCCGATGACGATAGCCGATTATGTATGCAGAATCCAGATTCGACATGCATTATTTTCTGGGTCACACTCCGGCGGCCGGCTGCCCCATCGCACACGCCGGCCCCCACATCCAGCAAAGGAGCGCAGACGATGTCCGAATCCACCCCGCCCACGGTTGCGCTACGCGCGGCCCGCGATCTACTCGTCGAGCACCGTGAGGATTTCGAATCCGCTGTGGCTCAGTTCGATTGGCCGTCGATCAGCGGACCCTTCAACTGGGCCGTCGACTGGTTCGACCGGATCGCACGGGGCAATCGGCGCCTGGCGCTGCGCATCGTCGGCGACGACGGCACCGACGAGCGCTACACGTTCGCCGAGCTGGCCGACCGCAGCGACCGGCTGGCGACCTGGCTGTCCGGCAACGGTGTGCGCCGCGGCGACCGGGTAATGCTGATGCTCGGCAATCAGGTCGAACTCTGGGAGTCGATGCTTGCGGTGATGAAGCTCGGTGCGGTCATCCTGCCCGCCACCACCGCACTCGGCCCCAAGGACCTCGCCGACCGTCTCGCCCGCGGCAACGTCGCCCACGTGATCACCAACAGCACCGAGACGGCGAAGTTCGCCGACATCGCCGGGGAGTTCGGGCGGATCGCGATCGGGGCCCCCGTCGCCGGATGGCTGTCCTACCGCGACGCCGAGAACGTCACCGATCACCGCCCGTTGCGCACCTGCACCCAGGCCGACGACCCGCTGCTGGTCTACTTCACCTCGGGGACCACCAGCAAACCGAAGCTGGTGCAGCACACCCAGCGTTCCTATCCCGTCGGGCATCTGACCACCATGTACTTCATCGGGCTGCGGCCCGGTGATGTGCACCTGAACATCAGCTCGCCCGGATGGGCCAAGCATGCCTGGAGCTCGTTCTTCGCCCCGTGGCTGGCGGAGGCCACGATCGTCGCCTACAACTACACCCGCTTCGATGCGGCGCGTTTCCTGCGGTTGCTCGACCACCTCGACGTCACGACGCTGTGCGCGCCGCCGACGGTGTGGCGGATGTTGATTCAGGCCAACCTCGGCGACAAACCGGCCAAGCTGCGCGAAGCGATGGGCGCCGGCGAACCGTTGAATCCCGAGGTGATCACCCAGGTCGCCGAGCGATGGGGCATCACCATCCGCGACGGTTTCGGGCAGACCGAGACCACCGCGTTGATCGGCAACACCCCGGGCGCCCCGGTCAAGCCCGGCTCGATGGGCCGCCCGCTGCCCGGGGTCCGGGTCGCGCTGGTCGACCCCGTCACCGGTCAGGAGGGCGACGACGGCGAGATCTGTCTGCCCCTGTCCGACGGCCGACCGGTGAACCTGATGACCGGATACCTCGGCGCCGACGAACTCAACGAGAAGGTGAGCGGTGACGGCTACTACCACACCGGGGACATCGCCACCCGCGACGCCGACGGCTACATCACCTATGTCGGCCGCACCGACGACGTGTTCAAGGCCTCCGACTACAAGATCTCGCCGTTCGAGCTCGAAAGCGTCCTGATCGAGCATCCGGCGGTGGTCGAGGCGGCGGTCGTGCCGGCGCCGGACCCGGCACGGCTGGCGGTCCCCAAGGCCTACATCACGCTGACGGAGGGCTGGGCGGCCGACCGCGCCACCGCCGACTCGATCTTCGCCCACGCACGCCAGAACCTCGCCCCCTACCAGCGCATCCGGCGGATCGAGTTCATGGAACTGCCCAAGACGATCTCGGGCAAGATCCGGCGCGTCGAACTGCGCGAGCGGGAGCGCACGGGCGTGCCGTCGGATGCCGAGTGGCGCGAATCGTCCTGACCGCACCGCCGGTCCGCCGCGGCCACCGGGCCGCGGCGGACCGTCACGGCCGCCGGGGTGAGTCCGTGGTGCGGTCCGGGTCGTCCGCACCGAACAGGTCCTGGTCGTGGCGGTTCAGCGCGTCGATGAAGGCGCGCTGGTCGCGCACGGCGATCGCCGCCACGATGTCGTCGTGCACATCGAGGCTGTGCGCCAGCAGGGGTTGGTGGTCGCGGACGAACACCACCCGGCTCAGCACCGCCCGGATGCTCGTGATGACCGTCTTGTGCATCCCCTCCAACACGGGGATGTGTGCCGCCGCGGCCACCACCCCGTGGAAAGCCAGCACGGCGTCGAAGAACTCGCGAGCGTCGGTACTGGCCCGCATCCGGGCCATGGCCTCCCGCATCGCCGAGATGTCGTCGCGGGTGGCCCGCTCGAACGCCGCCTTGGTCAGCCCGAACTCCAGGTACAGCCGCGCCTCGATGAGGTCGAGCGGATGCGGGTTCGAGGGCAGGAACCACAGGTCGAGGGCGCCGAGCCGGACCTGCGGCGGTGCGCTGGCGACCGTGATCCCGCCGCCGGGGCCGGGCTTGACCTTGATCAGCTCGCGGTCGCGCAGGATGCGCAGGGTCTCGTTCATCACGGTCGGGCTGATGCCGAACCGGTCCATCAGTTCGCTGCGCCGCCCGAGATGGGCACCGACGGGCAGGCGCGCGTTGATGATCTCGCGTTCGATGTCGGCGGCGACACGCTCGGCCCGTGACGACCGCGCTGGACGATCGCGACCTGGCACCACTGCTCCTCGATTTCCTCCGTGGCACCGACGCGGTGCCACACCGTGCAAGTTTCCCAGACCAACCCCCGTTCGGGGCACCTGGTCCACCACCTAGGGGGCATAACGACGGCAGCACCCGCCAACGTGGCTTCTATAACGCATACCTTTGATATGGTCTGACTTCAAAGGAGTGCTCGTGTTCACCAGCCAACAACAGGAGTTCGCCACGGCGGTGGCGGAGTTCTGCCAGAAGCACTGCGCCACCGCCGAGCAGCGGGCGCAACTGACCGACGGCGGGCGCCTGTCGAACAGTCCCACACTGCTGAAGAAGTTCGCCGAACTCGGCTGGCTCGGCGTGTCACTGCCGGCCGAGTACGGCGGCGGCGGGGCCGGGATGGTCGAGGAATGCATCTTCCTCGAGGAGACCAGCCGCGGACTGGCCCCCATCCACGCCTACGGAACCGGCCTGACCGCCGCGCAGACCTATCTGCGGCACGGCACCGAGGACCAGAAGAAGCGGATCCTGGGCAACCTGTGCGCCGGTAATTTCGAGGCCATCGCGCTGTCGGAGCCGGGGGCCGGTTCGGACCTGGCGGGTGTGGCCACCCGGGCGGTCCGCGACGGCGACCGCTTCATCGTCAACGGCCAGAAGACCTGGATCACCGCCGCACATCTGGCCGACCACCTGCTGGTCCTCACGCGCACCGACCCGAACGCGGGCCGGCACGAGGGCCTGACGTTGATGTACGTGCCCACCGACAGCCCCGGGCTCGAGATCCGGCCGATCCGGACGATGGACGGCCACACCGTCAACGACGTGTTCTTCACCGACGTCGAGGTCCCGGTGGACAACGTCGTCGGCGGCATCGGCGACGCCTGGCACCGGCTGATGCGCGGCCTGAACGTCGAGCGGCTGATCATCGCGGCGATGTCCCTCGGCGCGGCCCGCCGTTCGCTGGAGGACACCATCGACTACGTCCGCACCCGTGAGCAGTTCGGCAAGCCGCTCAGCGCATTCCAGGCGGTGCGGCACACGATCGCCGACCTCGCCACCGAGATCGAGCACTGCCGCGCCTACGTCTACCACGTCGCCCGGCAGATCGACGCCGGGCTGGAGGAGCGCCTCGCCCGGGAGGGTTCCATGGCCAAGCTCAAGTGCACCGAGGTTGCCAAACAGGCGGCCCTGACCGGGCTGCAGCTGATGGGCGGCAACGGCTACACCGTCGAGTTCGGCATGGAGATGCAGGTGCGCAAGGCGCTGGCCCCGCCGATCTACGGCGGCGCGAACGCGATCCAGCGCGAGATCATCGGCAAGAGTTACGGACTCTAGCCCATCACCCCCCACAAACCAGTCAGCCCACAGGATGCCACCATGACCGACCAACCGTTCAGCCCCAAGGAACTGTCCGCATCATCGGCGCTCATCGTCGGCGGGACCGCGGGAATCGGCCTCGCCACCGCGAAGGCGCTGGTGCGCGCCGGCCTGCCGCGGATCGCCGTCGTCGGCCGCAACGTCGAGCGCGGCACCGCGGCCGCCGAATCACTGGCCGAACTCGGCACCACCGCGCACTACATCGCCGGCAACGCGGTCGATCCGGCCGACGCCGCCGAAATCGCCGCGCGGGCCGACGAACTGCTCTCCGGGATCGACATTCTCATGTGCACCACGGCCGCCGATGTCCGCCCCGAACTGTTCATCGACATCCCCACCTCCGACATCGGCCGGATCCTCACCGAACTGGCGCTGCCGTCGATGCACATGGCCGGCGAGGTGCTGCCCGGTATGCGGGTCCGGCGCGGCGGCGTCATCGTCAACGTGGCCTCCGACGCCGCCAAGACCGCCACCCCCGGTGAGGCGGTCATCGGCGCCGCGAAGGCGGCCATCACGATGTTCACCCGCACCATCGCCCTCGAGGAGAAGCGCTACGGCATCCGCGCCAACGTCCTGACCCCGTCGCTGGTCCACGGCACGGCATCGACCGAGCGGATCACCACCGAGGGGTTCAGCGCCAAACTCTTCGCCAAGGCCGCACAGCAGGCCGCCCTCGGTGTGCCCGACGCCGACGACATCGCCGCCCTGGCGGCCTTTTTGTGCAGCCCGGCCGCGGCCAAGCTCACCGGGCAGGCGATCAGCATCAACGGCGGGATCTCGGCGGCCTGAGCCTTGGCGGGCTATTGCCCAGCGCGGATCTCAAAGTTACGATTGATACAAAAGGTCAGTCCAAATTTACCGGGCGACCCGACTCGATCACGGAAAGGACGTTCACGGCTCAGATGAGCGAATTCACCGATATCACATACGAAGTCGACAACGGACTGGCCTGGATCACGATTAACCGGCCGGAGCGGTACAACGCGTTCCGCGCAAAGACCGTCGACGAACTCGTGATGGCCTTCAAGCGGGCCTGGAGCAGCAAGGACGTCGGCGTGGTCGCCCTCACCGGTGCCGGGAACAAGGCGTTCTGCGCCGGCGGCGACCAGAAGCAGCGGATGGAGACCGGTGACTACGGGCCCTCGACCAGTGGGCTGTTCGAGATCGACTCGCTGCACCGCGTCATCCGCGACATCCCCAAACCGGTGATCGCCGCGGTGAACGGGTTGGCCATCGGCGGCGGCCATGTTCTGCATGTGCTGTGTGACCTCACGATCGCCGCCGACACCGCGCAGTTCGGCCAGAACGGCCCGCGGGTCGGCTCCTTCGACGCCGGGCTGGGCTCCGGCTACCTCGCCCGGGTCGTCGGCGAGAAGCGGGCCCGCGAGATCTGGTTCATGCTGCGCCGACTCTCGGCGCAGGAGGCCATGGAGTGGGGCCTGGTGAACAAGGTGGTCCCGGCCGCCGAGCTCAGAAACGAGGTCCGGGCCTGGGCCGACCAGATGCTCGCCTTCTCACCCACGGCACTGAAGGTGCTCAAGCAGTCGATGAACACCGACACCGAGCACTTCCTGGGCATCGGCTCGATGGCGTACTCGACCCTGCAGATCTTCGGCGACACCCCCGAGGCGCAGGAGGGCATCAACGCCTTCAACGAGAAGCGCCAGCCCGACTTCAGCCCGTACCGCGGCAAGTAACGACCCGGAAGGCAGATACTCCCCTCGAGGACGGTGCCGGGTCTCCCGCCCGGCACCGCGCACCCCGCAATCGGCGCCAGCCCGGCTCGTTCCCTCCGTTCACTTTCCGACACCTGTCCGGACGAGCCGGGCTGACGCGCATCCACCACCGTCTTGAACCGAGAGGAAACCGACATGTCCGTCCCGGCCGGCCCGTTCTCTCCTACCTTGCTCACCGCCAAGCGAATCCTGGTCACCGGCGGCGGCACCGGCCTCGGTCGCGGGGTCGCGCGCCATCTCGTGGCCCACGGCGCCACCGTGCATCTATGGGGCCGCCGACCGGCGGTCCTGCAGGAGGCCGCCGCCGAAATCGGGGCGACCCGTCCAGATGCGGTCCACATCGACACCGTCGACGTCCGGGATCACGACCGCGTCGACGCCGCGATGGAGCGGATCTGGACCGAACACGGCCCGTTGACCGGGCTGATCAACAATGCCGCCGCGAATTTCATCGCACCGACCCACGAGCTGAGCCCACGCGGGTACCGGGCGATCACCAGCACCGTCATGGACGGTTCGTTCCACACCACCCACGCCGCGGGACGCCGCTGGATCGCCGACGGCCTGCCGGGCTGCGTGCTGTCGACGCTGACCACCTGGATCTGGACCGGTTCGGCGTTCGTTGTCCCCTCCTCGATGGCCAAGGCCGCCGTGCACGCCATGACGATGTCGCTGGCCGTCGAGTGGGCCCGGTACGGGATCAGGCTCAATGCGGTTGCGCCCGGACCCATTCCGACCGAATACGCCTGGCAGATGCTCAACCCGACCGACCAGAGCTCGGTGGGCGCGACCCAGCCCGACCAGATCCCCGCCGGGCGGACCGGGACCATCGAGGAGCTCGCCAACCTGGTGATCTTCCTGATGTCGGACGCCTGCGACTATCTCACCGGCCAGACTATCGCCATGGACGGCGGGCAGATGCTGGCCGGCCCCAACACGTTCGCCGGCCTGACCCGGCTGACCGACAGCGACTGGCAGCAGATCAGACAGACGGCGAAGGCGGCCACCGAGCGGAGCAAGGCGCAGCGCGGTGACCACCGGGTTACTCCCGGATGACCACCGGCGCCGCTTTTTCCCGTGCCGAATCAGCCCAATCAGTCCGCCTGCGGAATCCGCACCGTCTTGTTCTCACCGATCTCGGCCAACAGCTCCGTCGCACGCGAGGGTGCCGGGATCGTCGCCGGATCGTAGGTCGGCCGGTGTGCGGTCACGTAGTGCCCGAAGAAGTGTCCGAACACCCGGAACAGCACCTTACCGTACCGGAACCGGCTGGCCCACTTCCCCCTGATCCGGCCCTTGGCCCGGTCCTCCTGGATGAGTTTCCCTGCCACGCCGAGGGCGAAGCCGAACAGGTGGATTGCCGCGTACCACATGCCGTACACGCGGTACCAGTAACTCTCGCACAGCTCGCGGAGCGTGTAGTTGGTGACCACCCGGTGCTCGTACTCCTCGGCCATGTGCCACAACCACAGGTACGTCGTCGGCTCATGCCAGTTGCGCATCAGGTCGGGGGCCCGGTTGAAGAAGAACGACGCCACCATGGGGCCGATCGTTTCCAAACCCGCACAGTAGGCCAGGCAGAACTTCAGGCCCGTGTTCTCGAAGAAGTGGTTGTAATCGGCCTCCAGCTTGGCCACGGCCGGCTCGATGGTCGCCACCCGCCTGGGGATCCGTCACCCCGATTCGGGTGCCGGCGTCCACCTCAACCTCGGGCTGTGCAACGCGGAGGAGCTGTTGCAGCTGGGGACCCCTACCGAGGCCGAACAGCGGCAGCTAGCGAAGTTCCAGCAACGCGCCGATTGGGGCCGATTGGGAGAGCGGCTATTCCGAACAGCAGCGCACCCGGCCACAGACGGTCGGATACGGCCTGACCGACTCACCGGCCGGGCAGTGTGCCTGGATCCTGGAGAAGTTCTACGCCTGGACCGACTGCGCCGGTCATCCGGAGCGGGTGATCGCACGGGACAAGTTACTCGACAACATCTCCCTGTACTGGTTCACCGCGACCGCAGCCTCCTCAGCACGGCTGTACTGGGAGAGCTTCCGGGCCGCCTTCGCGGACTTCACGCCGCTGCCGGTCCCGACGGCCTACTCGGTGTTCCCGCACCCGGATCCGCAGCTGCGCTGCTACCGGCAGCTCGACGCCGGCGGGCACTTCCCCGCCCTGGAGTGCCCCGATGTCTTTGTGGCCGAGGTCCGCGCCGGCCTGCGCGCCCTGCGTTGACGGCGGCGCCTCAGCGGTCGGCGATGGTGGGCCGGTACCGGTAGTCCGGGCTGCGGGTCACCGCGAACTCCAGGACGCCGGTCCCGGTCAGCTCTGGTGTGCTGAATACGCAGACCCGGTCGGTCAGCGCGGTGACCAGGGATCGCGGCGTCACGGTCCCGTCGAGCGGATAGCGATCGGATTCGACGTGCTCGGAGTGCACCGGCACCCGATGGCTTCGCCCGTAACCGCCACCCGCCATGTACCCGCCGCCGGCGCTGCCGTCGGCGTGCAAGCGCAGCATCTCCCCGGAGACGGTCTCGATCTCGAGTTCGGCCGCCGAGAGGTCCAGTCCGGTGTCGAAGGTGAGGTCGTGGCGAACCTCCCGCACCGCATCGAGGTTGCCGTTCTCGTGCATGACCGCTCCGGTGATCAGCAGGCGTTCGTGTGACCGCGACTCCACCAGCAGCAGTCCCACGCAGAACGCCGGGAACTGCGCCTGCAACCACAGGTGCAGCCCCTGCCCACCGGCCATGTTGCGTACCCCGCGGGACCGGTCGCGCTGTCCGTACCACCCGTCCACCCGGTGCTCGATCCCGTCGATGCGCAACCATCCGGTGTAGCGCCCGGACTGGAACAAGTGCTCGAAAGCCGTGGCGTCGCCAGCCCGGTTGGCGACGGTGACGCCGTCGATCCACGGAGCGGTCCGGGCGCACCAGGTGACGTCGAATTCGACGCTGATATCGTTGGGCGCCATTCGAAGTCGCCACTGTCGGTGGGGTTCGAGCACGTCGAACCGCAACGGCCCCGCACCGTCGGTCCGAACCCGTTCAGCGGTGGCGGTGAACCGGAGGTTGCGCTGTTCGCGCCCGACGGTGGCGATGACGTACCCGTCGGCGCCGCCCCGTGCCGGGTACACCCCGAAGCCGGTGATGACAGCCGGCGCGGTGGTGTCGGTGGGGTGCATGTTGAACATGAAGCGGTCGAAGAACCGCTCCGGCAGACCGGCGGTGTCGATGCCCACCAGCGGATCGCGGAATGTGTTGTCGGCCATGTGACGCTCCGAATCTATGTCCTGGCGGACTCCAGGCCGCAAGTGCGCCACGCATCCGCGAGGAAGTCCGCGACGAGTGCGGAATCGGCATAGTAGGGATCCCCGATCCCCGCCTCCGCGCGCCGCCGACTGTACTCGTAGAGCACCGCAAGCTTCCACAGCGCGAAGGTGGTATACCAGGCCAGCCCGCGCAGGTCCGCACCGGTGCGGTCGGCGTAGCGCGCCGCGAGCTCCGACCGGGCCGGATATCCCGGTTCCAGCAGTGCGGCGCCGAGTCTGGCCACCGGATTGAGGCGCGCTCCCGGCTGCGGGTAGGTCGCCAGGAAGTACCCGAGGTCCTGCAGGGGGTCACCGACGGTGGCCAGCTCCCAGTCCAGCACCGCGGCCACCCGCCCCGGCGGATCGGGGGCGAGCACGACGTTGCCGATGCGGAAGTCGCCGTGGATCAGGGCGGCGCCGGACTCGGCCGGAACGTTGTCGCGCAGCCAGGCGTGGACCTCGGCGAAACCGTCCGGCAATGGTGTGTCGTCCGGGCCGAGCAGCCGTCGCATCCGGCTCAGGTGGCGGGCATTGAAGCCGTCCGGCCGGCCCAGGTCGGTCAAGCCGACCGCCCGCCAGTCCACCTGGTGCAGATCTGCCAGGGTGTCGACCAAGGCGGTGGCGATCGAGCGGCGCTGTTCGGGCGTGTCCAGCGGCGCGGGCGTGCCGGTGGTGACCACCGGCCCGGCGACGAATGTCATGACGTAGCAGGGAACGTCGATGACCTCACCGGCCTGCGCGACGGCGAGCACCTGCGGTACCGGAACCGCCGTGGGGGACAACGCGGTGAGCAACCTGACCTCGCGCAGCATGTCATTGGCCCCGGGCGGGAGCGGGGGCGGTGGCGGGCGCCGGACGACGACACGGTCGGTTCCATCCGTCACCAGGAAGGTGAGGTTGGAGTGGCCGTCACCGATCGGCCTGGTGGTGATCGGTCCGTGCAGGATGCCCCGATCGTTGAGGAACCGTTGCAACGCCGCATGGGCGGGGCCGCCCCACTCCCAGCCCATGTGCGTCACCGCCCCCGGAACTCCGGCCGGCGCTTCTGTTTGAATGCCGCGAGCGCCTCCGGCATGTCCTCGGTGCGGGTGAGCAGTGCCTGGCCGCGGTTCTCCAACTCCAGTGCGGCCTCGTAGGAACCGATCTCCATGTTGCGCTGGATGGCGCGTTTGGACATCCGGATCCCGCCCGGGGAGTTCCCGGCTATCCGGCGTGCCAGCTCGATCGCCTCGTCGAGGAGTCGATCGGCGGCCACGATCCGGTTGACCAGGCCGACGCGGGCCGCCTCCTCGGCCTCGACGACGCGCCCGGTGTAGGACAGCTCGGCGGCCAGAGCCGGGCCGACCAACCGGGTGAGCTGGTAGGAGGTACCGAGCTCCCCAACCGACAGACCGACCTGCACGAACGCGACACTCATCTTCAACGTCGGTGCGGCAAGCCGGACGTCGGCGGCCAGCGCCAGGGCCAGCCCGCCCCCGGTGGCCGGGCCGTGGATCGCCGCGATCACCGGGAACGGCAGTTCCCGCAGCGCCTTGATCCCGCCGGTGGCGGTCTCGACGAAGCTCAGGAACTCCGGCACCGGCATCTCGGTGATCTGGTGCACCTCGTCGAGATCGAACCCCGCACAGAACGCGCGGTCACCTGCGCCGGTGATGATGAGCGCCCGCAACCGGCTGTCGCGCAGCACGCGGCCGACCGCGAGGTACTCGCGGAACATCGTCACCGTCTGCGAGTTCATCCGGTCCGGACGGTTCAGGCGCAGGATCCCGATCCCCGGTTCGCACTCCTGGAAGGTAAGGGTCTTCAGTTCCGGCAGCTCGATGGTCATCTACAGGCCTTCTCGTGTCGTGGTCGGGGTGGCTGTCATTCGTTGCGGAATACCGCGGTTCGCTTCTGTCGGAACGCCTCGAGAGCTTCGGCCATGTCCCGGGTCCGGGTCAGCAGCGCCTGGCCGCGGTTCTCCAGCTCCAGCGCCGCCGCGTAGGAACCGATCTCGAGGTTGGCCTGCAGGGCGCGTTTGGACAGCCGCACCGCCCCGGGCGAGCGGCCGGCGATGTCGTCCGCCAGCGCGACGGCACCGCCGACGACGTCCTCGGCAACGGCGTTTACCAGTCCGATCTCGGCGGCCTCCGGCGCGTCGACCATCCGCCCGGTGAAACAGATCTCGGCCGCCCGGGCCGGGCCGATCAGCCGGGTGAGCAGCCAGGAGGTGCCCAGATCGCCGGCCGAGAGCCCGATCCGGACGAAGGCCGCGTTGAACGTCGCCGCCGGGCCGGCCAGCCGGATGTCGGCGGCCAGCGCCAGCGCCAGCCCACCTCCCGCCGCCGGGCCGTTGACCGCTGCGATCACCGGCACGCGCAACCGGTGGACGGCCAGCAGCGCCCGGGCCGCCCGCTCCTGCTTGTCGAGCATGCCCAGGGCCCCGAGGCCGGGCAACTCGTCGGCGTCGGCGAGGTCGTAGCCGGCACAGAAGGCCTTTCCCGCACCGGTGAGGATCACCACCCGCACGCCGGAGTCGGCGTCGAGCGCCCAGGCCAGCCGTTCCAGTTCGACGAACATCGTGTCGGTCATCGCGTTGAACCGGTCCGGCCGGTTCAACGTGACGCACACGATGCCCGGCTTCGTCTCCTGCACTGTCAAGGTCTGCATGCCGTCGGGTTGTCGCATCGTCATCGGTGCCCCTGTCTGCTGCCGGTCAGCGGAAGGCAGGGGTACGCTTCTCGATGAACGCCGCGATCCCCTCGGCGGCCTCGCCGTGCTCGAAGAGCGCCTGCTCCTCCTCGACCTCGTAGCGCATCCCGTCCGCCAGCGCCACGTCGGCGGCCTTGTCGACGGTGCGGACCACGGCCAGTTGCGCGGGCAGGGACGCCGTCGCCAGTTCGTCGGCCAGCGATAGGGCGGCATCGACCGCATCGCCGTCGGTCAGCCGGTCGACCAATCCGATGGCGTGTGCCTCGCCGGCGGGGACCTGCCGTCCGGTCAGCATGATGTCCAGCGCACGACCGCGGCCGACGAGCCGTGGCAGGCGCTGGGTCCCACCGGCACCGGGAATGAGCCCGATCTTCACCTCGGGCAGCCCGAACCGCGCCTTCGGCCCGGCCACCCGCAGCGTGCAGGCCATCGCGAGTTCGAGCCCACCGCCGAGGGCCATTCCGTTCACCGCGGCGATGGAGATCCACGGCGCCGCCGCCATCCGGTCGTTGACGGCCCGCATGTTGTCGCCGTATGCGGTGAACGTCTCGCCATCGATCCGGGCGAGGTGCTTGATGTCCGCACCGGCGGCGAAGAACCCGTCGAGCGCCGAGGACAACACCATCACCTTCACATCACCGCGTCGCTCCGCGGCGTCCATGGCCTGCTGCAGACCGTCGAGCAGCACCTCGCCGAGCGCGTTCGCCGGAGGACGCTGCATCGTCACCAGCATGATGCGGTCGCGAACCATCGTCCAGGCCACCACGTCCCCGGTCGTTCCCGCCTCGGCTCCCATCCCGCCGTCACTCCTTCCGTCCACCGGTGTTTCGCGTTCAGCCGCGCCCCTCCGGCCGGCAGTCCCGCCACTAACAATTATTTTGCTCAGACCAAAGATACTGTGCGCTCCAACTCCGCGGTAGCCCCGGTGTGATTTGCCTCGTTAGGGGACAGACAGTTGTCGGGAGTGCTGATAGTTTAGGTATGACCATTAGGGGAAGAAGTAGGTGCCATGTCCGAGATAGAGCCCCCGACCGCGGTTGCGCGACATCCGGTGCAGTTGCAACCGATGCAGGTACCTAAAGCGTCCGACGTGCTCGCCAACGATCTGCGCGAACGGATTCTGCGCGGCGAGTTCCCGCCCGGGACCGCCTTGCCGCCGGAGCGGGAGCTGGTCAACCAGACCCGGATGGGCCGCACCACGGTCCGGGAGGCGCTGCGCATCCTCGAGGTTCAGGGGCTTGTCTCGATCAAGACCGGCCGCGCCGGCGGCGCCTTCGTCCAGCAGCCCGACGGAGACGCGGTCGCGTCGTCGGTTAGCCTGCTCATTCGGGGCCAGCAGCTGCGACTGACGGACCTGCTGGAGACCCGCGAGACCATCGAACCGGCCTGCGCGAGGCTGGCCGCGAAATACCGCACCGACGAGGACCTCGAGGCGCTGGAGGCGGCCAACTCGGTCATCGGCGACCCTGACTCCACACTGGACGATTTCCTGCGGGCGAACGTCGACTGGCACCTCGCGGTCGCCCGAGCCGGCCACAACGAACTGCTCACCGGCTTCATGACCGCACTGTCGAAGGCGATCTACGCCTCCACCGACAACACCGCCTTCGTCGACGACGAGGTGCGCAAAACCACGTATATCGCACACAAGTCGATCACCGCGGCGATCCGCGCCAAGGACGCCGCAGCCGCCATGCGGCGCATGAGCAAGCACGTCCACAGCTACGCCGAAGCGGTTGTGCAGGTAGAGGAACGGACCGAGATCGACCTGGCGAAGGACTGAGCGCCGGCGCCGCGCACCGGGGCGCGGGGCCGGCGGCCGCAGCACCGGTCAGGCCCGGCGGGGGAACCGCCGAAAGTCCGGCTGTCGCTTGGCTTTGAACGCCTCACGCCCCTCGCGGGCCTCATCGGTGGCGTAGAACAACAGGTTCGCGTCGTGGGCGAGCTGCTGGATGCCGGCCAGCCCGTCCTCGGCGGCGTGAAAGCTGGCCTTCATCAATCGCAATGCCATCGGCGAAAGTTCCATCATGCGCCGGCACCAGGCCAGGGTCTCCGACTCCAACTGCGCCAGCGGCACAACGGTGTTCACCAAGCCCATCTCCAGTGCCTCCTGCGCACCGTACTGCCGGCACAGGAACCAGATCTCCTTGGCCTTGCGGACACCGACCGTCTCGGCCAGCAGCCCGGCGCCAAAGCCGCCGTCGAAGGATCCGACCCGCGGACCCACCTGACCGAACCGGGCGTTGTCGGCGGCGATCGTAAGATCGCACACCAGTTGCAGCACGTGGCCGCCGCCGATGGCGTACCCCGCCACCATCGCGACCACCGGCTTGGGCAACCGGCGGATCTGCACCTGCAGATCCGTAACGTGGAACCGGCCGACGCCGGCGGGATCGCCCGGATCGGTGAGATACCCGGTGTCGCCGCGCACCCACTGGTCACCACCGGAGCAGAACGCCGCATCGCCCTGCCCGGTCAGCACGATCACCCCGATGGACGGATCCTCCCGGGCGTGGGTGAGCGCATCCCCGATCTCGATCAGAGTCTGCGGCCGGAACGCGTTGTGCACCTCCGGACGGCAGATGGTGATCTTGGCGATCCCGTCGGCCGTCCGCGCGTATTCCACGTCCTGGTACCGCCGTACCGTCGACCATTCGCTCGACATCATCCGGGCCGTTCGACTACGCCATCGTCAGGCCGCCGCTGACCGACAGCGTCTGGCCGGTGATGTACCCGGTGTCGTCGCCGGCGAAGAAGGCCACGGCCGCGGCGATGTCCGCGGGCTGGGCCAGGCGGCGCATCGGCACGGCCCGGACCATCCCGGCCAGCACCTTATCGGCGTCCTGTCCCGAGTTGTCGGCGAACTTGCGCAGGGCGGGAGTGTCGGTCGGCCCGGGGCAGACGGTGTTCGCGGTGACCCCCTTGGTGGCCACCTCGCGCGCCAGGGTCTTGGTGAAGGCGATGATCCCGCCCTTGGCCCCCGAGTAGACGGCCTCCAGCGACGAGCCGACCCGGCCGGCATCGGAGCCGATGTTGATCACCCGGCCGAAGCCGCGCTCGACCATACCCGGCACCACCGCGTGGCAAACCCGCAGCGCCCCCTTGAAATTGATGTCGAGGATCTTGTTCCAGAAGTCCTCGTCGGTGTCGAGGAAGTTCATGAAGTCGTCCCACCCGGCATTGTTGACGGCGACCTCAACCGGGCCGAGTTCGGCGGTGACCTGCGCCACCGCCGAATTCACCGACTCGGTGTCGGTCACGTCCACCCGGACCGCGATGGCCTGCCCACCGGCAGCGACGATCCGCTCCGCCGTCTGTTTCGCCTTCTCGGCGTTCAGATCTGCCACAGCGACCCGGAACCCGTCGGCCCCCAACCGAATCGAGATCCCCTCGCCGATCCCCTGTGCCCCGCCGGTCACGAACGCCACTCGATTGGTCATGTCTGCTTGCTCCCTTCCCTACGTACGTCTTTTCACTACGTTTTCTCGCCCCGCCGTCACATCACGACGCATTCGCCAGACGCACGGCGCGCTCCAGTTCCTCCCGGAATTGCGGTGCGGCGATGCGGATCATCCGGCGTCGGCGCTCGGCGAGTGACTGCCCCCGCAGGTGCGCCACACCGTACTCGGTGACCACACAGTCGACGTCGGCCCTAGCGGTGGTCACCACCCCCTCGTCCAGGGCGAACTTTATCGACGAGCGGCCGCCGACCGTCGAACGCAGCGCGATGATCGATCGTTTCCCGGTGAGCGCCGCTGCCCGCGCGAAGTCCACCTGCCCGCCGACGGCACCGAGGTAGGTCCCCCGGCTGACCTCGGCGCCGACCTGTCCGGTGAGGTCGACCTCGATCGCGAAGTTCACCGCGACCAGTGAGGCGAGCTCGGCCAGCACCCGAGGGGAGTGCGTGTAGCTGGTCGGCCGGAACGACACCGGCAGTTCCTGGATCCGCGCGTAGAGCCGGGCCGAGCCCAGCGCGGTGCCGGCGACCGCGAACCCGGTGTCGATTTCCTTACGCCCGCCAGTGACCGCGCCTTTTTCCATCAGCATCAACAGCCCGTCGGTGATCATGCCGGTGTGCACCCCGAGGTCGCGATGCCCGGACAGCGCCTCGAAAACCGCGGCACCGAGGGATCCGATACCGACCTGGATGGTGTCGCCGTCGTCGATCAGCCCGACGATGTGTGCGGCGATCGCCCGCTCGACGTCACCGATCGGTGCAGGCGGATCCTCCGGCAACGGCCGGTCGGTCTCGATGACCGCGGTGAAGCTGTGCAGCGGCAGCCGGGGCGAGGTTTCGGTGACCGGCATCCGGGCGTTGATCTCGGCGAACAGCAGCGGGGTGTGGTCGATGGCGTTGGCCATGTAGTCAACGCCGATCCCCAGCGAGCACATGCCGTACGCGTCCGGCGGGGACACCTGGATGAGCCCGGCGTCACAGGGCAGCCGCCGTTCGGCGAACATGCGGGGCAGCGCCGAGTAGTGGCACGGCACCACCTCGAGCCGGTCGGCTTGCACCAGTTTGCGCAGCGCACCGAGGCCGCCGTAGGAGATCATCCGGGTGCCCGGCGAGATCTGCTCGGCCAGTTGGTCGTTCCAGCTCAGCCCGGTGAACAGCTGCAGCGGTCCCAGCGTCGGCGCCTGAGCCAGCAACTGGTCGACCAGCGGACGCGGCTCGGCTGCCGCCTGGCCCCACCAGACACCCATTCCCGGTTTCAGGTATCGACCGAAGTCGATCATCACTCGATCCGTTCGATGAGTGTGCCGGTGCCCAGCCCACCGCCGCAGCACATGGTGATCAGCCCGAGGGTGGCGTCGCGGCGCGGCATCTCGTGCAGGAGCGTGGCCACAAGGCGGGCGCCAGTGGCCCCGACGGCATGTCCGAGGGCGATCGCCCCGCCGTTGACGTTGACCCGGTCCATGTCGGGCTGCAGCTCCCGTTCCCAGGCCAGGACCACCGAGGAGAAGGCCTCGTTGACCTCGAACAGGTCGACGTCGTCGACGGTGAGCCCGTTGCGTTCCAGCAGTTTTCGGGTGGCCGGGATGGGTCCGGTGAGCATGATGATCGGATCGACACCGACGGTGATCTGGTCGGCGATGCGGGCCCGGAGCCGCAGCCCGTGGCGTTGCGCGGCTTCGCGGGTGCACAGCAGGACCGCGGCCGCGCTGTCGCAGATCGGGCTCGAGCTGCCGGCGGTGATGCGGCCGTTGTCCGGGCGGAACACCGGCTTGAGTTTGGCGAGTGTTTCCAGTGAGGTGTCCGGCCGCACGGTCTGGTCGCCGGTGCGGATCTGGCCGTCGAGCTGCATCGGCACCATTTCATCGACGAACCGGCCCGCGGCGATGGCCTCGGCGGCCAGTCGGTGCGAACGGAGGGCGAATTCGTCCATCTCGGTCCGCGAGATGCCCCAGCGGTCGGCGATCAGTTCGGCGCTTTCGCCCTGGGTGACGAAGTCGTAGCGTTCCCGCAATTCGGGCGGCCACGGATCGCCGTAGAGTTCGCTGATCGTGGCCGGGGAGTTCATCGGCACGTGGTGCATGTGTTCCACTCCGCCGGCGATCACGATGTCGTGTGCGCCCGAGGCGATCAGTGCGGCCGCGAAATTCACCGCGGTCTGGGCCGACCCGCAGCGGCGGTCCAGTGTGGTGGCCGGCACCTCCGGCGGAAAGCCGGCCTGTAACCAGGCGTTGCGCCCGATGTTGCGGGACTGTTCCCCGAACGGCGCGGTGCAGCCGATGATCAGATCCTCCACCGCCCCGGGGTCGATATCGGCACGCTCGATCAGCTCCCGGTAGCAGGCGGCCAGCATGGCGTTCGGGTGCCAGTCGCGAAACCACCCCTTCTCCGGATGTGATCGGCCGATAGGGGTGCGCACTGCCTCGGCGATCACCACCTCGCGACCCGTGTTCGCGAACGGACCGGATACCCTGGCCGCCATCAGATCACCGTCCCTCCGTCGACGGGCAACACCTGCCCGGTGATGTAGGCCGCCGCGTCGGACGCCAGAAACAGGAAGCTCGGGGCGATCTCGGCGGGGGTGGCCCAGCGCTTCAGCGGGATCCGCTCGAGCGTCTTGGCGGCGAGTTTCTCGTTGCTGCGGATGTTCTCGGTCATCGCGGTGGCGGCCAGCGGGGCGACCGCGTTCACCGTGATCGACTGTCTGGCCAACTCGCGGGCCAGGGACTTGGTCAGGCCGATGATCGCGGCCTTGGCCGCGCCGTAGTTGGCCTGGCCGATCGTCCCGGTCAGCCCGGCGGCGGAGGTGACGTTGATGATCCGGCCGGTGCCGTCGGTGGGCAGCACGTCGAGTGCGGCGTGGCTGCAGTGGTAGGTGCCCATCACGTGCACGTCCAGGACGCGCCGGAATCTGGCCTCGTCCATGTTGGCGAACATGGCCGGGGCGATCACCCCGGCGTTGTTGACCAGGATGTGCAGCGTGCCGTCGCCGAGCTCCACGGCGGCCGCCACCGCCGCGGCGGTGTTGTCGGGATCGCAGACGTCCAACGCGAACGGTTCGGCGCTGCCGCCGGCCTCGGTGATCCGGCCCGCCACCCGCGCCGCCGCCGCCTCATCGACGTCGGTGACCAGCACGCGTGCCCCCGCCGCGGCGAAGCGTTCGGCCACGGCAGCCCCCACGCCGCCGCCGGCCCCCGTCACCAGCGCGGTGCGGCCGTCGAGGCCGAACACCCGCAGTGCCTCTGCCACGTTCAGCGCGCTGTGTGGTTGGCTCATCAGTAGCTCCTCGGCAGGCCGAGCACGTGGGATCCGAGGAAGTTCAGCACCATCTCCTGGCTGATCGGGGCGATCCGGGTCAGCCGGGCCTCACGGAAATAACGGGCCACGTTGTACTCCTCGGCATACCCCATGCCGCCGTGGGTCTGGAGGGCGCGGTCGGCGGCTTCGAATCCCGCATCGGCGCACAGGTATTTGGCGGTGTTGGCCTCCCGGCCACACGGTTTGCCGTTGTCATACAGCCACGTGGCCTTGCGCAGCATCAACTCGGCGGCGTCCAACCGGGCCAGCGAGTCCGCCAGCGGGAACTGGATGCCCTGGTTCATCCCGATGGGCCGTCCGAACACCTCACGGTCGTTGCCGTACTGCACCGCCGCACGCAGGGCCGCCCGGCCGATGCCCAGCGCCTCGGCCGCGATCAGCATCCGCTCCGGGTTCAGCCCGTCCAGCAGGTACTTGAACCCCTGCCCCTCCTCGCCGACCCGGTCCTCCACGGGCACCTCCAGGCCGTCGATGAACAACTCATTGGAGGTGACCGCGTTGCGCCCCATCTTCTTGATCGGGCGGATCTCGACCCGGCTGCGGTCCAGATCGGTCAGAAACAGCGTCATGCCGTCGGTCTTGCGCGCCGCGTCCTCGAACTTCGTGGTGCGGGTCAGCAGCAGGATCTTCTCCGACTCCACCGCCTTGGAGATCCACACCTTGCGGCCGTTGACGATGTATTTGTCGCCCTTGCGTTCGGCGAATGTGGTGATCTTGGTGGTGTCCAGGCCGGCACCCGGTTCGGTGACGCCGAAGCAGACGTGCAGATCACCGGTGACGATGCGGGGCAGCGTGCGCCGCTTGAGCTCCTCGCTGCCGTGCACGATCACCGGGTGCATGCCGAAGATCGACATGTGCATCGCGCTCGCGCCGTTCATCCCGGCGCCGGAGGCCGCCACCTGCTCCAGCACGATCGAGGCCTCGGTGATGCCGTAACCGTGCCCGCCGTACTCCTCGGGGGTGGTGATGCCCAGCCAGCCGCCCTCGGCGAAGGCGTTGTAGAACTCGGTGGGAAACTCGTGGTTTTCGTCCTTCTCCTGCCAGTACAGATCGTCGAACCGGGCCGCCAGTTCGGCGACCGCGTCACGGATTGTCAGCTGGTCCTCGGTCAATTCGAAATTCACATCAGCTCCGTCGTATCGGTGGAAAACGGTCCGAACGGCCGTCAGGGGATAGCCGTCTCGTCGAGCAGGGCGGTGGCGATCCGCTCGTTCCAGGCCCGGGGGGTGCCGAACAGGGTGCGGTCGAGCTTGGCCCGCTTGTAGAACAGGTGCAGATCGTGTTCCCAGGTGTAACCGATCGCCCCGTGCACGGTCAGCGCGGAATCGGCCACACCGACCGCACCCCCGGTCACCTGCGCCTTGGCCGCCGCAGCCGTCGTCGTCGCATCCGGCCGCCCGCCGTCCAACGCCGCGGCCGCATACAGCGCGATCGAATAGGCCGCCTCCACACTCACCAGCATCTGCGCCGCCGCATGCTTGACCGCCTGGAACGACCCGATCGGCCGGCCGAACTGCTTGCGCTGCTTGCTGTATTCGACTGACAGTTCCAGCATCCGCTCCGCCGCCCCGAGCGCATCGGCGGCCACCAGCACCGCGGCTAGCGCCGTTGCACGAACCAGCGCCGCATCGTCGACGGCCTGTACATCGGTGACCGCAACTTCGGCGAACTCGATGGTGCCCGCGGCACGGGAGCGGTCCAGCAACGGTTCTGCCGAGACCGTTACCGCCTCGGCCGACAACCGGGCCAGGCCGCCCTCGACCGGCACGAGGAACACGTCGGCTTCCGGCGCACCCAGTACGTGCGCGACGGTTCCGCTCAGGCACCCGCGATCAGACTCGACGGCGCTCCAGTCGGGTATCCGATCTCCCCGGAGCGCGAGCGCATACCGTTGCTCGCCCTCGATCTGGGCGGCAAGCTCAGCGTCGGTGAGCAGTGGGGCCGCCACGGTGGCGGCCAGCCACGAGGCATCTGGCACCGCGGCGCGGCCGAACTCCCTTGCCGTCAGGGCTAACTCGAGCACTCCCCCACCTTGACCGCCGGCTTGTTCGGGATAACCGACGGCCCACCAACCCTCGTTGATCAGGGCAGCGGTGAATGTCGAGGTGTCGCCGTCGGACTGCAACCGACGCACGGTCTCGGTGGTGAACTTCGCGGCGATCCACTCGCGCAGCGAGGTCGCGAAGAGTTCCTGCTCCTCGGACAGCTCCAATTGCATTCTTGCTCCTCGTCAGTTGGTGCTCCCGGCGCCGCATGCGGAGCTGCCGTGCACGACTTGCCGAATGGCATCAACGGCTTCCGGGTTCTCGGCGCTGGACAGATCCCCGGGATCCGCCCCGATGGCGGCCGCACGGATCGCGCGGCGCAGGATCTTGGCCGATCTGGTCTTGGGCAGCGCCGGGACGGCCAGCACCCGCGCCGGCGCGAACGGTTTGCCGATCCCGTCGGACACCAACCGGCGCAGCTCGTCGGCGACCGCCCCGGTGTCGACTTCGCTGCGCGGTACCCAGAACGCCCAGATCACCTCGCCCTTCTGTGGATTGGGCACGCCGACGGCCGCCGCCTCGGCGACCGCGGGGTGGGTGGCGAGGATGGACTCAACCTCGGCCGGTGCGATGCGCTTGCCGGCAACGTTCATCACGTCATCGGAGCGCCCGAGGATATACCACCGGCCGGATGCGTCGACCAGCGCGAAATCGCCGTGCCACCACATCCCCGGATACCGCGACCAGTACGACCGCAGGTAGCGCTCCCGGTCCCGCCACACCCCTCGGGTCATGGCGGGCCAGGGTTGGCGGCAGACAAGTTCCCCGACCCGGCCGCGCACCGGCGCGCCGTCGTCGTCGACGACGTCGACGTCCATCCCCAGCGACGGGCCGCCCAGCGAGCAGCTGGGAATGGGCTCGACCGGGTAGGGCGCAAGGAAGGAGCCGCCGACCTCGGTACCGCCGGAGAAGTTGATCACCGGCACCCGGCCGCCGAACACGTCGGCGGCCAGCCACTCGTAGGAGTCGGCGTCCCACGGCTCCCCGGTGGATCCCAACACCCGTACCGAGCTCAGGTCGTAGCGGCGGAATTCCTCCGCCGGAGTGGCCTTCAGCGCCCGGATCAGGGTGGGCGACACGCCGAACATGGTGATCCGGTGCCGTTCGACCAGGCTCCACAACCGGCAACGGTCCGGAACGTCGGGTGAGCCCTCGTACAGCAACAGGGTGGCGCCGTTGGCGTGGGTACCGATGGTCGACAGGGGCCCCATGACCCAGCCCATGTCGGTGATCCAGCAGAACACCTCGCCGGGGTGGATGTCGAACGAGTAGGCGACCTCGCTGGTCACCTTCACGGTGAATCCCGCCTGGGTGTGCACCGCGCCCTTGGGTTTTCCGGTGGTTCCCGAGGTGTAACCGAGCATCAGCGGATGCTCGGCCGGCAGCGGTTCGAATCGGTGCGGTGCCCGGCCCGGATCGACCAGGGCGGACCAGTCTGCCACCGTGACGTCGGCCCGGCCGACCTGCACCCGGGCGCCGATGTTGTCCACGGCGACGACAGTCCGGACGCTGGGCGATCGCGGCAGCGCCCGGGCCAACTCGTCGGCCATACTCACCGACCGTCCGCGCCGGACGGTGCCGTCGGCGACGACGACCGCCTTGACCTCGGCGTCGGCGAGCCGGGCCGCGATGGCCGGGGCCCCGAACCCGGAGAACAGCGGCACCACGATCGCGCCGATGCCGGCCGCCGCATACAGCGCCACGACCGCTTCGGGTGTCATCGGCAGGTAGATGCCGACCGCGTCGCCCTTGCCGATCCCGAGCTCGGTCAGGCCCGCCGCGGCCCGGCCGACCTGGTCGGCCAGCTCACCGTAGGTCAGCGTGGTCACCGAGCCGTTCTCGGCCTCGTGGACCACCGCCGGACGGTCCCGGTCGGTTGCCAGCCACCTTCCGATGCAGGCGTCGACCACGTTGAAGGTGCCGCCAACGAACCACTCCGGGAATTCGATGCCCCGGGAGAGGTCGACCACCGACCGGTACGGGGTGGCGAACGGGATGCCCAGGTCTTCGACGACCGCATTCCAGTACCAGCAGATGTCGGCGGTGGACCGGCGGCGCAACTCGTCGATGGTGTCGATACCGTGCCGACGGGCCAGCCGCAGCACATTGGCCCGCTCCAGATATTCGGCCGTGGGATGCCAGACGTAGTCGGTCATTTCGTTCTCCTCAGCCCCTGGGCATCCCGAGCACCCGCTCGGCGGCGATGTTGCGCTGGATGAAGGTCGATCCGCCCGCGATCGCAGTGCCGCGGGCCTGGTAGGCCAACCGCAGCCAGCGCTGCTGTTCGGGGTCCGTGTCGTCCCGTCCCGCTTCGTCGAGCCCGAACTGGCCACCGAAATCCGTCAGTTCCAGCCCGAAGTCGGCGATGTCCTCGACCAGCGGACAGAAGTACAGCTTGCCGATTGAGGTCACCGGCCCGGGTGGTTCGCCGGATGCCGCGCCGGTGATCACCCGCTGCCCGATCAGGTAATGGGTCAGTGCGCGGCCGTACAGGTCGGCGATCCGCTGGCGTACCAGGGGATCGGCCGCCAGCGGCCGGCCGTCGTCGGTGGTCCCGCGCTTGATCTGATCGACCAGATCGGCTACCGCGCGGGTGGTGTTGACCCGGCCGGTGGCGATGCCGACCCGCTCGAACGACAGCGTCGCCATCGCGACCTTCCACCCGCCGTCCACCGCACCGACGACGTTGCCGTCCGGCACGAAAACGTCGTCGAGGAACACCTCGTTGAACTCGGCCTCACCCAGCATGTGCGCCAGCGGCCGGACCGTGATCCCGGGTGAGGCCATCGACACCAGGAAGTAGGTGATGCCCTTGTGCCGTTCACCGCCGCCGGTGCGCGCCAACAGGATCGCGTTGTCGGCGATCTGGGCGCGCGAGGTCCAGATCTTCTGGCCGTTGATCTTCCATCCGCCGTCGACCTTGGTGGCCGTGGTGCGTAGCGAGGCCAGATCCGATCCGGACTCCGGCTCGGAGAACAACTGACACCAGATCTCGTCGCCCTTCAGAATCGGCTCGAGGTAGCGCCGCTTCTGCTCGTCGGTGCCGAACGCGACGATGGTCGGCCCGGCGAAGTCCTCGCCGATGATGTTGAGCCGGTCCGGGGCACCCGCGCGGTCGAGCTCCTCGTTGAAGATCGCCTTGATCTTCGCATCCGCTCCGGCCCCACCGTATTCGGCCGGCCAGGACAGCCCGGCGAAGCCGGCGTCGAACAGCTTGCGCTGCCACACCGACCAGAACCGGCGCCGCTCATGCATGTCGGCCGGCTCCGGCCACGGCAGCGTCGGCAGCGTGTCGGCCAGCCACGCCCGCAACCGGGCGCGGAACCGCGCCTCGGCCGGCGAATCGTTCAGATCCATCCGAACCCTCCCAACATCATCGGACTAACCGTACAATAGGTCTGACCAAAAATCCAGGAGGAGCACATGGAACGTTCACCGACGCCCCCGGAGGCATCGGCCGTACTCGACGAAGTCTCGTTCCGCGTCGAGGCGGGCAAGGTCCGGGAGTTCGCCCGGGCCACCCGCGCCACGGATCCGGTGTACACCGACCAGACCGCCGCGCGGGCCGCAGGATTTGACAACATCCCCGCCACGCCGACCTATCTCGTTGTGGCAGGCCACTATCGCGATCAGCGTGGCTTCGTACAGGCGCTGGGTCTGGCCATCGAACGGGTCGTCGTCGGATCGGTGGAATGGGAGTACCTGCGCCCGCTCGTGGTCGGCGACCGACTCCGGGGGACCCGCCGCGTCGTGGCGGACGACACCAGAACGGGCCGCCGAGGTGGGGTGATGCGACTGGTGACGCTGGAGACCACCTGGGTCGACGGGTCCGGCGCGACCGTGGCGAGACAACGTGAAGTCCTGATCGAAAGGGGTGCTTGAGAATGCGGCAACCGAAGACGTTGCAAGCCGGAGAAACGCTGCCGCTCAGGACGATCGGCCCGATCACCCAGACCGACATCGTGCGGTTCGCCGGTGCCGGCGGTGACTTCAACCCGCTGCACCACGACCCGGAGTACGCGCGCGCGGCGGGCCTGGCGGGCGTCATCGCCATGGGCCAGATGCACGCCGGGATGCTCGCGGCCTGGCTGTGCGACCTGGTGCACGTCGAGCACCTGCTGTCGTACCAGGTCCGGTTCGCCTCCCCGCTCGCGCTCGGCGAGACCATCCAGTTCACCGGCCGGGTCGAGAACATCACGCCCGGTGAGAACGGCACGGCGACAGCGAGTCTGGCCTTGCAGGGCGCGGTCGGTGACCGTGTTGTCGTCACCGCCACCGCCCGGGTGCGCACGGCCGGGTGACCGGGTGCGGCGGCAACGTTCACTGCAGCAGCACGATCTTGCCGAACTCCCCACCCGATTCGAGGTGCCGGTGCGCCTCGGCCGCATCGGCCAACGGAAAGGTCCTGGCGATCACCGGGCGCGAGAGCCGGCCCTTGGCAACGAGATCGAGCAGGCCGCGAAAATCCGATGGGCTGCCCATCGTGGTGCCGAGCAGGCTGTACTGCCCGAAGTAGAAGGCGCGGATGTCCATGTCCGCGCGCTCGGCGACGTTCGCCCCCAGTACGACGAGCCGGCCGCCCGGGCGCAACGCTTGCACCGAGCGGCCCCACAGCCCCACCGCATCCAGGATCACGTCGAAACCGCGCCCGTCCGGCGAGATTTCCCTGGCGCGCTGCGGCCAGTCGGCGTCCGAGTGCAGGACCCCACCCTGTGCCCCGGCCGCGATCGCCCGGTCACGCTTGGCGTCGGTCGATGCGGTCACCCACACCCGCGCCCCGAGCGCGGCGCCCAGCGACAGGGCCATCGTGGCGATGCCCCCGCCGGCACCGATGATCAGCAGCGACTCGCCGGTCCGTAGCCCCGCCCGGGTGACCAGGGCCCGGTAGCAGGTGACCCCGACCAGCGGCAGCGCCGCCGCCTCGGCCCAGGACAAGCCGGCGGGTTTGGGCGCCACGCACTCCTCGGGGACGCTGACGTACTCGGCGTAGGTTCCCGCCACCCGGTCGCCCAGGATCTCGAATTCCGGTGCCGGGGCGGCGCTGTCGGCACCCCAGAACAGCGACGGCAGGATGACCACCTCTTCGCCGGTGTCCACCCGGACACCGGCACCGTCCGCACCGGGGATGTGCGGCAACGGTGATCCGTACCGGCCCTGCCGAACCAGGACGTCATGCCAGTTCAGGGCACTGGCTCGCAGCGCCACCGTGACCCAGCCGCGACGCTGCGGCGGCTCCGGGACCGCCCGCGACACCAGCACCTCCGGCCCGCCGAACGCCTCGAGGACAACGGCTTTCACCGATAGCTCCTCCCGGTGGCGGCCAGTTCCGCGCGCACCCGGTCGCGCAGGATGTGCTTCTGCACCTTGCCGGTGGCAGTCATCGGCAGCGCCTCGACGGCGATCACCCGCTCCGGGGTCTTCTGGATCGCCACCCCCTGTCCGACCAGGAATTCCCGCAGATCCTCCACCGTCGGTGCGCGACGGCCCTCCCGGGGCACCACGAAACAGCAGACCTTCTCCCCCAGCCGTTCGTCCGGCATCCCCACCACGGCGACCGCCGTCAGATCCGGGTGCGCGGCCAGCCGGTCCTCGATCTCGCGAGCACTGATGTTCATGCCGCCGCGAATCACGATGTCCTTGATCCGCCCGGTGACCCTGACGTATCCGTCCTGGTCCATCACCCCGAGATCACCGGATCGGGAGAAGCCGTCGGGGGTGTACAGCTTCGCGGTTTCGGCCGGGTTGTTCAGGTAGCCGAGCATGTGCGATGGGCCGCGATAGGCGATGTCGCCCTCGGTGCCCCGGGGCACCTCCAGCCCGTCGGGACCGACGATTTTCACCTCGGCACCCGGCAACGCCGCGCCGTCGCTGGTGACCGCCCGGCGCGGGTCGTCGGTGATCGTGCAGGTGGTGGTGGAGAGGTTCTCGCTGCGGCCGTACAGCGACAGGATCGTGGTGCCCGGCAACTTCTTCTTGGCGTTCTGCACAACCGCGGCCGGAATGGGCGACCCGGCGCAGGTCCATACCCGCAGCGAGGACAGATCGGCGTCCGGGATCTCCTCGGCCGCGGCGATCAGCGTCTGCAGGAACGTGGTCGCGGTGACTGCGGCCGTGCACCGGTACCGCTCGATCTCCTCGACCGCCCGTTTCGGATCCCAGGACGGCATGAGATGTGTCGCCGCGCCGACGAGCAAGGGAAGCAGCAGGCTGGTCACCAGACCGGTGGTATGGGTGATCGGCGACGGCCCGAACTGTACGTCGTTCTCGGTGTGGCCGAATGCCTCCGTCAGCGCCCGGGCCCCGGCGGCGTAGGTGTTGAAGGTGTGCATGCACCCCTTCGGCGCCGAGGTGGTGCCCGAGGTGTAGACGATCACGAACAACTCGTCGGGGTCGGCCCGGAAGTCGATCTCGGCGTCGACCTGCGCGGGTTGTGCATCCGGGAGCAACGCGTCGAGCACGAGGATGTCCCGGTCGGCGAGGCCGGCATGTTCGTGCTCCGCTGCCCGGACCGCCACGATGTCGGTCAGCGTCGGCGAATCACGCCGGATGTCCTCGTACATCGGGAGGTAGTCGAATTTGCCGAATCCGACCGGAGCGAAGGCCATCCGGATCCCGGCGTCGACCACCACGTGGCCGACCTCCTCGCGCCGGTAAATGGGCATGATCGGCACCATCACCGCGCCGATCCGCGCCAGCGCCGCGGTGACCACGACGAACTCCGCCCAGTTCGGCAACTGCACGGCCACCCGGTCACCGGCGCGCAGCCCACGTCGGTGCAGGCCGAGCGCGAGCCGCTGCGACGCCGCGAACACCTCGGCGAAGGTCATCGACCGCACGCCGTCGGTGACGAAGACCTTCTTGCCGTGCGTCTCGGCGCGCAGCCGCAGCAGGTCGGTGAGGTTCACCTCCTTCCACTGCCCGGTGGCGTAGAAGTCGTCGATCTGGTCCGGGCTGTACGGCCCGATCGGTTGCCTGCTCGTCACGTCCTCGCTCCTTCGTGATGAACGTCGCCGCCCGATGGGAGGCTCTCGCCCCGGGTTTTCGAACGCCTTTCCTGCAACGGTCTGCCCGTCATTGCCCCGGCTCCGACGGGAGTAGCAGCGACTGCAGCGATCTGCGGCCCGACCCGGTATCCGGGCCACCCGGCTGCACCCCCTCCTCCGCGCCGGCCAGCAGTTCGGCCGGCACTAGCGGCTGAGGCGGTCGCGCGACCGGGTGCGCCCGCACCGCGCCCGGCGGAAGCTGGGGGATGTCCTGCCCGGACAGGGTGGCGTTCGGATCGCCCTTCCAGTTGTTGCCGTCGTTGAGCGGTACGTACTGCACGTACTCGCGCCAGGCGAACGGTGGGCGGAACATCTGCACCAGCGTGTCCAGGGACATGGCGAAGAATCCGCCTACGGCGCGGACCGGTTTGGTTTCGATCAGCGCGGCGACCATCAACACCCCTCCCGACTCCGGGCGCCGGCCGACACCGCAATGTCTCGACCGGCTGAATGGATGGAAGCGACAATAGTTCGGGTTCACCGCGTTGACAGCTCCCCTATGGGACATATCAGCTGCCCCTTTTGGGGTATACCCGAATCTGACGGTCGTCAGTTGATCACATCGATTGCCCACCAATGTAATTACCACGATGGTAAGTTTGGACGCGAAAGATGCAACCTACCGAGCAGAAGTGAAATCGCTTAGAGAGCAGGTGAACCCACCATAGAAATCCGAATCGTGCTGAACTACAGCGTGATTAGGCCACAGATAGAGTTACTGGAAGGCCGACCGGGATTTTCCGATCTCGTCCAGATAGAGCGCAATCGCCTCGGAACGGTTGACCGCACCGATCTTTCGCAGGATCCGCTTCACGTGGGTCTTGACGGTCTCGACGGTGATAGCGAGTTCCTCGGCAATCTCCGCGTTCGACGCACCAGCAACCAGTCGTTCGAAGACCTGCCGTTCACGTTCCGACAGGGCCGCGACCAACGGGGAGTCGGCGGGCAGGGCGGCGGGTTCGGCGGCGTCCTCGCGGTCGATTTCAAGCGAAATCGCCGCTGCAGCAAGACGATCAGCCCTTTCTGCGGCCAGCGCCGCAGCACGGGCGATCGCCACCCGCTGCGACTCCACCCGTTCGACGTTGAGCATCCGTTCCAACAGCACCGAGAACACCGACGTGAACGCGTCAACCATGTCGCGGTCGGCATCTCGGGCCGGATAGCCGTCGGCCCGGCCGACATGGACGAGTGCGACCACGCGCCCGGCAGCGATGATGGGCGCAACGAGGTAGTGCACGGTGCCCAGGATGTCCCGGTACCCCCGGGCCGGTGGGAGATCCATCTCCCAGGTAGGGATCGTGCGCTGTTCGGCGACACACCGTTGTTCGGGCGGGCACTCGCTGCGCGGGACCACCGACACACAGCCGCTGCCGCGGGCGTCCTCGACCACGTACGCGTCCTCCTCGACGAAGGAGACCAGCACGTGGTCGAATCCGAAGGCGTCGCGCAACTCGACGCATGCCCGGCGCACGAGCTGTTGCACCGAGCGGGCGTCGCGCAGCCTTCGGATCGAGGCCGTCAGCTCGCGGACTTGCCGAGCCCTCGAGTCATCGTGGCATTCCCGCGCCTCGATCTGGGCGTGCAGGAAGTCGACGAGCACGGCGCGCCTGGCATCCGCGCCCGGGCCGTACCAGATGTCCCGATCCGACGCGATGACGCGCTTGATAACGTTGTCGGCCAAGGCAATTGATTCTTCCAGGGTGGATGCGTCGGGCACGGCCGAGACACTCAGCAGGTCGCAGATCCGACGGTTGAGCTCATTGACCCGCGCAATCGCCGCATGGACGTTCATCGGGCCCCAGAGGTCAGTCCGGCGTAGGCGGCCACCGCCGCGGCACGGCTGGAGGTGTTGAGCTTCTTGGCGATGTGCTTCAGATGCGTCTTGACCGTTCCCTCGGAGATCATGAGATTTCGAGCGATCTGCCGATTGGTGGCCCCGGTGGCGACCAGCGCCATGATCTCCCGCTCGCGTGCCGTCAGCGGTGCCTGCGGACCGCGCGGCTGCGGACCACCCGGCGCCTCGGCGGGCGCCAGCGCAGCCTCCGCCTGGCGCTGCGCCGACCGGCCGTCCAGGTTCTCGAGGTGCGCGAACAACTGCTCGACCTCGCGTTTCTGCTGCACCGCCCGGTGCGCCATCACCGCGCTTTCGAACGCGATCGCCAGGCATTCGGCGAAGGCCTCCAGCGACTCCAGGTGATGCATCGTCACCGTTCGATCGGTACGCGGGCGGTCGGCGTGCAGCATGCCGATGACGCGCCCCTGGGCGACGATCGGCGCGGCGATGTACCCCCAACTGCCCGAGGCCTCCACGATCTCCTTGAAGGTGCGGTGGTCCTCGTGCGGAGCACTGACGAGGGCACCCGCACGCTTGCGCACCACCTCCGTCTCGAGCGGGGCGTCCGCGAGCTGCAGCTGCCGGCCGTCGATGTAGGCCTGAAACCGCTCCGTCTCGGGGTCGGAGTGGGCATTCTGCACATACAGGCGCTTGGGCCGCCAGACCGACCCCCGCACCGTCGAAATCATGCACCGCCGGAAGTCCAGCACGTCGCACACCACTTCCGGGGTGGTGTGGATCATCTCCTGCGGCTGCTGCCCCCGGAGCCGGCCCAGCGCCCGGCCGATGTCGGTCACCGCACTCCCCCATTGCCGCACCTCGTGATCGTGCAGTTCGTTCCGAAGCGCCAGCACCGATATCAGCAGATCCGAGCACGCGGCGATCTCCTCGGGATCGGCCGCCCGCAGCAGGCGCTCCTCGATGGCCCGCCCGAGCTCGATCAACTGGTCCCGTAGGACCCGCGGCGAATGCCCGTCGCGCGCCTCACTGCGGCTGCCTTCGGCGGCTGCGATGATCGCCTCGGCCCGCTTCACCGCAGCCGACACGTCGGCGCCGACATCGGACAACGTCTGCGAAGTCAGCATTCGCTCCCTCCTTACCGCCACATCTCGATCCGAGATAAACGGTCAGACCACAGGGCCAAAATAGCACTAGCAAGTGGTGCGCGCCACATCCCGTTCGGCCGACACCCGACACCCGGTTGCCGATATCGGACTCAACTTGGCGTTTCGGCGAAATTCACCCGTTGGATCGGTTTGGCCATACCATTCGTGGCAAATCGGACTCGGACCGCTCCGATAGGCAGATTGGAACGTGTTTCATCACCGCATAACGGCCGCCGTACCCCGCTCGTCATCCCCCTGAGTTTGGACACCTCGGCAGATTCTCGGAGTTGATAGTCGTTTGACCTGCGGTGTTTGTCTTTCGGGTGGGAGCAATGATCAGAACCTGTGGATGAGCCTCGGGGTGGGGGCGTGAAAGTGGGCGCACCTTCCCGAGGATGATCTGAATGTCAGTAGGTCCGATCATGAGCCGGCGTTGGCGCGCTGGTTCGGGAAGGTACGCCCATGCTCACCGTAGTTCACGACGCCGAGGACGCCAACGACAGCGACACTCCCGGTCGCTCGTTGTTGGATGAGATCGTCCGCGACGGGGCGCGACAGATGCTGGCCGCCGCGTTGCAGGCCGAGGTCGCCGCCTACGTGGCCCAGTGCGCCGACCAGCTCGATGAGAACGGCCACCGCCTGGTGGTGCGCAACGGCTACCACCAGCCCCGCGAGGTGCTGACCGCAGCCGGTGCGGTGCAGGTCAAAGCGCCGCGAGTCAACGACAAACGTGTCGACCCTGACACCGGCGAACGCAAACTGTTGTCCTCGGCGATCCTGCCGGCCTGGGCGCGCAAGTCTCCGCAGATGAGCGAAGTGCTGCCGCTGCTGTACCTGCACGGGCTGTCCACCAGCGACTTCACCCCGGCATTGGAGCAGTTCCTGGGTTCGGGTGCGGGGTTGTCGGCCACCACGATCACCCGGCTCACGGCGCAGTGGCAGGACGAGGCCCGCGCGTTTGCGGCCCGGGACCTGTCCGGCACCGACTACGTCTACCTGTGGGTCGACGGTATCCACCTCAAGGTCCGCCTGGACCAGGAAAAACTCTGTTTGCTGGTGATGCTGGGCGTGCGCGCTGACGGCCGCAAAGAGCTGGTGGCGATCACCGACGGCTACCGGGAATCGACCGAGTCGTGGGCTGATCTGCTGCGCGACTGTAAACGACGCGGCATGAC
>NZ_CALDGS010000010.1 GCF_937941905.1 uncultured Mycolicibacterium sp. | reverse complement strand
CGCCGGCCCCCGGCGCGCCCGCCCCGTCGGCGCCCGCGCCGGGCCCGTCGGCGCCGCAGCCGCGGCCGTACCCGCAGCAGCCGGCTCCCAGCCCCAGCCCCCAGCCGAGCCCCAGCCCCCAGCCGAGCCCCAGCCCCCAGCCGAGCCCGGCACCGGCTCCGCCGGGGCAGCAGCCGGCCGACGATCCCAACATGGATCCGCGGGAGCGGCTGGCCAAGCGCATCGCCGACGAGAAGCAGCTGCGTCAGTCCACCAACCCGCAGATCCAGTTGCTGGCGCTGCAGTTCCAGGCCACCCGGTGCGGCGACGAGGACGTGCTGGCCGGCAACGACGACCCGGAACTGCCGCTGGTCACCTGCTCGCAGGACGGCGAGACGGTCTACCTGCTGAACAAGTCGATCATCAGCGGCGAGCAGATCGCCAACGCCACCTCCGGGCTGGACCAGCAGCGCGGCCAGTACATCGTCGACCTGGAGTTCAAGCCCGACGCCACCCAGACCTGGGCGGACTTCACCGCCGCCAACGTCGGCACCCAGACGGCCTTCGTGCTGGACTCCAAGGTGGTCAGTGCCCCGCAGATCCAGGAGGCCATCCCCGGCGGGCGCACCCAGATCACCGGGCAGTTCACCGCCGACCAGGCCCGTGAGCTGGCCAACGTGCTCAAGTACGGTTCGCTGCCGCTGTCGTTCGAGCCGAGCGAGGCCGAGACGGTGTCGGCCACGCTGGGCATGAACTCGCTACGCGCCGGCCTGATCGCCGGTGCCGTCGGCCTGGCCCTGGTGCTGCTGTACTCGCTGATCTACTACCGGGTGCTCGGCCTGCTCACCGCGCTGTCGCTGATCGCCTCCGGCGCCGTGGTGTACGCGGTGCTGGTGCTGCTCGGCCGCTACATCAACTACACGCTGGACCTGGCCGGCATCGCCGGTCTGATCATCGGCATCGGCACCACCGCCGACTCGTTCGTGGTGTTCTTCGAGCGCATCAAGGACGAGATCCGGGAGGGCCGGTCGTTCCGGTCGGCGGTGCCGCGCGGTTGGGCGCGGGCCCGCAAAACCATCCTGTCCGGGAACGCGGTGACCTTCCTGGCTGCGGCGGTGCTGTACTTCCTGGCCGTCGGCCAGGTGAAGGGCTTCGCGTTCACCCTCGGCCTGACGACGATCTTCGACGTCGCGGTGGTGTTCCTGGTGACCTGGCCGCTGGTCTACCTGGCGTCCAAGTCCAAGCTGCTGGCCAAGCCGTCGCTCAACGGCCTCGGCGCGGTGCAGCAGATCGCACGGGAACGCCGCGCCGCGGCGGGCACGACGGCATAGGGATCCGGGGGATAGGGATTCGGACATGGCCAAGCATTCCAACGAGATCTCCGAGAGCAGCGGCGTCGAGGCGCCCGCCACCGATGCGCGCACCGGGGAGTCGGGTGCCCCGCAGCACGGGTTCTTCGTCCGGCTCTACACCGGCACCGGCGCGTTCGAGGTCGTCGGCAAGCGCCGGCTGTGGTACGCGGTTAGCGGCCTGATCCTGCTGGTCGCCGTCGCCAGCATCGCGCTGAAGGGGTTCACCCTCGGCATCGACTTCGAGGGCGGCACCAAGGTGTCGCTGCCGGCCACCGGCGCGCACGGCCCGATCGCCACCCAGCAGGTGGAGGACATCTACAGCACCACCCTGGGCAAGGCGCCCGAGTCGGTGGTGCAGGTCGGTTCCGGCAGCACCGCGACCGTGCAGATCCGGTCCGAGCACCTCGCCGACGACGAGATCGAGAAGCTGCGCAGCGCGCTGTTCGATCAGCTGCAACCGCTGGCCGACAACGGCGAACCCAGCCGTCAGGTGATCAGCGACTCGGCGGTCTCGGAGACCTGGGGCGGGCAGATCACCCGCAAGGCGCTCATCGCGCTGCTGGTGTTCGTGGTGCTGGCCGCGATCTACATCACCGTCCGCTACGAGCGGTACATGGCGATCGCCGCGCTGGCCGCGATGTTCTTCGACATCATCGTCACCGCGGGGCTGTACTCGCTGGTCGGCTGGGAGGTCACCCCGGCCATGGTGATCGGCCTGCTGACCATCCTCGGCTTCTCGATCTACGACACGGTCATCGTGTTCGACAAGGTCGAGGAGAACACCGCCGGCTTCGAGCACACCACCCGGCGCACCTACGCCGAGCAGGCCAACCTGGCCATCAACCAGACCTTCATGCGCTCGATCAACACCAGCCTCATCTCGGTGCTGCCGATCG
>NZ_CALDGS010000009.1 GCF_937941905.1 uncultured Mycolicibacterium sp. | reverse complement strand
GCGCCCGGCGTGTCGGGGTGCAGACACGGTCGCTCGCGGGAAAGGGGGGTGTGCGCTACGGGGTGAGCGCGACGGCCGCCTCGGCGGTGTAGCACAGGAACGTCAGGGTCTCCTGCAGGTACAGCTGCACCGACTCGGCGTCGTGCGACAGGTACCCGATCGCCACGTCGGTGCCCAGCCGCAGCTCGAAATCGCCGCCGCGGGTGGACAACACGAACGCGCCGTCGATGGCCGGGGCCCAGATGATCTCGCCGCCGATCAGCCGGCTCAGGTGCTCGCGGATCGGGTAGCCGTGCTCGGTGGTCTCGCTGACCTTGGTGTAGGCGTCGGCCGACAGCAGCACCGAGTACGGTCCGCCCACACCGGCCAGCCGCAGTTCGGACAGCGCCTGGGCGATGACGTCGACGTAGTCGCGCGGGTCGTCGGGCAGGGTCAGCGTCGGGTTGGAGGCGCATGCCCGGATGCCCTGGATGCCGCCGCCGGCATAGCCCTCGAAGATCGCCCGGTCCTCGACGAACGCCAGCTTCTTGGCCGCCTCCTTGACCGGATCCCAGTCGGAGTCCTGTGCGCCGCGCTCCACGTCGTCGACGGCCTGCCGCGACACGGTGAACGGAACCCGTAGCTGCACCAGCGGTTTGGCGTCACGCAGATGGGCGATCACGCCGTCGGCCGGGGCGGGTGCGGCGTTGAGGTGCCCGGTGCTGACCGCGGCCAGCGTCGGCCCGCCCGGCTCGCTCACGTCGACCACGCGGCGGCCCGCGACGTGCCGCTTGAAGGTGCGGGCGGCCTCCAGTTCGATCTCGGCCCAGGCGGCATCGGTGATCGGGGCGAGTTCGCGGTACAGGTTGTTCATCTACGGAGCTCCCTTCAGACTGCCGATGCGCAGCGAACCGTTGTAGTGGTCGTCGTCGGTGGCGGCACCGGGCTCGGGCTCCGGCTCGACCGCCGGCTCCGAACCCGGCAGCGGCGGTGGGTCGTTGAGGAAATCGACGGTCGGGGTGAAGAACAGGCACCCGGTGCGCGCGGTGGAGAAGTCCAGGATCCGGTCGGTGTTGCCGGGCGGGTCCCCGATGAACATGTTGCGCAGCATCCGCTCGGTCACCGACGGGGTGCGCGAGTAGGCGATGTAGTAGGTGCCGTACTCGCCGGTGCCGACCTCGCCGAACGGCATGTTGTGCCGCAGGATCTTCAGCTCGTTGCCGTCGTCGTCGGTGATGACGTTCAGCGCCACATGGGAATTGGCGGGTTTGACCTCGTCGGGCAGTTCGATGTCGTCGACCTTGGTGCGGCCCACCACCCGCTCCTGCTCCTCGACGCTCAACGCGTTCCAGGCCGCCATGTCGTGCAGGTACTTCTGCACGTGCACATAGCAGCCGCCGGCGAAATCCGGATCCTCGTCGCCGATCTGGGTGGCGGCGCGGGCCAGCGGGCCGCCCGGGTTCTCGGTGCCGTCGACGAAGCCGAGCAGATCCCGGTTGTCGAAGAACCGGAACCCGTGCACCTCGTCGACGACGGTGATCGCCCCCGCCATCGCCCGGAGCACCCGGCCGGCCAGCTCGAAGCACACGTCCAGGCTCTCGGCCCGGATGTGGAACAGCAGGTCGCCGGGGGTGGAGGGGGCGTGGTGGCGCGGGCCCTTCAACTCGATGAACGGGTGCAGTTCCCTGGGCCGGGGCCCGGTGAACAGGCGGTCCCAGGCGTCCGAACCGATGGAGGTGACCATCGACAGTCGTTTGGCCGGCTCCCGGAAGCCGAGCGCCCGCACCAGGCCGGACAGTTCCGGCAGTGCGTCGTGCACGGTCGCGGCGGCCTCGGGGCCCTCGTTGATGGTGGCCACCAGGAAAATGGCCGCGGGGGTGAGCGGCTCCAGCACCGGTTGTGGCAGTACCTCGGGCACGGATCGACCATATCGTCAGCGCGTCGGGAATGATGATCGATATGTCCGCGAGTGCCGAAGGCCTGTGTGCGTTCATCGACGCCTCACCGTCGCCCTACCACGTCTGCGCGACCGCCGCCGAGCGGCTGCGCGCCGCCGGGTTCACCGAGCTCGCCGAGGGCGACCGCTGGCCCACCACGCCCGGCGACTACTTCACCGTGCGGGCCGGGTCGCTGATCGCCTGGCGCGCCGGCGACGACCCCGGGGTGCCGTTCCGCATCGTCGGCGGGCACACCGACAGCCCCAACCTGCGGGTCAAACAGCACCCGGACCGGTTCGTCGCCGGCTGGCAGGTGGTGGCGCTGCAGCCCTACGGCGGGGCGTGGCTGAACTCCTGGCTGGACCGCGACCTCGGCATCTCCGGGCGGCTGTCGGTGCGCACCGGCGCCGGGATCGAGCACCGGCTGGTGCGCGTCGACGAACCGGTGCTGCGGGTGCCGCAGCTGGCGATCCACCTCGCCGAGGACCGCAAGGCCGTCGAGCTCAACCCGCAGCGCCACGTCAACGCGGTCTGGGGGGTGGGCAGCGGGACGCGGTCCTTCCTGGCCTGGGTCGCCGACCGGGCCGGGGTGGCCGCCGACGACGTGCTCGGCGCGGACCTGATGACCCACGACCTGACCCCGTCGACCCTGGTCGGGGCCGACCGCGAACTCGTCAGCGCGCCCCGTCTGGACAACCAGGGCACCTGCTATGCCGGGCTGGAGGCGCTGCTGGCCGCCGAGCCGGGCGCACACCTGCCGGTGCTGGCGCTGTTCGACCACGAGGAGGTCGGTTCCACCTCCGACCACGGTGCCCAGTCGGAGTTCCTGCTCACCGTCCTGGAGCGCATCACCCTGACCGCCGGCGGCAGCCGGGAGGACTTCCTGCGCCGGATGCCGGTGTCGATGGTGGCCTCCGGCGACATGGCGCACGCCACCCACCCGAACTATCCGGACCGGCACGAGCCCAACCACCAGATCGAGGTCAACGCCGGCCCGGTGCTCAAGGTGCAGCCCAACCTGCGGTATGCCACCGACGGCCGCACCGCCGCGGCGTTCGCCCTGGCGTGCGCGCAGGCCGGGGTGCCGCTGCAGCGCTACGAACACCGCGCGGACCTGCCGTGCGGGTCGACCATCGGCCCGATGACCTCGGCGCGCACCGGCATTCCCACCGTCGACGTCGGTGCCGCCCAGCTGGCGATGCACTCGGCGCGCGAGTTGATGGGGGCGGCCGACGTTGCGGCATACTCGGCGGCACTGCGGGCGTTCCTGGCGCCCGCCTGAACAGCGAACGGAGCAGCAGCCATGGCCGGTCTGCGGATCGAGAACATCACCGTCGACAGCACCGATCCGGGTGCACTGGCGCGGTGGTGGGCCGAACGGCTCGGGGTGGAGGCGGTCGAGCTGGTGCCCGGTGCGTTCCTGACCGTCCCGCTGGGCGCGGCGCGGCTGGCCTTCCAGCGGGTCGAGCACCCGACCCCCGGCAAGAACCGACTGCACCTGGACTTCCGCGCCGACGACCTGGAGGCGGCGGTGGCCGGGCTGACCGCCGCCGGGGCGACCGAGCTGGGCCGTCACGCCTACGGCGACCTGCACTGGGTGGTGCTCGCCGACCCCGACGGCAACCAGTTCTGTGTGAGCGGCTGACGCCGCCGCCGGTTTGTTAGGTTCTCCGCGTCAATTACCTGATGCGGGGAGAGGGGTTTTGCAATGGGCGGGCGCGCGTCAATGCGGCGGCGGGCGGCACGGTACGGTGCGGCGGTGGTGACGGCCACCGCCGTCGCGCTGGGCGGCGCAGTGCCACCGGCGCTGGCGGCCGAACCGGGGGAGGGGCCCGTCGCCGGTGGCCCCGTCCCGGCGAATCCGGTCGACGCGGTGCTGCCGCTGGTGCTGCCGGTGCCGATCGCCATCCCCGACGGCGACCCGATCGCGGTCGACATCCTGACCACCGGCGGGCCGTTCGGCCTGCTGTGGCTGTTCGGCGCGAATCCGTACTGGGTGCCGGCCTGGCCCGCGGCGATCGCCGCGGAGATCGCCGCGGCCCCGTACAACGATTTCGACATGGTCGTCGAGGCGCCGGTCTCGGTCGGCTCCTTCACCGTGCAGACCGCGGTGACCGTCCGCATCGAGAACCTGCGGGTGGCGGCCGCGCTCGCGTTCGGCAACGGTGCGCTGGCCACCGACGCCGCCTACGACCGGGTCGTCGCCGCGCTGCCCACCCAGCCCGGCGGTACCGCCTCGGACGACCCGGCGGCCGCCAGCCTGTCGGTGCTGCCGATGCTGCTGCTGCGCAACCCGGGCCGGCCCGACGGCGGGGTCGTCGCACGGTTCGCGCCGATCCTGGAGTTCTTCGGCATCCATGCCGTCACCCGCGACCGCGGGGCGAGCACCGACGGCAACGCCGCCCTGGTGCCGATCAAGGTCGACGCCACCGTCGAATACGATCCGGTCTCGGACTTCGCGGCCTGGCCGAATCTCTTCACGCTCGCCAACAACCTTGCCGCCCTGTTCTTTCCGACATACATCCTGCGCGGGGTGGATCTCGACGCGTTCCTCGGCGAGGTGAAGGACCTGCTGGTGAACGCGATCGTCACGAATGCGGCATCGGTGGCGATCGGCGACTCCGTCGACGTGTCGGTCGCCGGGTTCACCGTCCCGGTGCTCCGCAGCCTGCTGCGGCCGATCGTCCAGGACGTCCTGACCGACCATGGTTTCGATGTCGAGCTGCCCAGCGATCCGCCCTACTACGAGGCGGTCAACGCCTACGTCACCGCGCACACCGCCGCGCTACCACTGCTCGAGATCCTGCGGCTGCCAACCGATCTGCTCAACGTGCTGACCTGCGGCGTGTTCGGCTTCACCAACCCGATCGCCGACGCGCTCGAACCGGCGCTCAAGCTGCTGGTCAACCTCGGCTACAGTAACGTCACCCAGGACATGAGCGACCCGCTCAACCCCTACCCGCGGGTGTTCGACACCGAATTCGGCAGTACGCCAACGCCGTTCAGTCTGCTCCCCGGCCACATCGACTGGCGTCGGGTACCCGGGGACCTGCTCACCGCGCTGGTGGCCGGGATCCGGGAGGCGTTCTTCAGCGGCGGTATCCCGGGTATCAAGGGGGCGGGGAATGCCGGGCCGAACCCGATCCAGACCGCCGTCGACGCGCTGCTGGGCCGCCCGCCGGCGGCGCAGTCGGCCGAGAACGGCGAGCCGGTGGCGGGCCGGAAGCCGGCCGCGACCGTGACCGAGCCCGACGATCCGGCACCGGGGGAGGAGTCCGAGCCGCAGTCGACGGCGCTCGGCGAGCGTACCGGCGACGCCCGGGTCCGGTTCGGCAACGGCCGGACCGCGGTGGCGCCGGCACCGCAGCGTGCCGCGAAGCCCATCGGAGTGCTCAAGAGCGGCGCGACCACCGAACGTGCCGGACGGACCGGCAAACCGTTCCGGTCGGCGGCTCCGGCGGCGGCACAGCCCGGCGACCGCGATGCCACCGACGCGACCGACGACTCCGCGGCCTGAGCCGGGGCGCGCAGCGTCGGCAACCCTTACCGACGCCGAGCCGGCCCCGACGCCTGTTTGCTGATTGACGCACTCAACAACAGGTGTGGCGAGGACGCGTGATCGCTGGAATCGGGTGGCGGAATCCCGTCGGGGTGTCCTTCGAGTCGGTGGCGCACGTCCGGGTCGTCGCAGCTCACGGGCGTGTTTCGGGGCGGTGTGTGCGACGGGTGCGCACCGCAACGGCAAGGTGTCTCGGCTCGTCGGCCGGCGTCGGGGACCGGGGTCCCCGCAGGTGGTGATCCGCGAGCGGTCGATGCGTCCGAAGTGGTTGTTTCCCCGGATTATTGACGTGTCCGCACCCAAATTGCCCGTACGCCGGAGGGGCCAGCGTTTTGACGTCTACGTCAATCATTGTCGGTCACTTCGCTTGCGGTACTTGAACATTCAGCGAAATCGCAGCCGAATTTTCGGGTCTCCTCATGGCGAACACGCTGGTCACGGTGGGTGTGCGCGCCCTGAATGGTTCTGACGGCAACGACCATTCAGCTTCTGCTCAGCAAACCGATGTTGCTGACCGCCGCCGCTGCTAGCTTCGTCGCATCTGCAGCCATGTTGCTGAAGGAGGGGATCATGGCGAAGCGAAGCAAAGCCCTCAGGGGGCGTGTCAAGCGGGCGGCGCTCGTCGGTGGTGCGGCGGTGGCGACATCGGCGCTGACCGTCGGCCTGGGGGTGCCGGGTGCCGGGACGCTGGCTGTGGCAAACGAGCGGGCCGACCAGGTGCGGGCGCTGGACGTCGAACTGACCGGACTGCTGGAGGACCTCGGCCTCCCCTTCACCGATGTCGAGGTCGCCAACGCGCTGCGGCAGATCAATCTGCTCAAGGCGCTCGGGGTCGATGTGCCGGGGATCGGCGATCTGTTCGAGCTTCCGGCCATAGAAATCGGCGATGTCTCGATCGAGCTACCCCTCGGAATCATTACCACCGGACCACTTTTCGGGGCGCTGGGCATCCTCGGGCTCAACCCGTTCTGGGTACCGGCGCTGCCCGGGGCGATCGCCGAGGAGATCAATTCGGTCGAGTACGTGTCGGTGAATACCGGCATCGACGTCTCGATCAATTCCCGCGATCTCCTGCTGATAACCCTCCTCCTGTCGGAGTACTTTCTTGTTGCTTCCGAGGTGCGAGATGCAGTGTGCCAGGCGACCGAATGCCCGGTGGGCAATTTCGCGCCCGGGTTGCCGAACTTTCGGGTGCCGATCGTGCTGGGCATCGGTCCCGGGGCGCTGGGCGCGGGGATGGCATTGGGAGACGTGCTCGCCGACCTGCCTAATCAACCCGGCGGCACAGCCGATGGCGCGCCCGAGGGGCGCAGCCTGACCATTCTGACGATGCTCCTGCTGCGTAATCCCGGCCGTGCGGACGGTGGCATCGTGGCGAGGTTTGCGCCACTGACCGGCTTGTTCGGCCTGGACGTTGTGACACCCGATCTCGGTGTGATCCGAGACGGGGACGCGACCCTGGTGCCGATCAAGATCGACGCCACGGTCGAGTACGACCCATTGTCGGATTTCGCCGCATGGCCGAATCCGTTCACGCTCGCGAACAACGGTGCTGCGCTGCTGTTTCCAACCTACTTATTGCGGGGATCGGAACAGGGACTCACCGAAATGCTCAGCGCCCTGGTCGCGCCCCTGCTTCCGGCGCTACTCGGCAATGTCGCCTATGGCCTCCTCGACAGCGTGCCGGAAAGCATTGCTATCGAGGCTGTTGGCCCGTTGGTTGGCCCGGATGTGTGCCTTTTTGGCACCTGTTGGCCCATGTTCAACATTGCCAGCCTTGGCCCGTTCAGTTTCGATGTTCGGGGCAACGCAATTGCGCTCCTGAACGCAGTACTGCCGGTGGAGATTCCCGAGGGCTACTTCGACACGAACGTGTATCTCACCTTCAGGCAGAACTCGCTGCCGCTGCTCGAACCGCTGCGGCTGCCGTTCGACCTCCTCAACGTGATCACCGGCGGGCAGTACGGATTCGTCAACCCGTTCGCCGACGCGCTCGAACCGGCGCTGAAGCTCTTGACGAACCTGGGCTACACCAACGTGACCCAGGACATGACGAACCCGCTCAACCCGTACCCGCGCGTCTTCGACACCGCGTACGGCAGCCAGTACGCCCCGTTCTTCACCTTCCCGGAGAACATCGACTGGGCCAAGGTGCCGGGGGACCTGTTCACCGCCCTCGCGGCCGGCATCGAGAACGCGTTCTTCAGTGGCGGCAACCCGTTCATGAAGGGTCCGGGCGTGGTCAACCCGCTCGGTCTGCTCGGCGACCTGCTCGGCGGGCTGCTCAACCTGACCGAGGGCATTCCCGGCCTCGGCGACTTCCTCGGTGGGCTGGGCAATTTCGGTGGGTTGGGCCAGCAGACCGTGGTCAACCAGACGAACGTCGAGGGAGTGCAGCGGACCGCCGGAAGCGGCAACGGAAATCCGGACGTGGTGCCCAACCTCGACCGGTCCCTGGTGACGCTCGACAACGACAACGCCGCCGGTGACGGCCGGCAGGGCCGGATCGCGGTGCAGGAGACGCAGCACCCGCAGGCCGTCGATCCGAAGAACCTGCCGGCGCCCCAGTCCCCGGAGACGGTCCAGTCCCCGGAGACGGCCCAGCCCCCGGCGTCCCAGCCGCCGGTCCCGAAGGGGGGCGAGAATCCGGTGCTCGAGGAGAACGATCCCGGCGTGGTCGTCGAGGAGGAGCCCGGTACGGAGCCGGCCCCGAAGCCGGGCACGGCCGGCCCGCGGTTCGGCAACGGCCGGACGGGCACCGGCCTGCGCGAGGTGGGCCAGAAGATCGGCGACTCGCTCCGCGACGCGGTCGGCAACACCCTCGGCGGGTTGCGCGACCTCGGGAAGAAGCCGCACAAGACACCGGCCAAGGTCGCCGAGCCCAAGCCCGGCGACGCCGACAAGGCCGCCTGACCGGTCCGCCCGCACCGAGTGGCGCCGCGCCCACCCGCGCGGCGCCACTCGCCGTCCGAGGCCCCGGGCCTGCGCAGCCGGACGCGCCGGCACTGCCGTTGCGCCAACACGGAGCCGTTCGCCGTTCAGCTGTCGAACGCGTCGAAGTGCTGCGAGTGCCGGCTGCATCGGCAAAGCCGAGCTGCCCGCCTGAGCGCGGGCCTGCAGGAACGCCGGCACGGCTGAGGGCCTCGTCCGGTGATCCCGGCGGACCGGCGGAACGAGGTGCTCGCGACGCGCCGGGCAGCGGTGTCGGTCGGATTAGCTGACTTTCTGATATAGCAAGAAGCGGCGGTGCCGATGGGCGGATGCCCCATGAGGGCGCTCGATCGGTGGCCGGCGACCTGGTCGCCGCATCACGCCCCGGCTTCCCGGTCGGGTTGCGGCGTCCGGCGCAACATCTCGAACGACCGGCGGCTATCGGCTGCCGGGGTCCGTATGCGATAGCGGTGCGCGTGCCGGCGCTCGGCGCCCTCCGAAGGTCGCCCGGGTTCGGATGACCTGTACAAACCGCTGTTCAGGTGCGCTGTCCGCCGCAGTGGTGCGGTCGTGCGCGAGCGATCATTCGGGGTACCTGCGGATTGCCCGGGATGCGGCACGCACCGACTGAGGCAAAGGTACTGGCAAATTTTCGCTGCGCGCGTCCGGCGTTCCTGCTGGTCGAGGCCGCTTGGCTGGTGCGGGGTATTTGCGACTGCAAATTTATGCCGCGTTCGGTTAGGGGTGGTGCTAGTTTGTTGCGCCGACAACAGTTTGCTCAAGGAGGGGATTGTGGGGAAGCGCAGCCAATCCGCAGGACGGCTCGCGAAGCGGACGGCACTTGTCGGCGGCGTGGCGGCCATGGCATCGGCACTGACCGTCGGCCTGGCCGTGCCGGGCATCGGCGCCACCGACACCGCAAATGACCGGGCGGCCCGCGCGGCGGTGCACGAGGTCCGGTTGGCCGGGTTGCTGGAGGACCTCGGGCTGCCGGTCACCGACACCCAGGTGGCCGGGTGGCTGCAGGAGCGGCTGAGCGGGGGCAGGCTGCTGCAGGCACTCGGCGTACGGCTGCCCTCGCTCGACGGTGCGTTCGAGATCCCCGACCTGCCCTACGTCGGCCGGTTGCCGATCGACATCACCACCACCGGCCCACTGTTCGGGGTGGCTGGCGTGCTCGGGGTCAACCCGATCTGGGTGCCGGCGCTGCCCGGGGCGATCGCCGACAAGGTCGATGCCGCCCCGTACCGGGACCTCGAGATCGACATCGACGTTCCGATCCCGAACAACATCCGCAAGCCGGTCGCCGACATCGTTTACAACGCGGCGTACGTCTATGCCCTCGTCGAGTGCAAGCTCAGCAAGTCCTGCCGGGAGAAGTACGCCAACGACGCGGTGGCGAAATACGTTCCGACCGAGGTCGGGGTCGATCTCGACCTGGGGAACCTGAGGATTCCGATCCTCGCCGGCATCGGTTCGGGAGCGCTCGCGACCGGGCTCGCCTACCCGTACATCGTCGCCGACCTGCCGCATCAGCCCGGTGGTGCCGACGGCGAGGACGGGGCGAGCCTGACGATCCTGGGGTTGGTGCTGCTGCGCAACCCCGGTCGGGCCGACGGTGGCCTCGCCGCCCGGTTCGCACCGTTCTTCGAACGCTTCGGGATCGACACCGTCACCCCCGAGGTCGCCGTGGAGCGCAGCGGCAAGGCTGGGGCGGACGGCGAGGCGGTGCTGCTGCCGCTCAAGATCGATGCCACCTTCGAGTACGACTTCCTCTCCGACTTCGCGGCCTGGCCGAACCCGTACACGATGGCCAACAACCTCGCCGCGCTGCTCTTCCCGACCTATCTGCTGCGCGGCGCCGACCTCGAGGGCGTGATCGACGTGGTCACCGGCCCGTTGATCCAGAACATCGCCGGCAATCTGGCTTACGCGCTGACCGAGACCATCGATCCGTACGAACTCAAGGTCCCGCTCATCGACGTGTCGGTGTCCATTCCGGTCGGAGACCTCGCCCAGATCGCACTGGGCGCGGCGCTCGATGTTCCGGTGCTCGACGACTACGAGGCGCTCAACCTCTTCGCCACCGTCCGGACCGACTCGCTGCCGCTGCTCGAACCGCTGCGGCTGCCGTTCGATGTCCTCAACCTGCTCACCGGTGACCGGTACGGGTTCGTCAACCCGTTCGCCGACGCGATCGAGCCGGCGCTGAAGCTGCTGGTCAACCTCGGCTACACCAACGTCGTCCAGGACATGTCCGACCCGCTCAACCCGTACCCGCGCGTCTTCACCGCCGAGTACGGCAGCGAGTACGCGCCGTTCATGACCCTTCCGGAGGGGATCGTGTGGGAGCGGGTGCGAAAGGACGTCGCCACCGCGCTCGTGGCCGGCGTGCAGCACGCGTTCTTCAGCGGCGGCAACCCGTTCGTCAAGGGGCCGGGGATGGCCAACCCGCTGTCCGGCATCGCCGACCTGATCGGCCTGTCGGACCGGATCCCGGACTTCGGCGCCTTCCTCGATCGCCTCGACCGCGCCTCCGGCCCGGCCGAGCCGACCCCGGCGCCGCAGTCGGAGGGCGGCGCGGCGCGCGGGACCGACGAGGCCGATCCGGGCACGGCGCCGGGCCCGGATGCGGGCGACCGTCACGTGGTGGCGGCGGCCAACACCGCGGACCCCGAGCCGGTCGTCGGCAAGCGGCAGGCGAACGTGTCGCCGGACGCCGGCGACCGCGACCTCGACGAGGACGCGCTCGCCACGGCCGAATCCGGGGCGTCCCCGGCGTCGCGGCGGGGCGGGAACGGTCCCCGGTTCGGCAACGGCCGGGTGACTACCGACCCGCGCGAAGTGGGGCAGAAGATCGGCGACTCGCTCCGCGACGCGGTCGCCGCCACCGCCGGTGGGGTGCGCGACCTCGGGACGAAGCCGCACAAGGCGCCGCAGCGGGCCGCGAAGGCCGAGCCCGGCGACGCCGACAAGGCCGCCTGACCGGTCCGCCCGCACCGAGTGGCGCCGCGCCCACCCGCGCGGCGCCACTCGCCGTCCCGGGGCCGGCGCAGGTCACGCCGGGTCCCCGGGCGCCGGGCGGCACCGCCTAGACTCATTGCCGTGACCTCGGAGTCTTTGCAGGTGATCGACACAGTTGAGCACGCGGCGGCGACGCCGGACCAACCCCAGCCGTACCGCGAACTCGGCCTCAAGGACGACGAGTACCAGCGGATCCGCGAGATCCTCGGCCGCCGGCCCACCGACGCCGAGCTGGCCATGTACTCGGTGATGTGGAGCGAGCACTGCTCCTACAAGTCCTCCAAGGTGCACCTGCGCTACTTCGGGGAGACCACCACCGACGAGATGCGCGCCCGCATGCTCGCCGGCATCGGCGAGAACGCCGGCGTGGTCGACATCGGCGACGGCTGGGCGGCCACCTTCAAGGTCGAGTCGCACAACCACCCGTCCTACGTCGAGCCCTACCAGGGCGCGGCCACCGGCGTCGGCGGCATCGTCCGCGACATCATGGCGATGGGCGCCCGGCCGGTGGCGATCATGGACCAGCTGCGGTTCGGCCCCGCCGACGCCCCCGACACCCGCCGGGTGCTCGACGGCGTGGTCCGCGGCATCAGCGGCTACGGCAACTCGCTGGGCCTGCCCAACATCGGCGGCGAGACCGTCTTCGACGCCTCCTACGCGGGTAACCCGCTGGTCAACGCCCTGTGCGTGGGGGTGATGCGCAAGGAGGACCTGCACCTGGCGTTCGCCTCCGGCGTGGGCAACAAGATCATCCTGTTCGGGGCCCGCACCGGCCTCGACGGCATCGGCGGCGTGAGCGTGCTGGCGTCGGACACCTTCTCCGGCGACGAGTCCGGCGCCGGCCGCAAGAAACTGCCCAGCGTGCAGGTCGGCGACCCGTTCATGGAGAAGGTGCTCATCGAGTGCTGCCAGGAGCTGTTCGCCAACAAGCTCGTGGTCGGCATCCAGGACCTCGGCGGTGCCGGGTTGTCCTGCGCCACCTCCGAACTCGCCTCCGCTGGCAACAGCGGCATGCGCATCGAGCTGGACCGGGTGCCGCTGCGCGCGGCCAACATGACTCCCGCCGAGATCCTGTCCAGCGAGTCGCAGGAACGCATGTGCGCGGTCGTCAAACCGGAGCACGTCGAGCAGTTCATGGCGGTCTGCCGCAAGTGGGAGGTGCCGGCCACCGTCATCGGCGAGGTCACCGACGGCGACCGGCTGCACATCACCTGGCACGGCCAGACCGTCGTCGACGTGCCGCCGCGCACCGTCGCCCACGAGGGCCCCGTCTACCAGCGGCCCTACGCCCGGCCGGAGAGCCAGGACGCGCTCAACGCCGATACCTCGGCCAAGCTGCCCCGGCCGAAGACCGGTGCCGAGCTGCGCGCCACCCTGCTGCAGCTGCTCGGCAGCCCGCACCTGTGCAGCCGGGCCTTCATCACCGAGCAGTACGACCGCTACGTGCGGGGCAACACCGTGCTGGCCGAGCACGCCGACGGCGGCATGATCCGCGTCGACGAGCGGACCGGCCGCGGCATCGCGCTGTCCACCGACGCCTCGGGCCGCTACACCCTGCTCGACCCGTACACCGGCGCCCAGCTCGCGCTGGCCGAGGCCTACCGCAACGTCGCCGTCACCGGCGCCACCCCGATCGCGGTCACCAACTGCCTCAACTTCGGCTCGCCCGAGGACCCGGGCGTGATGTGGCAGTTCGCCGAGGCCGTGCGCGGCCTCGCCGACGGCTGTGCGGCCCTTGGCATCCCGGTCACCGGCGGCAACGTCAGCTTCTACAACCAGACCGGCTCCACCGCGATCCTGCCCACCCCGGTGGTCGGGGTGCTCGGCGTCATCGACGACGTGCACCGGCGCATCCCCACCGCGCTGGGCACCGAGCCGGGGGAGACGCTGATGCTGCTCGGCGACACCCGCGACGAGTTCGACGGCTCCATCTGGGCCCAGGTCACCGCCGACCACCTCGGCGGGCTGCCGCCCAAGGTCGACCTGGCCCGCGAGAAGCTGCTGGCCGAGGTGCTCGTCGCCGCCTCCCGCGACGGCCTGGTCTCCGCCGCGCACGACCTGAGCGAGGGCGGGCTGGCCCAGGCCGTGGTCGAGGCCGCGCTGGCCGGCGAGGTGGGGTGCCGCCTCGTCCTCCCCGAGGACGTCGACCCGTTCGTCTTCCTCTTCTCCGAGTCCGCCGGCCGGGTGCTGGTGGCGGTGCCGCGCACCGAGGAGAGCCGCTTCCGCGCCATGTGCGAGGCCCGCGGCCTGCCGGCCACCCGCATCGGGGTCGTCGATGAGGCAAGCGACGCCGTCGAGGTGCAGGACCTGTTCACGGTGTCGCTGGAGGAACTGCGCAGCACGTGGGAGGGCGTGCTGCCCGGGTTGTTCGGGTGACTGCCCCGGCGGACGATCTGATCGGCGCACGGACCGCCGAGACCACCGAACGCCGCCCACTGCACCCCGCGCTGCGGTGGGCCTGGGGCCTGCTGCGCCTCGACTTCGTCGGGGTGGCCTTCGGGGCCCTGTTCTTCTGCCTGTCGATGACCCCCTCGCTGCTGCCGCGCACCTGGCTGTTCCAGGGGCTCATTGGCGGGATCAACGCCGTCATCGGCTACGGCCTGGGCGTGCTCGTCGGCCGCCTGGTGCGCCGGTTGCTGCTGGCCGGGCGGCACTGGTGGCCGCCGTCGCGGCGCACGCTCTACGGGCTCAAGGCCGTCACCGTGGCCGGCTCCGCCGGCGCCTGCCTGCTCGTGCTCGTGCCCGCCTCCCGCTGGCAGCGCGAGGTGTCCGAACTCATGGGCATCGAGGGCCCCGCCACCCCCGGCTACCTGCGCACCCTGGCCGTCGCCATCGGCGTGGCCGCCGCGCTCATCACGATCGCGCGGGTGCTGCAGGACGCCATCCGGGCCCTGGCCCGCTGGCAGATCCGCCGCTGGCAGGTCAACGACGAGATCGCCTTCTTCATCGGCACCGCCATCGTGGTGGTGCTGCTCGTCTCGCTCATCAACGGCGTGCTGTTCCGCGGCTTCATCGCCGGCGCCAGCCGGGTGTTCCAGCCGCAGAACGCCAGCACCCGGCCCGGCGTCGAACAACCCCTCGTCCCGGAACGATCCGGCAGCCCGGCGTCGTTCGCGCCCTGGGAGACCCTCGGCTACCAGGGCCGCAACTTCGTCGGCACCGGCCCCACCGCCGCCGAACTCACCGCGCTCAACGGCCGGCCCGCCAAGGAACCCATCCGCATCTACGCCGGGCTGGCCACCGCCGACGACCTGGAGGGCCGGCTGGCGGTGCTGCTCTCCGAACTCGAACGCACCCGGGCGTACGAGCGCGAGGTGCTCGTCATCATCCCCACCACCGGCACCGGCTGGGTCGACCCGGTGGCCGCGCGCGCCATCGAGTCGATCTACAACGGTGACACCGCACTGGTGGCCATGCAGTACTCGTACCTGCCGAGCTGGATCTCGTTCTTGGCTGACCAGCAGAAGTCGGTGGAGGCCGGCCGCGCCATGGTGCGGGCCATCCACCAGCGCTGGGAGCAGTGGCCGGCCGAGCGGCGGCCACGGCTGATGCTCTACGGCGAGAGCCTGGGCTCGATGGCCGGCCAGGGCGCGTTCGGCTACCTGCCCGACATCGAGGGCATGGACTTCGAGGCCGTGCTGTGGGTGGGTCCGCCGCACGCCAGCTCGCTGTGGCGGGCGCTGACCGTGCGCCGCGACCCGGGCACCCCGGAGGTCGAACCCCGCTACGACAACGGCCGCACCGTGCGGTTCTCCCAGGCCGCCGGCCCCGAGGACGTGCGCGCCGACACCGCCGCGCCCTGGGAGGGCACGAAAGTGCTGTTCCTGCAACATGCCTCGGACCCGGTGGTGTGGTGGTCGCCGGACCTGCTGTTCGACCGGCCGGACTGGCTGGTCGAGCCGCCGGGCATCGACCGCACCGCCTCGATGCGGTGGTACCCGATCGTCACCTTCTGGCAGGTCGGGTTCGACATCGCCCACGCCTCGTCGATGCCGGCCGGGCACGGCCACAACTACAACGACACCCAGCTCGACGGCTGGGTGGCGGTAGCCGCTCCGGAGGGCTGGACCGACGCCGACACCGAACGCGTCCGCGCCTCCATCGAACAGGCGATGGCCTCCGGCAGTCCCGAATTCGAATGAACCGCAGGACGATCGAACGGGCCGGGGCGCTCGGGCTGGCCGCGCTGCTGGTGGGCTGGAACGCCTCGGCGGTGCTGCCCTACCGCTGGCGCCACCATCCGCTGACCAAGGCCGCCGTGGGCACCGCGCTGGCCGCGGCCACCGCCGCGCCGCTCGGGCTGCGCCCGCCGGGGCTGTGCGCCGGGCTGCGCTGGGGTGCGGCGGCGGCCGGCGTGGTGGCCGCCGGGGTGGCCGCCACCACCGCCGTGCCGCCGGTCGCCGACGCCATGGCCGATCGTCAGCTCCCCGAAACGCTTTGGCGTTGGGGGATGTACGAGATCCCGCTGGGCACGGTGTGGGCCGAGGAGGTGGCCTTCCGCGGTGCGCTGAGCAGCCTGGCCGCACGGGCCTTCGGCCCGGTGGGCGGACGGCTGCTGCAGGCCGTCGCGTTCGGGCTGTCGCACGTCGTCGACGCCCGTGGCAACGGCGAACCCGTCGCCGGCACCGTGCTGGTGACCGGTGCGGCCGGTTGGGTGTTCGACTGGCTGCGTGCCCGCAGCGGCAGCGTGCTGGCGCCGCTGCTGGCCCACCTGGCCGTCAACGAGGCCGGGGCCGTCGCCGCGGTCGCGGTGCAGCGCCGCCGGGCGGCGAGGGGAGTGAGAAAGTAGGGCCATGGCTGCCCGACGCAAGGCCGACCCGGCCCGGACCCGCGCGGCGGTGGCGGCGATCGCCGACTGGCTGCGCGACGCGAACCACCCCGCCCCCGACCGCGCAGCGCTCGCCGAGGCGGTGCGGCTGACCGCGCGGACCCTGGCCGACGTCGCGCCCGGCAGCAGTGTCGAGGTGCGCGTGCCGCCGTTCGTCGCCGTGCAGTGCATCGAGGGGCCCCGCCACACCCGCGGCACCCCGCCCAACGTCGTCGAGGCCGACCCGCGCACCTGGCTGCTGGTGGCCACCGGCCTGCTCGGCGTCGAGGCCGCCGCGGCCGACGGCGCGCTGCAGCTGTCCGGGGTGCGGGCCGGCGAGATCGCCAACTGGCTGCCGGTGGTGGCGCTGCCCTGAGGGGCCGCGCTGTGGCGGTGGATCACCCGGAACCCACGGCCACCACGCAGCAGTCGCTAGAGCTGACCGTGCCGGGGCGGGCGGGTGCCCGACAGCGTGTAGCGGCCGATGTGCTGCAGCTTCCAGCGCGTCGGGTCGTGCAACGTGTGGGTGCGGGCGTCCCGCCAGAACCGGGCGAGATTGCCCGAGTCCGTGGCACACCGGGTGCCGCCCAGGTCGAACAGCACGGTGGCGGCCTCCAGGGCGGCGCGCACCGCGGCCACCTTCGCCACCGCCACCGCGATCGACGCCGCGGCCGCCGACTCCTCGGTCAGGTCGGCCTGCGCGGCGTCCACCGCCCGCGCCGCCTCGGCCAGCAGCGCCTGCGCGGCCCGCACCGTCACCGTCAACTCGCCGGCGGTGTGGATCAGCGTGGGATCGTCGGCCGCGGTGGGCACCTGCGCCTCGAAGTGCGGCCGGGCCCGGCCGGCCTGGCGCACCCCGGCGGCCAGCGCGCCGGTGGCGATCCCGACGTCGATCGCGGCGTGCAACAGCTGCGCCCGCGCGCCGTAGGTGGTCGGCCCGGCGAAGATCGGGCTGAACGGCACCACGTGCCCGGCCGGCACCACCACGTCCGACAACGTCACCGTGCCCGAGGCGGTGGTGCGCTGCCCCATGCCGTCCCAGTCGTCGACGACCCGCACCCCGGGGGCGTCGCGCGGCACGAACGCCACCGCCTTCGGGGTCGCCGCGGTCGGGGACCGGCCGTCGTCCAGCGCGGCGCGCACCGTCAGCCAGTCGGCGAACAGCGAACCGGTGCAGTAGAACTTGGTGCCGCACAACAGATAGTCGCCGTCCGGCCGGCGGGTCAGCCGGGTGGTGTCGACGTCGACGGTGTGCGGGCCCCGCTCGGCCTGGGCGTTGGCCAGCAGCGCGCCGTCGAGCACCCGGCCGTAGAAGAACGCCTGCTGCTCCGAGGTGCCCTGCAGCCGCAGCGCCTCGAGGAACACGAAGTGCGAGTGCGGGATCTGCGCCAGCGACGGGTCGGCGTGGGCGAGCAGCCGGAACACCTCGGCCAGCACGGTCGCCGGCGCTTCGATGCCGCCGTGCCGGGCGGGCACCGAGATCGCAAGCAGGCCCGACGATTTCAGGGCGCGCACCTCGTCGTCGGGCAGCCGCCGCTCGGCATCGCGGGCCGCCGCCCCCGCCTCGAACTCGGCGGCGAGCTTGGCCGCGACGTCGAGCGCGTCGTCGGCCGAGGCGATCCGGGTCATCGGGGCCCGGCGACGAACGGGATGTTGCCCGGCGCGCAGCTCGACGGCCCGCCGGAGAACAGCCCGCGCTCGCGCAGCACCGGCACCACACCCTCGCCGAACCAGTACAGCTCCTCCAGATGGGGGTAGCCCGACAGTACGAACTCCTCGATCCCCAGCTCGGCGTACTCGGCGATGCGGTCGGCGACCTCGGTGTGGCTGCCCACCAGCGCGGTTCCCGCGCCGCCGCGCACCAGGCCCACGCCGGCCCACAGGTTCGGCGCGATCTCCAGCGAGCGGGCGTCGCTCCAGGTGCCCTCGCGGCGGTGCTGCTCGTGCAGCGCCAGCATCCGGCGCTGGCCCTCGGACTCGCTGCGGTTCAGCCCCTCCTGGGCCTTGCGCACCGTCTCCTCGTCGAGGGCGGCCAGCAGCTTGCCGGCCTGCGCCCAGGCCTCCTCGGAGGTGTCCCGGGAGATGGTGTGCAACCGGATGCCGAACCGCAGTTCCCGGCCCTGCTCGGCGGCCAGCTTGCGGATCCAGTCGATCTTGTCGCGCACCGCGTCCAGTGGTTCGCCCCAGGTCAGGTAGACGTCGCAGTGCTTGGCCGCGACCTTGCCGGCCGCCGGCGAGCTGCCGCCGAAGTACAGCGGCGGCACCGGGTCCGGCAGGGTGGGGATGGTGGCGTTCTCGACGCTGAGGTACTTGCCGTTCAGCGACACCGTCTCACCGGCCCACAGCCGGCGCACCACCTCGAGGAACTCGTCGGCGCGGGCGTAGCGGGCGTCCTTGTCCAGGAAGTCGCCGAACGCGCGCTGCTCGTGCGACTCGCCGCCGACCACCACGTTGAGCATGATCCGGTCGGGTTCGTGCTTGGCGAACGTCGCCGCCATCTGCGCCGACAGCGTCGGGCTGACCAGGCCGGGGCGGAACGCCACCAGGAACTTCAGCGACGTCGTCTCGCGCGCCAGCAGCGCGGCGGTGATGAACGAGTCCTCGCACCACGCACCGGTCGGGATGAGCGCGGCGGTGAACCCGAACGACTCGGCGGCCCGCACGATGGAGGCCAGATAGTCGATCGAGGCGTCCCGGTCGCCGTGCGCCTCACCGATCGGCGTGCCGTGACCGCCCCCGACGATCAACCGGCTGTCGCCGTAGGTGGGGAGAAACCAGTTCAGCTTCAGTGTCATGAACGATCCTTCGTCATCTCAGGAAGAGGCCGTGCACCAGTGATGCCGACACGGGGGCGACCCGCCGCGGTGAGGACGCGGCCGGCAGGGGATCGGAGGGCGGACATCACCTGCATCTTCCGGGCATCGGGCAGGAACACGGCGCGGCAAGAATGCGCGCGTCCGGCCCGGGTGGCAAGGGATTGAATCGGCGCGATTTTTTCTTTCCCCACGAAAAGGGTGGTGCAGACCACGTCCGGGCGATTCCGTGATCGGCCCGCCGGGACCGTAGACTCGGCGGTACCACCACATCCGCCCCCTGGGAGCAGCCCTATCGTGACCGGCGAGCTGACGGAATCCGAGCCCCGAGAAGAGTGCGGCGTATTCGGGGTCTGGGCCCCGGGCGAGGATGTCGCAAAACTCACCTACTACGGGCTCTACGCCCTGCAACACCGCGGCCAGGAGGCGGCCGGCATCGCCGTCGCCGACGGTTCGCAGGTGCTGGTGTTCAAGGACCTCGGCCTGGTCAGCCAGGTGTTCGACGAGCAGACCCTAGCCGCGATGCACGGCCACGTCGCGATCGGGCACTGCCGCTACTCCACCACCGGGTCCACCACCTGGGAGAACGCCCAACCGGTGTTCCGCAACACCGCCGCCGGCACCGGCGTGGCGCTCGGCCACAACGGCAACCTGGTCAACACCGCCGAACTGGCCGAACGCGCCCGCGCCGCCGGGCTGCTGGGCAACCGCAGCGGGCCGACGGCCACCACCGACTCCGACATCCTCGGCGCCCTGCTCGCCCACGGCGCGGCCGACTCCACGCTGGAGCGGGCCGCCCTCGAGTTGCTGCCCACCGTGCGGGGCGCGTTCTGCCTGACCTTCATGGACGAGAACACGCTCTACGCCGCGCGCGACCCGTACGGCGTGCGGCCGCTGTCGCTGGGCCGGCTGGACCGCGGCTGGGTGGTCGCCTCGGAGACCGCCGCGCTGGACATCGTCGGCGCCTCCTTCGTGCGCGACATCGAACCCGGTGAGCTGCTGGCCATCGACGCCGACGGGGTGCGCACCACCCGGTTCGCCCCGGCCACGCCGCGGACCTGCGTGTTCGAGTACGTCTACCTGGCCCGCCCGGACTCCAATCTCAACGGCCGGTCGGTGCATGCCACCCGCGTGGAGATCGGCCGCCGGCTGGCCCGGGAGAAGCCCGTCGACGCCGACCTGGTCATCGGGGTGCCCGAGTCCGGGGTGCCGGCCGCCGTCGGCTACGCCCAGGAGTCCGGCATCCCGTTCGGGCAGGGCCTGATGAAGAACGCCTACGTCGGGCGCACCTTCATCCAGCCCTCGCAGACCATCCGCCAGCTCGGCATCCGGCTCAAGCTCAACCCGCTGCGCGAGAACATCCGCGGCAAGCGGCTGATCGTCGTCGACGACTCGATCGTGCGCGGCAACACCCAGCGCGCACTGGTGCGGATGCTGCGCGAGGCCGGCGCGGCCGAGGTGCACGTCCGGATCGCCTCGCCGCCGGTGAAATGGCCGTGCTTCTACGGCATCGACTTCGCCACCCCCGCCGAGCTCATCGCCAACGCGGTGGAGAACCCCGACGAGATGGTCGAGGCGGTGCGGCACGCCATCGGCGCCGACACCCTCGGCTACATCTCCCAGCAGGGCATGGTCGAGGCCACCGAGCAGCCCGCCGAACGGCTGTGCCGGGCCTGTTTCGACGGCGAGTACCCGATCGAGCTGCCGGGCGAGTCCGCGCTGGGCAAGAACGTCATCGAGCACATGCTGGCCAGCGCCGCGCGCAGCGGTATCCCGGTGCAGGCCGACAACGACAACGTCTCGGCCCTGCGCCGGCCCTGACCGCCCACCTTCCCTCCGCGAGCAGACCTGTACACCCCCTGGGACGGGCCGTTGCGGGGGAGTTGGCGACTGCTCGCGGGAGTCGGGCCGGTAGCCTGTGACTCGATGACGGACAACGCCGAAGAACACGGCATCTCCTACGCCTCGGCCGGTGTGGACATCGAAGCCGGTGACCGGGCGGTCGAACTGCTCAAGCCCCTCGCCGACCGGGCCACCCGCCCGGAGGTTCTGGGCGGGCTGGGCGGCTTCGCCGGCCTGTTCAAGCTGCGCGGTGGCTACCGCGAGCCGATCCTGGCCTCCTCGACCGACGGCGTGGGCACCAAGCTGGCCATCGCCCAGGCCATGGACAAGCACGACACCGTCGGCCTGGACCTCGTCGCCATGGTCGTCGACGACCTCGTGGTCTGCGGCGCCGAGCCGTTGTTCCTGCAGGACTACATCGCGGTGGGCCGCACCGTGCCGGAGCGCATCGCCGAGATCGTCGCCGGCATCGCCGAGGGCTGCGTGCAGGCCGGCTGCGCGCTGGTCGGCGGCGAGATCGCCGAACACCCCGGCCTGATGGCCCCCGACCACTACGACCTGTCCGCCACCGGCGTGGGCATCGTCGAGGCCGACGACGTGCTCGGCCCGGACCGGGTCAAGCCCGGCGACGTGATCATCGCCATGGGCTCGTCCGGGCTGCACTCCAACGGCTACTCGCTGGCCCGCAAGGTGCTGCTGGAGATCGACCGGATGAACCTCGCCGGGCACGTCGAGGAGTTCGGCCGCACCCTGGGCGAGGAGCTGCTGGAACCCACCCGCATCTACGCCAAGGACTGCCTGGCGCTGGTCGCCGAGACCCAGGTGCGCACCTTCTGCCACGTCACCGGTGGCGGGCTGGTCGGCAACCTGGAACGCGTCATCCCGCAGGGGCTGACCGCCGAACTCGACCGCGGCACCTGGACGCCCGCCCCGGTGTTCCAGATGATCGCCCAGCGCGGTCGCATCGAGCGCGCCGAGATGGAGCGCACCTTCAACATGGGGGTGGGCATGGTCGCCGTGGTGGCGCCGGAGGACACCGACCGCGCGCTGGCCATCCTGACCGCCCGCCACCTCGACTGCTGGGTGCTCGGCACGGTCAACAAGAGCGGCAAGGACGAGCCGCGGGCCCGGCTGGTCGGCCAGCACCCCCGGTTCTAGTGACCGGTTCTAGTGACGCCCGTCACCTTTCCGCGGTGCACACGACACGCCGCCCGACCGGCGACGGTACCGACCGATCGGGCGGCGTGTGCGCGTGTGTGACGGAGAAAACGAGCGGGCTAGCGGCGCCAGTCGTCCTGGTCGTCCCAGTCCTTGTAGCCGTAGTCGTCGTAGTCGTCGACCTCGTCCGACTTCTTGGAAGCGCCGGACAGTTCCCGCTGAAGCCGCTCGAAATCCGTCTGTGGTGAGCTGTACTTCAGCTCGCGAGCAACCTTCGTCTGCTTTGCCTTTGCCCGGCCGCGGCCCATGGGGGGACCCCCTTGCGCAATAACGGAGCGGCCCGATTGAGGGGCGGCTCCGATCTGTCTGTCCTGTTTCGTCCTGCCGACACTTTACCGTGCCCGGAACGCTTCTGCTTAGAGGCCCTACCCTCCGCGACGTAACCGCTCGACGGCGAGCCGGCCCGCGCCCGGTGCGTCCGGCGGCGGCACCGAGTCCGGGTCGATCGCCGCGCCGACGGTCCCGTCGGCGCCGACGGCGAGTTCGGTGTCGGCCGGCAGCCCGCGCTTGACCAGCGCCAGCGCCACCGGCCCCAGGTCGACGTGGTCGACGACGGTGCCCACCCGGCCCACCGGCCGTCCCCCGGCCAGCACCGGGTCCCCGGTGGCCGGCCGGTCCACCGAGCCGTCGAGGTGCAGCAACACCAGCATCCGCGGCGGCCGGCCCAGGTTGTGCACCCGCGCGACCGTCTCCTGGCCGCGGTAGCAGCCCTTGTCCAGATGCACCGCGCCCTCGCCCGGCCCGCCGATCCAGCCCACCTCGTGCGGGATCGTGCGCTCGTCGGTGTCCACCCCGAGCCGGGGCCGCACCGCGGCCACCCGGTGCGCCTCGTAGGCCCACACCCCGGCCCGGCGCACCCCGGCCGCGACGAGCCGCTGCACCCGGTCGGCGGCCTCGGCGCGCGCCACCACCAGGTCCAGTTCCAGCCCCTGCGACGGGATGCGCCGCACGAAGCCGCCCGGCACCGGCACCGCGGTGGCCTCCGCCGGCAGCGCGTCCAGGCCCAGCGCCTCGAGCACCGGCGCACCGGCCAGCGCCGGGCCGAGCAGCGACAGCACGGCCAGCTCGGCCGGTTCGATCTGCACGTCGGCCCAGAACACCATCCGGCGCAGATACGTCAGCAGCGGCTCACCCCGCCACGGCTCGGTGTCCAGCACGGTCGCCTCGGCCAGCTCGGTCTGGATCCAGTGATCCTCGACACGGCCCTGGGCGTCGAGGCTGAGGTTCTCCACCACCGCGCCCGGTCGCAGGTCCGCGACGTGCTGGGTGGTCAGGTTGTGCAGCCAGCCGCGGCGCTCGGCGCCGGTCAGCCGCAGCACCGCCCGGTGCGAGCGGTCCACCACCACCGCGCCGGTGGCCGCGCTGCGCTGCTCGCCGAGCGGATCGCCGTAGTGCCAGACGGCACCGGCGTCCGGGCCGGTTTCGGGTGCCGGTACAGCGGACATGACTCCAGCCTACGGACGGCTAGGCTGGTCGTTCATGGCGAGCCGACCGCGGGTCCTGGTCACGCTGGACGGGCAACTGCACGACCCGGCCGCCCCGCTGCTGCACGCCGACGACCTGGCCGCGGTGCGCGGCGACGGGGTGTTCGAGACGCTGCTGGTGCGCGACGGGCGGGCCTGTCTGCTCGAGGCGCACCTGAACCGGCTGGCGCAGTCGTCCCGGCTGGCCGATCTGCCCGCACCCGACCTGGACGCCTGGCGCACGGCCGTCGACCGCGGGGTGCGGCAGTGGACCGCCGAGGGCGGCGGTGAGGGGGCGCTGCGGCTGGTCTACAGCCGCGGCCGGGAGAGCGGCGGCCCGCCGACCGCCTACGCCACCATCCCCCCGCTGCCGGACCGGATCGCCGCCGCCCGCCGCGACGGGGTGGCGGCGGTGACCCTGGACCGCGGCCTGCCCGCCACCGGGGCGGACACCATGCCCTGGCTGCTGGCCGGCGCCAAGACGCTGTCCTACGCGGTCAACATGGCCGCCCTGCGGCACGCCGAACGCCTCGGTGCCGGCGACGTGGTGTTCGTCAGCACCGACGGCTACGTGCTGGAGGGGCCGCGTTCCACGGTGGTGATCGCCACCGAGGTCGACGGCAACCCCACCCTGCTCACCCCGCCGCCCTGGTACCCGATCCTGCGCGGCACCACCCAGCAGGCGCTGTTCGAGGTGGCCCGCGACAAGGGCTACGACTGCGACTACCGGGCGCTGCGGCCGGCGGACCTGTTCACCGCCCAGGGGGTGTGGCTGGTCTCCTCGATCACCCTGGCCGCCCGCGTGCACACCCTCGACGGCCGGCCGCTGCCGACCGCACCGCTGGCCGCCGAGCTGGCCGAACTCGTCGACGCCGCCGTCGTCTCCGACCGCTGAGGCGCGCCCCGAAATCCGGTTTTCAACCCGGCGCCGGAGGAGTACGGTCGCTCGTACACAGGGAAGGAGGTGGTCCGGCGAATTGACTGATTCATGGACTTGTGAGGTGGCTGCGCGCTAGCTGCTGCGCAGGCGGAGATTTCACCTGGCGCGCGCCGGCGAATTCCCCGCAGTCACCCGGCCCCCGAGCCCCTCGGCCCGTCCAGCCAGGAACCACGGCTCGGGGGCCGCTCCATATCCGGACCCGGTCGACGCCCCCGTCCCCGCGCCCGGCGGACTGTGGCATGCGATGATGCCGCCTATGCGTGTGAGCTTGGTCGCGGCCGTCGTGCTGCTGGCCGCGCTGACCGGATGTGCCGGCACCGGGGAGATCGCCGAGCAGGCGGGCGAACGCACCGGCGAGCGGAGCTGCCACAAGGATGCGCTGGACACGCTCGTACCCGGGCGGCTCACCTTCGCCGCCGACGAGCCGGTCTACCACCCCTGGTACATCAACAACCAGCCGGAGAACGGACAGGGCTACGAGTCGGCGGTCGCCTACGCGGTGGCCGACAAGCTCGGCTACCGTCGCGACGAGGTGCGCTGGGTGCGGGTGCCGTTCAACGAGGTCATCGCGCCCGGGCCGAAGAACTTCGACGCCGCGCTGGAACAGATCTCGATCACCGACGAACGCGCGCAGTGGGTCGACTTCTCCGCGCCGTACTACAACGTCACCCAGGCCTTCCTCGCCATGCCGGGCACGCCGGCCGACGGGGTGACCGACATCGAGGGGCTGCGCGGTCTGCGGATGGGCGCCCAGGCCGGCTCCACCAGCCTCGACACCGCCCGCCGGCTGTCGGAGACCGGCACGGTGATCGACTACCCGACCAATGAGGCGGCCCGCGACGCGCTGGCCGCCGGCCGGATCGAGGTGCTCGTCGTCGACCTGCCCACCGCGTTCTCCATGCAGTTCGAACTGCCCGGCTCGATCATCGTCGGCCAGCTGCCGCCCGAACCCGGCAACGGCGAGGAGTTCGGCATCGTGCTGCCCAAGGACAGCCCGCTGACCGAGTGCGTGTCGTGGGCCGTCGACGAGCTCGGCGACAACGGCGATCTGTTCCGGATGCAGAAGGAATGGCTGACCGGGCCGGGGATCGCGCCGCTGCTCAGCGAGTCGCGCTAGCGACGGCCGCGGCGAGGTCGGCCACGTCCGACGGCCCCGGCAGCAGCACCATCGCGCGGGCGATCGCGGTGAGCTCGGCGATCACACCCGGCCGCTGCCGCACCACGGGCAGCGAGGCCAGGTCGGTGAGCACGCCGATGGCGGCCCGGGCCAGCACACCGGCGTCGACGGCGGTCAGCCCCTCGGTGAGCGCCTCGATCGCCGCGACCCACTCGGCGATGTACTCGCGCTGCGATTCGCGCAGCGCGGCCTGTACCTGCTCGGGCAGGTAGAGCAGGTCGGTGGTCAGGATCGACATCACCCGCCCGTGCACCCCGAGCACCTGACGGATGTAGGACTCGATGAGCGCGTCGAGCGCCTGCCGCGGGGTGGCGGCGCAGGCCAGCGCCTCGGCGGTGACATAGTGCAGGCCCTGCGCGCCCCGCTCCAGCACCGCGCGCAGCACGTCGGTCTTGCTGTTCACATGCTGGTAGAGCGTGGCGGTGGAGATCTCGGCGGCGCGGGCGACGTCGTTCATCTGCACGTTGTGGAACCCGCGCTCGTTGAACAACCGGGCGGCCACGTCCAGGATGCGCTCGCGCCGGCCGGCCGGGCGGCGCCGCCCCGGCTCCGGCAGCGGCCGGACGCCCGGCTCCGGGTCGGGCAGCTCGCAGTCGATGAGCGCCCGGGCCATCGCGGTCTGCAACTGCAGCAGCCGGTCCTGGGACAGCGTGCCGCGGAACTCCGGGGTGTTGGCGTACATCACCAGCACCGCCAGGGCGAGCAGCCGGGCCTTGCGCACCCCGAGCCCGGGCCGCGCGGCGGCGATCCGGTCGGCGAAGACCTCCTGACTGGCGGCGATGTGCCGGCGGAGCACCTCGCGCTGCGTGTCGTCGAGGTGGCGCTGCTCGCGCCGCCACAGGGTGGCCTCGTCGCCGTTGGCGGTCATCTCGCCGAACCGGGACAGCAGCAGCCGCAGCTTCTCCTCGGGGTGCCCCCCTGCTCGTCGGTGCGACGGCAGATCCGTTCGGCAAGCTCGCCCTGGTTCATCAGCGCGTGCGCCAGGATGTCGTGCTTGCCCTTGAAATGGCGGTAGACCGCCGGGCCGGTCAGGCCGACGGCCGCCCCGATCCGCTCGATGCTGACGTTCTGGAAGCCGAACCGCTGGAACAGATCGGCGGCCGCGCGGGCCATCTCCTCGGCGCGGGTCTCACCGCGATCCTCGGCCGGCTCGGAGTTCGCACTTGGCGTCGAATTTCTTCCCAGTCGACGGGGCATGAGCAAAGTGTCGCATCCGGCCGGGGGTGCCCACCGGTAGTTGCCGAGGAAAGTTGTTGGCAGGTTCGCCGGGCTCAGCCGGCGTAGCGCTTGAGCCGCGCCGACAGGTGCGGCACCAGCTGGCCGTCGGCGTCCACGCGCTCCTCGACATAGGCGAGATCGCCCTCGACGATGCCGTAGAGCCGGCGCGCCCCGCCGATGAGCACACCGGAGCGGCTGCGCGCCAGCGCGTCGGTGACCAGCTCCCACGACGTCTGGGACAGCGGTCGGCCGTAGAACAGCTCGATGTAGCCGGCGGCGTTGGCCAGCAGCAACTCGATCGACTGGGTCTCGGACGGATCCTCCGGATCGGGGACGAACCGCCAGAAGCCGGTCTCGCGCAGCGCGTGCTGCTCGTACTCGCCGCCCTCGGTCAGCCGCCAGGACCGCGACTCCCAGTTCAGGTAGTCCGCACCGTTGTGCGAGACGACGATCTGCTGGCCGAACCGGTAGTCGCCGTCGGCGTCGCGGCCCTGCCCCTCGCCGCGCCACACCCCGACCAGGGGCAGCAGCGCGAGTAGCCCGTCGTGCAGGTCGGCGCCCTCGCGCAGGTTCGCGGTGTCCGCGGGCAGCGGCAGATCGTCGAAATCCGGGATGTTGCGGCCCGCCGTCACCTTGGCGCGTTCGGCCGCCTCGGCGATGGCGCGGTCACCGGAACCCCGGACCGGGCCGGGGGTGTCGAGTCGGTCGTCGTCGGTCACGACTCGTCGGTGATCAGGCGGTACAGCGCGTACAGCGCGAACCAGGTGATCACCACGACGGCCGCAACCAGCAGGATCTCAAAAAAAAGGACCACGGCGGAAAGTCTAGTTCGTCGGGAACAGGGTGGCTCGGGGTGCCCCGGTACACACGTTCGGGGTCCCCCGACACGCCGCGAGCGACCGTGTTTGCACAGTGTGGCGTACAAACACGGTCGCTCGCGGGAACGGAGGGAAGGTCAGGCGACCTTGACGTCCACCTCGTGGATGCCGGCGCCGGACGGCGCCACGGTGGCGTCACCGTTGCCCACCGGCGACAGGGCCCGCACCGTCCAGGTACCCGGAGCGGCGAAGAACCGGAAGTCACCGGTGGCCGAGGCGACCACCTCGGCGGTGAACTCGTTGCCGGCGTCCAGCAGGCGCACGAAGGCGCCGGCGACCGGCTGGCCCGAGCCGTCGATCACGCGACCGGTGATGACGGTCTCCTTCTCCAGATCAACGCTGGCGGGCAGGGTCAGACCTTGCTTCGGAGGAGCGCACATGTTCGTTCAGTTTCCCAACTCGATCGGGGCCCCCACCAGGGAGCCGTATTCCGTCCAACTACCGTCGTAGTTCTTGACGTTCTGATGGCCGAGGAGCTCGCGCAGCACGAACCAGGTGTGGCTCGAGCGCTCGCCGATGCGGCAGTACGCGATGGTCTCCTTGGCGGTGTCCAGGCCGGCGTCGGCGTAGAGCTTGGCCAGCTCCTCGTCGGACTTGAAGGTGCCGTCCTCGTTGGCCGCCTTGCTCCACGGGACGTTGATCGCACCCGGGATGTGGCCCGGACGCTGGCTCTGCTCCTGCGGCAGGTGCGCCGGAGCCAGGATCTTGCCGGAGAACTCGTCGGGAGAGCGCACGTCGACCAGGTTCTTCTTGCCGATGGCGTCGATCACCTCGTCGCGGAAGGCGCGGATGCTGTTGTCCGGCTCCTTGGCGACGTAGGTGGTGGCGGGCCGGTTCGGCACCTCGGTGGTCAGCGGGCGCCCGTCGAGCTCCCACTTCTTACGGCCACCGTCGAGCAGCTTGACGTTCTGGTGGCCGTAGTACTTGAAGTACCAGTAGGCGTAGGCGGCGAACCAGTTGTTGTTGCCGCCGTAGAGGATCACGGTGTCGTCGTTGGCGATGCCCTTCTCCGACAGCAGCTTCGAGAACTGCTCGGCGTCGACGAAGTCACGGCGCACCGGATCCTGCAGATCCTTCTTCCAGTCGATCCTGACCGCGCCCGGGATGTGCCCGTGGTCGTAGGCCGAGGTGTCCTCGTCGACCTCGACGAGCACCGTCTTCGGCGCGTTCAGATTGCTCTCGACCCAGTCTGCTGTGACCAGGACGTCGGAGCGTGCCATACATGGTCCTTTCGCTTGGTTTTCCGAACGGAGTTAGGGGTTGGACGCCGGCCGGAGCCGTGCGACCAGCGGGTACAGCTGACAGCCCAGACAGATGCCGAAGACGGCGTTGAGCAGGGCGGCGATCAGGGCCAGGGCGGTGGCGGCCAGCCCCAGCCCGGTCAGGCCCGCCGCGAACCCCCCGAATCCGGCCGCGGCGAAGACAAGACCCACGAACTGGGCGAAGCGAACCGGCGCGGCGGGCTCGCGCTCGACGGCCGGACCCAACCGGGGCGCCACCAGCCGGGCGAACAGCACGCCGTAGGGGTGGCGCCGCGGGCCGGCGAACGCGCCGATGGCGAACACCACGGCCTGGGCGGCCAGCAGGATCGCCGCGGCGGTGGGGTCAACGGTCGAGGCGAACAGCGCGGCGACGAGCACCGCGGAGGTCACCCACGCCGCGAACCGGGGGCCGCGCACATCCACCTGGTCGGCGGGTGCGGTGCTGATCGGTGGCCGGGTGTTCGTTGACATGGACGCGCTCCTGTTGCATGAGGTCGGCTGGGAGATGCCTCATCGGCTGCCGGGAACGAGCGGGTGCGAACGGATCGGGTCGCGACGCGCTCAGCGGCAACAACAACAGCAACAGCAGCAGCCCGCAACGCGGCACAGATCGACTGTGCGGCGCTTGGTGAGCGAAAGCTCAAGGCGGGCGAACACGCCGACAGCTTACCCAGAGCGGGCCGTTCAGGCCAACCAGGGTGTGAGCAACGTCCGCAACTCGTCGGCGCGGGGCACCCCGCTGGTGCGGTAGCGCAGCTTGCCGGCCGCGTCGAAAATCAGCGTCGTCGGCAGCGAGAGGATTGAAAAACGCTGTGCCAGTTCCGGATTCTCGTCGATGTCGATCTCGCTGTGGTGCACCCCGGGCAGGTCGGCGCAGATCTGCTCGGCCACCCGGCGCACCGCCGCGCACGGCCCGCACCACGGTGCGGAGAAGTGCACGATGGTCGGTCCTTCCGTCGACAGGTCCAGTCCGGCGGTGTCCACATCGGCGGCCTGCTCGGCGGCGCGCAGCATCCCCGACCGCAGCGTCAGCAGCCGGCCGATGACGAACGCCACTCCGGTCGCGGCGATGACCGCCGTGACCACCACGGCCAGCGCAGTGCTCATATCCGACGGAACCCCGACAGCGGGAGGGTTTGTTCCGCGGCGATGCCCTCGATCACCAGATCCGACCCGCGCGCGCCGTAGGCCGTCGGCGCCGGCGTGAAGGGCAACCGCTGGTCCGGGATGGTGCCGGAGAACGCCGCCAGCACCGCGGCCAGTTTGTCCTCGGGCACCTCGGTGTCGGCGGTGCCGGGGCCGGTGAGCACGTGGGTCGCGGTGATCACCAGCGTGCTGCGGTCCGGGCCGGTCAGCGACAGGTCCACCGAGATGCTCACCCGCTCCGAGAGCCCCACCTGCCTGGGGGTTCCGGTGAACACCACGCCGTGCGGCACGGAGATGCCGGACTCGGTGGTGTCGTCCTCGGACTCCGGCTCCGGCGCCTCCACCAGCAGATCGGTGATGCCCAGATGGCGCCCCACGTGGGTGGAGTCGATGAGGATGCGGCTCTCCACCATGCCGACCCGCAGCGTCGCGTCCGGGCCGATCAGCCAGGAGCCGTCGAGCGGGTCGATGTCGTGCAGCGTGGCCTCCAGCGACACCTTGCCCACCACCGGGTGCTCCACCCCGTAGGCGCGCAGCTCGATCTCGTCGTAGTGGTGCCGGGCGGCCTGGGTGAGGAACGGAAAGCCCAGGATGGCGGCGGTCGGGTCCCAGTTGAGCTGGTTGGCCGTGCGCAGGCTGCGGGCCAGCCGGTACTCGGCGTAGATCGCCGCGCCGAAGTCCACCCCGACCGCGGCGACGATCAGCACGGTCAGCGTCGCGGCCACCCCGATCACCAGCTTGCGCACCCGGCCATTGTGGCCGACGTCGCGATCCGCTCGCTTGATCGGGCCGAGTCGCAGGTGGCGCGCTATCGTTAGGTCAGCTGTCGGCCGGGTAACGGCCACGTGTCAGCCATGAATCTGGGAGATCACCCGCCGACATCGACGTCCACGGGGAATGTGCCAGCACGCTGGAGGGCCAGGTGGACCTTTTACTTCTCACGACCGATCCCCACCCGGAATCGGTGTTGCCCGCGCTGTCACTGCTTCCCCACAACGTGCGGTCCGCCCCGACCGAGGTGTCCTCGCTGCTGGAGGCCGGGGGTGCCGACGTGGCGATCGTCGACGCCCGCACCGACCTGGCCGCCGCGCGTGGGCTGTGCCGGCTGCTCGGCTCCACCGGGACCTCGGTGCCCGTGGTGGCGGTGCTCAACGAGGGCGGGCTGGTCGCGGTCAACGTCGAGTGGGGGATCGACGAGATCCTGCTGCCCAGCACCGGGCCCGCCGAGATCGACGCCCGGCTGCGGCTGCTGATGGGCCGCCGCGGCGGGGCGGCCAACCAGGAGAACGCCGGCAAGATCACCCTCGGCGAGCTCGTCATCGACGAGGCCACCTACACCGCCCGGCTGCGCGGCAAGCCGCTGGACCTGACCTACAAGGAATTCGAGCTGCTCAAGTACCTCGCCCAGCACGCCGGCCGGGTGTTCACCCGGGCCCAGCTGCTGCAGGAGGTGTGGGGCTACGACTTCTTCGGCGGCACCCGGACCGTCGACGTGCACGTGCGGCGGCTGCGCGCCAAGCTCGGCCCGGAGTACGAGTCGCTGATCGGCACCGTCCGCAACGTCGGTTACAAGGCGGTCCGGCCCGCCCGCACCCGTACCCCGTCGGGGGAGACCGCCACCGAGTTCCCCGACGACGCCGACTACCCTGAGGCCCCCGACAGCGTTCCCGACTCCCTGGATCCGTTGCAGACCCAGTGACTCCTCTCTGGCATGAGCGGCTCGACGCCGCCGAACAGGACGACGTGCGCGCGCTCATCGGCGCGGCCACCGACCACGACGGCATCGCCCCGGTGGGCGAGCAGGTGCTGCGCGAGCTGCGCGCCGACCGCACCCGGCACCTGGTGGCCGGCGTCGACGGCCGCATCGTCGGCTACCTGAACCTGGCCCCGGCCCGCGACGGCGCCCCCGCCATGGCCGAGGCCGTCGTGCACCCCGACTTCCGCCGCCGCGGCATCGGGTCGGCGCTCATCCGCACCGGGCTGGCCGCCGGCGGTGCGGGCGCGCGGATCTGGGCGCACGGCAACCTCGAGCCGGCCCGCGCCACCGCGGCCGCGCTCGGGCTGACGGTGGTGCGCGAGCTGCTGCAGATGCGTCGGCCGCTGACCGACCTGCCGCCGGTGCGGATCCCCGACGGGGTGCGCATCGACACCTACGCCGGGCCCGCCGACGACGCGGAACTGCTGCGGGTCAACAACGCCGCCTTCGACTGGCACCCCGAACAGGGCGGCTGGACCGTGGCCGACCTGCAGGAGCGCCGCGGCGAGGCGTGGTTCGACCCGGCCGGGCTGTTCCTGGCCCGCGACACCGCCACCGGCCGGCTGCTGGGGTTCCACTGGACCAAGGTGCACGACGCCGACACCGGCGAGGTGTACGTCGTCGGGGTGGACCCGGCCGCCCAGGGCCGCGGCCTGGGCTACGTGCTCACCCTCATCGGCCTGCACCACCTCGCCCAGCGCCTGGCGGCCAGCGCGGACCCGACCGTGATGCTCTACGTCGAGGCCGACAACACCGCGGCGGTGAAGACCTACCGCAACCTCGGCTTCGACGTCTACGCCAGCGACGTCGCCTACCGCGCGCCGCACCCGTCCGCTTAGACCTGTTCACCGGCCGTTCACCCGCCATCACCTGTTCGTGCACCGGGGCCGCATACGTTCGGGATCTGTGAAGCTCAACTTCGGTAGGACGCTCGGCATCTCCCTCACCGCGGCCGCGGCGCTGACCCTGGCCGCGTGCGGCAGCGACGACAACACCCCCGCCGGGGCGTCGGGGTCGGACACCCCGTCGTCGGCCGAGTGCGGCGGGAAGAACTCGATCACCGCCGAGGGCTCGACCGCCCAGCAGAACGCGATCGCCGAGTTCAACAAGGTCTGGGGCAAGCTGTGCCCCGGCAAGAACCTCGCCTACAACCCCACCGGCTCGGGCGCGGGCCGCGAGCAGTTCATCGCCGGCCAGGTCGACCTGGCCGGCTCGGATTCCCCGCTCAAGGGTGATCAGGTGGCCCAGGCCGCCGAACGCTGCGACGGCAACCCGGCCTGGAACCTGCCGCTGGTGTTCGGCCCGGTCGCGCTCGCCTACAACCTGCCCGGGGTCGACACCCTGACCGTCAACGCCGACGTGCTGGCCGGGATCTTCTCCGGCGGGATCACCCGGTGGAACGACCCGGCGCTGACCGCGCTCAACCCGGACGCCGACCTGCCGGACCTCGGCATCACCCCGATCTACCGCTCCGACTCCTCGGGCACCACCGACAACTTCCAGAAGTACCTGGCCGCCGCCGCGCCGCAGAGCTGGACCAAGGGCGACGGCAGCGAGTTCCAGGGCGGCGCGGGCGAGGGCGCCCAGAAGTCCGCGGGCGTCGTGCAGGCCGTGCAGTCCACCGAGGGCGCGATCGGCTACGTGGAGAAGGGCTTCGCCGAGCAGGCCGGGGTGCCCTTCGCCCGGATCGACAGCGGTGCCGGCCCGGTCGAGCTGACCGACGAGTCCGCCAGCAAGGCGATCGACGCCGCGACGTTCGCCGCAGAGGGCAACGACCTGGTGCTCGACCTCGCCTCGCTCTACGCCACCCGGGAGCCAGGCGCCTACCCGCTGGTGCTGGCGACCTACGAGATCGTGTGCTCGAAGGGCTACGACCCGCAGACCGCGGCCGCGGTCAAGTCGTTTTTGACCGTGGCGGCCAACGAGGGTCAGCAGAACCTGTCGCCCGCCGGTTACGTCCCGCTGCCGGAGCGCTTCAAGGAGCGCCTGCTCACCTCGATCGACGCGATCGCCTAGTTTCGTGGCGCACCTGCCCCGATACGGTGAGGATAGGTAGCTGGGACCGATGACCGATAGGCTCGAAGTGACAATCCCTAATCCGTCCGATTCGGGATCGGGTGAAGCGCTCGCTGCACCCTTCCCGGAGCCGACGCCGATCTCCACCGACCCGTCGCGCCACGCCAAGGAACGGCTCGGGGACCGCGTCTTCCGCGGCCTGGCGGAGGGCTCGGGCGTCGTCATCGTCGCGTTGATCGTCGCGATCGGTGTGTTCCTGCTGTGGCGGGCCATCCCGGCGCTGATGCGCAACGAGGAGAACTTCTTCCTCTACCGCGGCAACTGGGTGACCACCGACACGTCGGCGATGCACTTCGGCATCCTGGACCTGCTTCAGGTCACCGTGTTCGTCTCGGTGTTCGCGCTGATCCTGGCGATGCCGATCGCGCTGGGCATCGCGATCTACCTCACCCAGTACGCGCCCCGGCGCGTCGCCGGCCCGCTGGGCTATACGGTCGATCTGCTGGCCGCGGTGCCGTCGATCATCTACGGCGTCTGGGGCCTGTACGTGCTGGCGCCGGTGCTCAAACCGATTGCGCTGTGGCTCAACCAGAACCTGGGCTGGCTGTTTCTGTTCAAGACCGGTTCGGCGTCGGTGGCCGGCGGCGGCACGATCTTCACGGCGGGCATCGTGCTGGCGGTGATGATCCTGCCGATCATCACCGCGGTGACCCGGGAGGTGTTCGCGCAGACGCCGCGCGGCCAGATCGAGGCGGCGCTGGCGCTGGGCGCCACCCGGTGGGAGGTGGTGCGCACCACCGTGCTGCCGTTCGGCATGTCCGGTTACATCAGCGGCGCGATGCTCGGCCTGGGCCGCGCACTCGGTGAGACCATCGCGCTGCTGATCATCCTGCGCGGCACCCAGCGCGGCTTCGGCTGGTCGCTGTTCGACGGCGGCTACACCTTCGCCAGCAAGATCGCCGCCACCGCAAGCGAATTCAACGACCAGTACAAGGCGGGTGCCTACATCGCCGCGGGCCTGGTGCTGTTCATCCTGACCTTCGTGGTGAACTCGCTGGCCCGCGCCGCGGTCGCCGGAAAGGGGTCCCGATGACCTCGACACTGGACCGCCCGGTCAAGGCCACCACCTTCCAGGGGGTCTCGCTGCGGCGCAAGGTGACCAACGGTGTCGCCACCGTGCTGGTCACCCTGTCGGTGCTGATCGCGCTGGTGCCGTTGCTGTGGGTGCTGTACTCGGTGATCACCAAGGGGTTCAAGGCGATCACCTCACCGGTGTGGTTCACCCACTCGCAGGCCGGGATGACCGCGTTCGAGGCCGGCGGCGGGGCCTACCACGCGATCGTCGGCACCGTGCTGCAGGGCCTGGTGTGCGCGGTGATCTCGATCCCGATCGGGGTGTTCGTCGCGATCTACCTCGTCGAGTACGGCGGTGGCACGCGGTTCGGCAAGCTCACCACGTTCATGGTCGACATCCTCACCGGGGTGCCGTCGATCGTGG
>NZ_CALDGS010000008.1 GCF_937941905.1 uncultured Mycolicibacterium sp. | reverse complement strand
CCGCGGCCGAGCCGCGCAGTAGACACCGCGGCCGAGCCGCGCAGTAGGCACCCCGGGCAAGAAGAAACGGCCCCGGCGTCCGCCGGGGCCGTTCCGATGTCTGTGGTCGGTCCGTCAGACCCCGGTGCGGGTCCGGGTCCGAGCGTTGCGTCGCTTCAGGGCGCGCCGTTCATCCTCGCTCATGCCGCCCCACACACCGGCGTCCTGGCCCGACTCGAGAGCCCAGGTCAGGCACTCGGTGATCACCGGACACCGGTTGCAGACCAGCTTCGCTTCGGCGATCTGAGCGAGCGCCGGGCCACTGTTCCCGACCGGGAAGAACAGCTCCGGATCCTCGTCGCGACAGACCGCCTTGTGGCGCCAATCCATAGCTCCAGTTCTCCTAACTAAATGCGCGCAGCAAGGCGCTCGAGCGATTCTGCGGCTGTGTTAACGCGTGCACTCGAAATGTTTCTGCACTGTTGCATTCGATGTTTTCACAGGCTCACGAGAAGTCAATAGCGTTGCCTTAACACGTGTCTAAAGTCACTCGACCGGCACCGCGCCGAACCCGCCCTCGACCACGTGCAGTAGGCTGAACCCACCTGCGCCCAAAATCCCCGCCGGTTCGGCATCAGCGCAGGTCAGAGGGCTTCGGTGGGGGTGCGATGACCGCCAGTGCATCCGGTACCGAGCGGAACGTCATGGCGTCGCGGCGCCCGATGTAGTCCCCGTCGAGCTGACAGGCCAACGCAGTGGCGGCCGTCACTCTCACCTCGGGGAGGTCGTCGTGGCGGATCAGATGTTTGGCCTCCAGATGTGGTGTACGCGACAGCATCTGGCGAACGAGGGCGAGGTTGCGCCAAAGGCTCATACTTGTGACCGCGAACACACCGAGACCGGTTTCGAAGGTCGTCGTCGGGTTGGTCCACACCGGGCGGGCGTTGGCGTAGGTCCACGGGCTGGCGTTGGACACGAACGCGAAGTGCACCCCGGGGATCGGCTCGCGGCCGGGCAGGTGCAGGGTGATGGCCGGCTCGTCGCGCAGGCTGCCGAGCACCTCGCGCACCGCCACCCGCACGTACCGGCCCGCGGTGACCCGGCGGCCCTTGGCCCGCTGGGCCTCCACCGCGGCCACCACGTCGCCGTCCACCCCCATCCCGGCGGTGAACACCGCCCACCGCTCGCCGCAGTCCATCAGGCCGATGCGCCGCCACGGGGCGCCGTTGCGGTGTTCGGAGAGCAGGTCGACCAGCTGGTTCGTCGCCGTGATCGGGTCCGGGCTGATGCCCAGCGCCCGGGCGAAGACATTGGCCGATCCGCCCGGCACCACCCCCACCGCCGGGCCCGGCGCGCCGGGGCGCACCGCCGCACGCACCCCGTTGACCACCTCGTTCACCGTGCCGTCACCGCCGTGCACGATGAGCACGTCGACCCCGGCCAGGGTGGCGTCGTGGGCGATCTCGATGGCGTGGCCGCGGTGGTCGGTGTGCGCGACGGTCAGTTCCACCCGGCTCTCCAGGGCGTGGGCCAGCAGGTCGCGGCCGGCCGGCGTGGTCGAGGTGGCATTGGGGTTCACGATGAGCACGGCACGCACGAGCGCCCAGCCTAACCGCAGCCCGGCCACCCTCTACGCTCGACGGCGTGACCGTTCCTGCTCCGTCCACCGTGCGTCAAGCGGCTGTCATCGTCGGGTGCGAGGGCGCGCTCGCACTCGCCGCGGCGGTGTTCTACGTGGTCAGCGGCCTCATGGGCGACGCCGAGCCCGGCCTGAACAAGTTCGGCACCGCGGCCTGGTTCGCCATCATGGGCGCCGGGGTCGTCGCGGCCGGACGGGCGCTGTGGCAGGGCCGGCGCTGGGGCCGGGGCATCGCCGTGTTCGCCAACCTGTTGCTGCTACCGGTGTCCTGGTACATGGGCCCCGGTTCGGGGCAGTGGCTGTACGCGGTGGTGGTGGCCGTGGTGGCGCTGGCCGCGTTGGTGCTGCTGTTCAGCCCGTCGGCGCTGGAGTGGCTGGGTCAGGACTCGGCCAGCGCGGACAACGCCGGACCGGACACGCGGTAGGTGATCCACTCGCGCATCGGCCGGCCGCCCACCGAGTCGTACAGCGCGATCGCGTTGGTGTTCCAGTCCAGCACCGCCCAGGACAGCCGGGTGTAGCCCTGCTCGACGCACTCCCGGGCCAGCGTGGCCAGGAGCCGGCGGGCCAGCCCGCGGCGGCGGAACCGCGGGCGCACGAACAGGTCCTCCAGGTAGATCCCCGGCACCCCGTCCCAGGTGGAGAAATTGCGGAACCACAGGGCGGCGCCCGCCGGCTCGCCGTCCACCTCGGCGAGGTGGGCGTGCAGCACCGGGTGGTCACCGAACAGCGCCCCGGCCAGTTGCGCCGCGGTCACCGTGCACTCCTGCGCGGCGTGCTCGAACTCGGCGAGTTCGTGGATCATCGCGGTCAGTTCGGTCTCGTCGCCGGGGCGGGCGCGGCGAATCGTCTCGGTCATGGCTGCACTCCAAGCGCGGACAGGATGGTGGTGAATTTCGTTGTGGTTTCCGCGACTTCGTCGTCGGGATCGGACCCGGCGACGATGCCGCCGCCGGCGTAGGCGGTGGCGCCGCGGCGGTCCGGGGCCAGCTCGGCACACCGGATGGACACCACCCAACTGCCGTCCCCGTCGGCGGTGCACCAGCCCACCGCGCCGGCGTAGAACCCGCGGTCGCCCTCCAGTTCGGCGATGAGCGCGGTCGCCGCCTCGGTCGGCACCCCGCCGACCGCCGGCGTGGGGTGTAGGGCGATCGCCAGATCCAGTGCCGTGGTTGTGCTTTCGCGTAGCCGTGCGGTGATCGGGGTGCTCAGGTGCCAGACCGCGGCGGTGCGGGAGAGTTCCGGTTCGGGCGCGATCTGCACGTCCAGACACAGCGGATCGAGGGCCTTGCGCATCTGATCGACGACCAACTGGTGCTCGTGGCGGTTCTTCGCCGAGGCCGCCAGGGCGGCGCCGCTGGCCGCGTCGGCGTCCGGATCACGGTGCCGCGGCGCCGATCCGGCGAACGGGCGGCAGGTCACCACGTCACCGCGGCGGGCCACCAGCAGCTCCGGGCTGGCGCCCACCAGCATCCGGCCGGCACGGTCCGGCCCGGCCGCCGTCAGGTCCACCAGATAGGTGGTGGCGCCGGCGTCGTCGTCGGCCAGCCGCCGGGCCAGCGTGCGCGGGTCGATCGGGCCGTCGGCCGCCAGCCGCAGGGCGCGCGCGAGCACCACCTTGTGCAGGTCGTCGGCGGGATCGGTGAGCCGGCGCAGCGCGGCGGCGATGCGCCCGCGGTGCACCGCCGGATCCGGCTCGGTGCCGGCGATGCGCACCCGCGGCAGCGGCGCGTCCGGCCAGGCCGGCATCGCCGGCGGGCGGTGCACCGCATCCGGGGTGAACAGGGCGCACGCCGAGCGCAGGTCGAACGGCAGCGCGCCGACCACGATCGGCGCGGCGCCCGAGGCCAGCGCGGCGCGCGCGGCGGTCAGGTCCGGGTAGCCGGCACGGACGCCCTCGGCGAGCACGGTGCCGGCGGGGCCGCTGAACAGGAACGACGGAATCTGGATCATGACGGACCGGGGAGGGGGTAGCCGGTGAGGCCGAGCGCGCTCACCTGGGGGACGCCGTGCTCGAACCCGCACACCGCGATCGAGGCCGGCGGCATGGCGAACCGGATGCCCGCGCCGGCCGGCAGGTCCAGCCAGCGGGCCAGCAGTGCCCGGGAGAAGTGCCCGTGGCCGACGAACACCACGTCGCGCTCCGGCAGGTGCCGGCGCGCCAGTGCCAGGGCGGCATCGGCCCGGGCCTCGACCTGCGCCACGCTCTCACCGCCCGGGCAGCCGTGCGTCCACACCAGCCAGTCGGGCACCTCGCGGCGGATCTCGGCGGTGGTGCGGCCCTCGTAGGCGCCGTAGTCCCACTCGGCCAGCAGCGGCGACACCTCCGCGACGGTGAGGCCGGCCAGCCCGGCGGTGGTCAGCGCCCGGCGCATCGGGCTGGCGAGCACCAGCGGATCGTGCAACCGCAGGTCGGCCACCGCCGCCGCGGCGAGCCGGGCCCGTTCCCGCCCGGCCTCGGTGAGCTCCAGGTCGGTGCGGCCGGTGTGCCGGCCGGCCCGCGACCACTCGGTCTCGCCGTGCCGCAGCAGAAACAGCCGGTGCTGGCAGACGTTCACCAGGCGATTCTGCCCCACGACCGGCCGGGACCCGCGGGCCGTGTCAGGATGGCGGTGTGACGCGGGTACTTGCGGTCGCGAATCAAAAGGGTGGGGTGGCCAAGACGACGACCGTGGCCTCGCTGGGGGCGGCGCTGGCCGAGCGCGGCCTGCGGGTGCTGCTCGTCGATCTGGATCCGCAGGGCTGTCTGACGTTCTCGCTGGGCCACGATCCGGACAAGCTGGCGGTCTCGGTGCACGAGGTGCTGCTCGGCGAGGTGGAGCCGGATGCGGCGCTGCTGGACACGGCCGAGGGGATGACGCTGCTGCCGGCCAACATCGACCTGGCCGGCGCGGAGGCGATGCTGCTGATGCGGGCCGGGCGGGAGTACGCGCTCAAACGTGCGCTCGCGAAGATCACCGGGCCCGCGGAGTCGGCGGCAGACGGCGCGGACCGGTTCGACGTGGTCGTGATCGACTGCCCGCCGTCGCTGGGGGTGCTCACCCTCAACGGGCTCACCGCGGCCGACGAGGTGATCGTGCCGCTGCAGTGCGAGACACTGGCCCACCGCGGGGTGGGGCAGTTCCTGCGCACCGTGGCCGACGTGCAGGCCATCACCAATCCGCAGCTCACGCTGCTCGGCGCGCTGCCGACGCTGTACGACCCGCGCACCACCCACACCCGGGACGTGCTGCTCGACGTCGCCGACCGCTACGGCCTGCCGGTGCTGGCCCCGCCGATCCCGCGCACCGTGCGGTTCGCCGAGGCCAGTGCCTCGGGGGCGTCGGTGCTGACCGGGCGCAAGAACAAGGGCGCGATGGCCTACCGGGAGCTCACCGACGCGCTGATCCGGCACTGGGAGACCGGCGCGGACGTGCCCACCTTCAGCCCGGAGCCCTGAGGCCGGTTCAGCCGAGGGCGACGAGTTCGGCGCCGCGCTGTTCGAGCAGCGTCGAACCGGCGGCGGCCGGCACCACGGGTTGCTCCTGAGTGGGCCGGGACAGCGGGATGTGGCGCTGACCGGCGCCGGTCTCCGGGTCGAACACGTCGTAGCCGGCGGTCACCGGGATGAGCAGGCGACCGGCCATCAGGGTGCCAGGCCCGACCGCCCGGTTCGCCCCGGACGGGGTCACCGTGTAGCGGTAGCGCAGCCCGTTGGCGGAGAACACCATCACCGAGTCCCCGGTCCACCAGGTGATCAGGTCGCCGGCCCGGGTCGCGGTGGCGTCCGGCGACACCGGTGTGGTGACCTTGGTGCTGGCGATCGTGGTGCCGGTGTCGTCGACGATGTTCACCACCGGCCGCGGGGTGGGCAGGTAGACCGCGGTGGTGGTGTCGGAGACGGCGATCACCCGCGCCCCAGAGTCCGACCGCACGCCGTCGAGCGGGATGTGCCGCAGCTGCGGCTGGTCCTCCTCGTCGGCCGGTCGCAGCAGGGTCAGCCGCAGGAAGTCCTGGTCGGGGCAGGCCTCCAGCACCGACACCGCCGCCGAGCTGGCCGCCGCCGACTCCAGCCGGCACAGCGGCGAGGCGGGCACGTCGGGCTTGATGCGGGCGTCGACGTAGCCGTAGCTGAGCATCCGGATCATGTCCGAGCGCCACAGCTCCAGGCGGCTGTCGCCCCAGGACAGCACCGTGGTGCCGTCGGAGGCCAGCCGTACCTCGGGGTCGGCCCAGCCGCTGCGGGTCGGGCCGCGCCGGCCGGTCTCGCCGTCGATCGTGGTGACCTGCCCGCAGCCGCGGCGGTCCGGGTAGACCGCCACCGCGTACTCGTAGACGACGGTCACCCCGCACAGGTCGACATCGCGTTCGTAGCGCCACAGCGGGGCACCGGTGGCCGGATCGTGGCCGCGCACGGTGCGCCCGTCCCCGGTGACGACGCTGCCGGCGGCCACCACCGGTCCGGTGGTGGCGGGGCTGGGCGCGCGCCACCGCTCGTGCAGCGCGGCGGGCACGTCGGCGACGGTGTCGAGCGGGGGCACCGGCTGCGCGGCGGGCTCGTTGCGGGTGGCCCGGGCGTCGCTGTGCCACCAGATCAGCCCGGCCGCCACCGCGAGCACCGCGACGATCGCGAGCGCGGCCGCGATGTCGCCGCGGGTACGGCGTTCGGGTGGGACCATCGCCGGCCGGCGCGTCCGGTGCTACTCGGCGGACGCCGTGGCCGGTTCGGGGGCTCCGGCGGACGCGGTCGCGCCGGCCGCGGCGGTCGCCGCCGTCTTGCGCGGGCGCCGGCGCCGCCGCCGGCGGCGTGCCGGCGCGGACCCGGCCTCGCCGGCCGGTGCCTCGGTCCCGGATTCGGCGGCCGCCGGCTCGGCAGGCGCGGACGGCTCCGGAGCGGTGGACTCGGGTGCGGTCGTGCCCTCGGCCGAACCGGAGATCGGCTTGCCCCGCAGCGTGCGCCGGCGCACCCGGGCGCGCCGCTTCGGGCGCTCCTCGCCGGCCGACTCGTCGGTCCTGACGCGCTCGGAGGTGCCGCGCGGCTCGCCGCGGCGGGCTGACTTGGCGCGCGCCTCGCCGACCCGGCCACCGGCATCGGTGGGAATGTCCAGGTCGGTGTACAGGTGCGGCGAGGTGGAGTAGGTCTCGACCGGGTCCGGGCAGCCCAGGCCCAGCGCCTTGTCGATGACCTCCCAGCGGGTGAGCTCGTCCCAGTCGACCAGGGTCACCGCCACACCGGTCTTGCCGGCCCGGCCGGTGCGGCCGATGCGGTGCACGTAGGACTGCTCGTCCTCGGGGATCTGGTAGTTGATGACGTGGGTGACGTCCTCGATGTCGATGCCGCGGGCGGCGACGTCGGTGGCCACCAGCACGTCGATCTCACCGGACCGGAACGCCTTGAGCGCCTTCTCGCGCGCCCCCTGGCCCAGGTCGCCGTGCACGGCGCCGACCTTGAACCCGCGTTCGGCCAGCTCGTCGGCCACCTTCTGGGCGGTGCGCTTGGTGCGGGCGAAGATCATCGTCGCGCCGCGGCCGCGGGCCTGCAGCACCCGGCTGATGAGCTCCACCTTGTCCAGCGCGTGGGCGCGGTAGATGAACTGCTTGGTGGTGGAGTGCACCGCCGACGCGTGCGGGGCCTCGGCCCGGATGTGCGTCGGCTTGTTCATGAAGGTGCGCGCCAGCGTGATGATCGGGTCCGGCATGGTCGCCGAGAACAACATCGACTGCCGGGTGTCGGGGATCAGCCGCAGGATCCGCTCGATGTCGGGCAGGAAGCCCAGGTCGAGCATCTCGTCGGCCTCGTCGAGCACCAGCACCGACAGCCCACCGAGCTGCAGGTGGCCCTGCTGGGCCAGGTCGAGCAGTCGGCCGGGGGTGCCGACCACCACGTCGACGCCCTTCTGCAGGGCTTCGATCTGCGGCTCGTACGGGCGCCCGCCGTAGATCGAGGCGACCTTGAACGGGCGGCCGTTCTCGGCCTTGAGGTACTTGGCCGCACCCGCGAGGTCGCCCGACACCTGCAGGCACAACTCACGGGTGGGGACGACGACCAGCGCGCGGGGCACCCCGGTCAGCGGGCGTTCGGTGTCGGTGCTGACCCGCTGCAACAGCGGCACGCCGAAGGCGTAGGTCTTGCCCATGCCGGTGCGGGCCTGACCGATGAGATCCTCGCCGGCCAGCGCCAGCGGCAGGGTCAGTTCCTGGATCGCGAAGGGATGTTCGATGCCGTTCTCCGCCAGCGCGCGCACGATCTCCTCGCGCACGCCGAGGTCGGCGAATGTTTTGTTGTCTGCAGTCATGCGGTGTAGGGGAGGCCTTTCACGTGTCAATCCTCATGGCGTCCACGCGCACACGAGTTCGACGAATGACACGGCCGCAACACCCCGGTCAGCGGGGCGGAGCCGAACCGCCGGGCGCGGCGCCTGAGGTGGCGGGCCCACTGCGTGTACGCACATTTTCCCAGGCGGCGGCTCGAAGATAGTCGCCACCTGAGTACATGATAACGGGTCGGGTTCGCCGCCGCGGCGACGCGCCCGCGGTTGTCTACAGTTGGGCCCATGAACTCGACGCAGCCCGCCGTCCCCACCGACCAGCCGGCAAACCCGCAGCGGGCGGGTGTGTCGGCCGATCATCCGGGCGTCAACGAGCTGTTCGCGCTGCTCGCCTACGGCGAGGTCGCGGCGTTCTACCGGTTGACCGAGGAGGCCCGGATGGCGCCGAACCTCGCCGGCCGGATCAACATGGCGTTGATGGCCGCGGCCGAGATGGGCCACTTCGAGTTGCTGCGGGATGCGTTGCAGCGCAGGGGAGTTGATGTCGTTCCGGCGATGACCCGGTACGCCCCGGCGCTGGAGAACTACCACCGGGTGACCACCCCGAGCACCTGGCTGGAGGCGTTGGTCAAGACCTACATCGGCGACGCGCTGGCCGCCGACTTCTACCTGGAGATCTCGCACGGACTGCCGGACGAGGTGGCAACCGTCGTGCGCGGCGTGCTGTCGGACACCGGCCACTCGCAGTTCGTCGTGTCCGAGGTGCGCGCCGCGGTGACGGCCAGCGAGAAACAGCGCTACCGGCTGGCGCTGTGGTCGCGCCGGCTGCTCGGTGAGGCCATCACCCAGGCCCAGCACGTGCTGGCCGAACACGACGAGCTCGTCGACCTGGTGCTGGCCAGCGGCGAGGGCCTGACCGAGCTCGCGCAGTTCTTCGACCGGCTGCAGCAGACCCACGAGGCCCGGATGCGGGAGCTGGGGCTGATCTGACCGTCAGCGGGTGCAGGTCGCGATGATCGCGTTGTTGTTCTGGGCGGCCAGGGTGGCCCCGGTGCCGTCGGTCACCGCGCAGTTGAGCTGACTGTTCACGCTGGTCGCGGTCACCGAGGCGAGTCCCACGCCGGGGTCGAGCACCACCGTCTTGGACCACGGCAGCGCGACGTTGACCTCGGTCTGCAGCGCGCCCTGGTGGTCGGTGTAGATGACCGTGACCAGGTCCAGCAGCGGCTTGTTGCCGGTCACCCGGTAGGTGACGGTGCGCTGCGGATCGCCCTGCGGCGCCGGCGGCGGCGCGGCCTCGACCGGCGCGGGCGGCGGGACGGCCGGCGCGCTCGGGGCCGGGGTCACGGTGGTGATGGTCTCCGGTGCCAGCTCCTGACTCGGCGCGGGCACGGGCGGCGGGGCCGGGGTGGCCGGGGTGGCGTAGACGGTGCGCCGCGGCGGTTCCTCGGCGGCCGCCGCGGTCGGGGCGGCGGAGGTCGACGTCACCGGGGCGGACACCGCGCCGGAGTCGCCGCCGCCGAGGATCACCACGCTGCACACGACCGCGACCAGCAGCACCGCCGCGGCGCCGCCGGCCACCCACATCCAGCGCCGGTCCACCGGCAGCACGGCGGGTTCGTCGGGCGCGTAATCGGCGTCCCCGTAGTCGGCGTACGCGTCCTGGTCGGCCCAGGGCGCGTAACCGGTGTCGTACCCGGTCCCGCGGGAGCGGTCGAGCACGATCGTGTCGGCGCTGGCGTCATCGGTCGTCGTCGAATACCGGGAGTGCGGCGGATAGTGCCTGTTCATTGCGTGATACCCAGGGATCTCTCTCGCTTCGGCGCCGATACGGAAGGTGCGGTTGTGATTCCTGGGGTTCATGGTGCCGGGCCCGGATCACGGTCCGGATTCCGTTCGGTCGAGGTCCGGTGACGGCCGCTGTGATCTTCGCCCGCGACGGGCGGGCGGCGGCGCGGCGGCGGCGTCAACTAGCCTTCAGGTGAACACGGCAGATCGAACGGAAAGGGTCCAGCGTGGAGGTCAAGATCGGTGTCACTGACAGCCCGCGCGAGCTGGTCATCAACAGCGCGCAGACACCCGGCGAGGTGGAGAAGGTGATCACCGAGGCGCTGGAGAAGGGCTCGGGCCTGCTCAACCTGACCGACGAGAAGGGGCGGCGATTCCTGGTGCCGACCGCGCGGATCGCCTACGTCGAGATCGGGCCGAGCGACGTCCGCCGGGTCGGCTTCGGCGTGGTGGGCGCCGAGTCGGTCAAGAACGGGTGAGCGGCACGTGTGACAGCCCGCCCCAGGCGAACGCCACCGTCCCCTCGATGGCGTCCTCCTTCGAGATGGGACGGTCGGCGTGCAGCCAGTACCGGGCGCAGTCGACGCTGATGGCCACCAGGCCCACCGCGATCATCCGGGCCCGGTGCGCCTCCAGCCCGGAGTCCTGGCTGATCAGGTCGAACACCGCGTCGGTGCAGGCCTCGGTGGCGACCCGGACCTGAGCGGCCACCTGCGGATCGTTGACGTTGTCGTTCTCGAAGATCAGCCGGTAGCCCTGGCTGTCGTGCTCGATGAAGTCGAAGAAGGCCTCGACGGCCGCGCGCAGCCGCTGCCGGTTGTCGGTGGTGGTGCGCAACGCCTGCCGCACCCCGGAGACCAGGTTGTCGACGTGGCGCTGCAGCACCGCCAGGTACAGGTCCAGCTTCGAGGTGAAGTGCTGGTAGAGCACCGGCTTGCTGACGCCGGCCCGGTCGGCGATCTCGTCCATGCCCGCGGCGTGGTAGCCGCGCTCGACGAACACCTCGCTGGCCGCGATGAGCAACTGGCTGCGGCGTTCGTCACGCGGCAGCCGGTTGCCGCGGCGGTTGCCCCCGTTCGGGGCGCCTTCACCGTTGGCCGGTTGCGGTGCTCTCCGCGCCGCGGTGTTGGCGAGCTCGCTCATCACATCCTCGATCCGGTTCCTGGTGGCGCGGCCCGCCGCGCCGGTGTCCACGGCGCCCCGGCCGTCATCGCCCAGAACACTACTACCCGCCGCCGGGAGGCCGCCGACGGTGGCGCGCCGGGCGCGGTCGGGCCGCTGATCTGTGCCATCCTGGTGCGGTGACCTACGACTCCCGTACGCCAGGGGGACGCGGTCCGGCACGGGGCGGGGGTGCCCGGGTTCCCGCGCTGCGCGCCGAGTGGCGGGAACCACTGCGGGCCCAGCGCGACCCGCTCGCGGCCGACTCCGGCCGGGCCCGCTCCAACCGGGAGGAACGGCGTCACTGGCGCAAACAGAGTTGGCTGGGCCGGTTCGTGTCCACCTACGGCTGGCGCGCCTACGCCCTGCCGGTGCTGACCGTGGTCACCGTGATCGTGCTCTACCAGACCGTCACCGGCACCGGGAGCGGGTCGTCCGGTGAGTCCGTCGCCGACCAGGGCCCCACCCAGGGCCCCCCGAACCCGGACGCGGCCAGCACCATCGTCGGCGCGCCGCCCAAGGGACTGACCCAGTTCGACGCCAACCTGCCCACCGGCGTGCTCCCGGCGGGCGGGCCGTTCACCGAGGCCGGGGCGGGCACCTGGCACATCGTGCCGGGCACCGCCCCGCAGGTGGGCCAGGGCACCCGGCGGGTGTTCACCTACACCGTCGAGGTCGAGGACGGCCTGGACACCACCGGCTACGGCGGCGACGAGGGGTTCGCCCGGATGGTCACCGAGACGCTGGCCAACCCGAAGAGCTGGATCCACAACCCGGAGTGGGCGTTCGTCCGCGTCGACGGCGGCGAGCCGGACTTCCGGGTGTCGCTGACCTCACCGATGACCATCCGCGAGGGCTGCGGCTACGACATCCCGATCGAGGCGTCCTGCTACAACCCGTCCTACGGCGACGGGCAGCCCCGGGTGTTCATCAACGAGGCCCGCTGGGTGCGCGGCGCGGTGCCCTTCCAGGGCGACATCGGCTCCTACCGCCAGTACGTGATCAACCACGAGGTCGGCCACGCCATCGGCTACCAGCGGCACGAGTCCTGCCCGGGCAACGGCGACCTGGCGCCGGTGATGATGCAGCAGACCTTCTCCACCAGCAACGACGACGCGGCCCGGTTCGACCCGGAGACGGTCAAGGCCGACGGGTTGAGCTGCCGGTTCAACCCGTGGCCGTACCCGATCGCCTGAGCCGGGAACGTCGGGGCCGCGGCCGGTGTTGTTGGTCTTGACGGTTGTGGTTGTGTGGAGCCTGGACGGGTGCCGCACGGCCCCCGGGGACGTGTGAATCGAGGAGGGTATCGGTGTCGTCACCGTTGCCGCCGCTGGTCGAACCGGCGGCCGAACTGACGCGCGAGGAGGTCGCGCGCTACAGCCGCCACCTGATCATCCCGGATGTCGGGCTGGACGGGCAGAAGCGCCTGAAGAACGCCCGCGTGCTGGTGATCGGCGCCGGGGGGCTCGGCTCGCCGACCCTGCTGTACCTGGCGGCCGCGGGGGTGGGCACCATCGGCATCGTCGACTTCGATGTCGTCGACGAGTCCAATCTGCAGCGGCAGGTGATCCACTTCCAGTCCGACGTCGGCCGGCCCAAGGCGCAGAGCGCCCGGGACAAGATCCGTGAGATCAACCCGTTCGTCACGGTGCGGCTGCACGAGGAGCGGCTGGACACCTCCAACGCGGTGGAGCTGTTCTCCCAGTACGACCTGATCCTGGACGGCACCGACAACTTCGCCACCCGCTACCTGGTCAACGACGCCGCGATCCTGGCCGGCAAGCCCTACGTGTGGGGCTCGATCTTCCGGTTCGAGGGTCAGGTGTCGGTGTTCTGGGAGGACGCGCCCAACGGGCTGGGCATCAACTACCGCGACCTGTACCCGGAGCCGCCGCCGCCCGGGATGGTGCCGTCCTGCGCCGAGGGCGGGGTGCTCGGCATCCTGTGCGCGTCGATCGGGTCGATCATGGGCACCGAGGCGATCAAGCTCATCTGCGGCATCGGTGAGCCGCTGCTGGGCCGGCTGATGGTCTACGACGCGCTGGAGATGAGCTACCGCACCATCCGGATCCGCAAGGACCCGTCGACGCCGAAGGTCACCGAGCTCATCGACTACGAGGCGTTCTGCGGTGTGGTCTCCGACGAGGCCGCCGCGGCCGCAAAGGATTCCACTATCACCCCGGCCGAGCTCAAGGAGATGCTCGACGCCGGCAAGCCGCTGGCGCTGATCGACGTGCGCGAGCCGGTGGAGTGGGAGATCAACCGGATCGAGGGCGCGCGGCTGATCCCGAAGTCCGCCATCGAGGCCGGCGACGGACTGGCCGAACTGCCGCAGGACCGCACCCCGGTGCTCTACTGCAAGACCGGGGTCCGCTCGGCCGAGGCACTGGCGGCGGTCAAGCGGGCCGGGTTCTCCGACGCGCTGCACCTGCAGGGCGGCATCGTGGCCTGGGCCAGGCAGTTCGACCCCGACATGGTGATGTACTGACACGCTCGGAACCACCTGTGCGACACAGCAGGTCAGGGCGTCGATATCGGTTGGCGGCCCGGTAGCCTTGAGCGCGTGACTGTGCAGCGACCGCCGGAACACGTGCTGGCGGCGTTCGGCTTGTCGGGGGTGCGGCCGGTCCCGCTCGGCTCCGCCTGGGAGGGCGGCTGGCGGTGCGGCGAGGTCGTGCTGTCGATGGTGGCCGACCACGCCCGCGCCGCCTGGTCGGCCAAGGTCCGCGAGACCCTGTTCGTCGACGGGGTGCGTCTGGCCCGGCCGGTGCGTTCCACCGACGGCCGCTACGTGGTGGCCGGTTGGCGGGCCGACACCTATGTCGCCGGGGTGCCCGAACCCCGCCACGACGAGGTGGTCTCGGCCGGCGTGCGGCTGCACGAGGCGACCGCCAAGCTGGAGCGGCCCCGGTTCCTGACCCAGCCGCCGGTGGCGCCCTGGGGCGACGTCGACGTGTTCATCGCCGCCGACCGGGCCGCCTGGGAGGAACGGCCGCTGCATTCGCTGCCGCCCGGCGCCCGGGTCGCCCCCGGCTCGGCCGACGGCGAGCGCTCCATCGAGCTGCTCAATCAGCTTGCGACCCTGCGCAAGCCGACCAAGAGCCCGAACCAGTTGGTGCACGGCGACCTGTACGGCACGGTGCTGTTCGCCGGATCCGCCGCGCCCGGCATCACCGACATCACCCCGTACTGGCGGCCGGCGTCCTGGGCGGCGGGGGTGGCCGTGGTGGACGCGCTGGCGTGGGGCGAGGCCGACGACGGCCTCATCGAGCGCTGGGCCTCGCTGCCGGAGTGGCCGCAGATGTTGTTGCGCGCCTTGATGTTCCGTCTCGCCGTGCATGCGCTGCACCCGCGCTCGACGGCCGCGGCCTTCCCCGGGCTGGCGCGCACCGCCGCCCTGGTGCGGCTGATCCTCTAGCCGCCGAACCGGTGGCGCACCCGGGCCAGCGGGATCCGCCCGTCGACCACCGGAATCCCTTCGGCGGCCAGCAGTTCCAGCTGGCGCGCGGCCAGGTGCGCGGCCGGCCGGCCGGAGGCCGGGACCACCCGGTGCCACGGCAGGTCCGCGCTGTCGGTGCGCATGATCCAGCCCACGATGCGGGGGCTGGACAGGCCGGCGGCCGCGGCGATGTCGCCGTAGGTGGCCACCCGCCCGGCCGGGATGTCCGCGACGAGCGCACGCACCAGGTCCACCTGCGCGTCGGTCACCGGGGGCACCGGACTACCCCAGCCGTCGGCGGATCAGTGCGGCCGTCGGGCCGGGCAGCGCGTGCGCGACCATGTGGTAGCAATCCCATTCCAGCAGTTCGAAATCCGCGCCGAGCCGGTCGGTCAGCCCGGCGACCAGTTCGGCGGTGACGTACGGCGGGTCCACCCGTCGGGCCCGCACCAGCGCGGTCGGGGTGCCGGCGGGCGGCAGCACCGGCGGCCGGGCCAGCTCGCTCCAGTACGCCACCACCGCCGGCAGGCAGATCCGCCAGCCCCACCGGCCGGTGGGCAGCCGGACCAGGTGCTCGTCGAGGTCGCGGGCCAGCTCGGCCGGGTCGACATCGGCCCACTGGCCGTTGACCCGCTCCAGCCGGGCCTCCTCGCGCGAGCTGTAGTCGGGGGAGGCCAGCGTCGCCTCGGCCACCTCGCGCATCCACTCGCCGTCCAGGCCGACCGCCGGGTCCAGCAGCACCAGCCCCGACACCAGGTCCGGGCGCGCCGCGGCCAGGGCCAGCGCGATCGCCCCGCCGAAGGAGTGCCCCACCACCAGCACCGGCCCGTCGGCGGCGCCGTCGAGCCAGCCGGCCAGCGCGGCGACGTTCGCCTCGATCGACCACGGGGCGGCCGACGGGGAGCGGCCGTGCCCGAGCAGGTCGGGGGCGGCGATCGGGACGTCGGCGAGGTGCTGCTCGGCCAGCGTCCGCCAGCGCCGGCCGTGCCCGGTCAGGCCGTGGACGGCCAGCACCCGGGGCGGGGCGTCGGGGCCGAAGCGGTGGACATGCGGGGCCCGGGGGGTGATCGCCATGGTCACGATGCTGCCAGCCGTGTCGGCGCGGACTTGTCGGACCCTCGTGATCTCATGCATGGCGTGACCGTCGGCTCCGCAGTACTGTCGCCCGGCGCCCTGACCGACCCGGGGTGCACCGGGGTGGTGCGCGTGCTGGGTGGTCCCGGCACCGGCAAGAGCACGCTGCTCGTCGAGACCGCGGCGGCCCACATCGAGGCCGGCGCCGACCCGGAGTCGGTGCTGCTGCTCACCGGTTCCTCACGGCTGGGCGCCCAGGCCCGCGCCGCGGTCACCGCCCGGCTGCTGCGCTCGGCCCCGGACCGGTCGGTCATCCGGGAGCCGATCGTGCGCACCGTGCACTCCTACGCCTTCGCCGTGCTGCGGCAGGCCGCCCAGCGCACCGGTGCACCGCCGCCGCGGCTGATCACCAGCGCCGAGCAGGACGCCATCATCCGCGAACTGCTCGCCGGCGACCTCGCCGACGGGGACCGCTCCCCGGTGCGCTGGCCCGAGCACCTGCGGCCGGCGCTGACCACCGCCGGTTTCGCCACCGAACTGCGCGACCTGATCGCCCGCTGCACCGAGCGCGGGGTGGACCCGGTCGAGCTGCAGCGCATCGGCCGGCGTGCCGGCCGGCCCGAGTGGGTCGCCGCCGGCCGGTTCGCCCAGGTCTACGAGCAGGTGATGCTGCTGCGCGCGGCGGTGGGCGCCGCCGCGCCGCAGGCCACCATGCCCGCACTGGGGGCGGCCGAGCTCGTCGGCGCGGTGCTCGAGGCGTTCGCCGTCGACGCCGACCTGCTGGCCGCCGAGCGGGCCCGGGTGCGGCTGCTGCTCGTCGACGACGCCCAGCAGCTCGACCCGCAGGCCGCCGAACTGGTCCGGGTGCTCGCCGCCGGGGCCCGGCTGGCGGTGCTGGCCGGCGACCCGGGCCAGGCGGTGTTCGGCTACCGCGGGGCGGACCCGGCACTGCTGCGCGGCGACTCGCCGGTGGTGCGGCTGACCGAGTCCCACCGCTGCGCACCGGCGGTCGCGCGGGCGATCACCGGCATCGCCCGCCGGCTGCCCGGCGCCGACGACGCGCCCCGGGCGCTGGGCTCGGCGGTGAGCGAACCCGGCACGGTGACGCTGCGGCTGGCCGCCTCGCCGCACGCCGAGTCCGCGCTGATCGCCGACGCACTGCGTCGCGCCCACCTCGTCGACGGGCTGGCCTGGTCGCAGATGGCGGTCATCGTGCGCTCGGTGCCGCGTACCGGCGTGCCGCTGGCGCGCGCGCTGCTGGCGGCCGGGGTGCCGGTCGAGCTGCCCGCCGCCGGCAGCCCACCGGCCGAACATCCCGCCGTGGCGGCGCTGCTGACCGTGTTGGAGACGGTTGTCGACGGCCTCGACGGCGACAAGGCGCTGGCCCTGCTGACCGGGCCGATCGGCCGGGTGGACCCGGTCACGCTGCGCCAGCTGCGCCGGGCGCTGCGGCGTGCCGATCCCACCGGTGGCACCGGCCGGACCTTCGGCGACCTGCTGGTGTGGGCGCTGGAGGCCGAGACCGTCCCGGTCGGCGCCGAGCTGGCCCGGCCGCTGCGCCGGGTGCGTGCGGTGCTCGAGGCCGCCCGCCGCAGCCACGCCGACGGCCACGAGCTGCGCTACACGCTGTGGCAGGCCTGGGACCGCACCGGGCTGCAGCGCCGCTGGGTGGCCGCCGCCGAGCGCGGGGGTCCGGCCGGGGCGCAGGCCGACCGCGATCTCGACGCCGTCACCACGCTGTTCGACATCGCCGAGCAATACGTCACCCGTACCGCCGGGGCCACGCTGCGCGGCCTGATCGACCACGTCCGCTCCCTCGGCCCGGCCGTGGTGGCCCGCACCGAACACGACAGCGACACGGTCGCGGTGCTCAGCGCGCACGCCGCGCTGGGCCGGGAGTGGGAGTTCGTGGTGATCGCCGGGCTGCAGGACGGCCTGTGGCCCAACACCACCCCGCGCGGTGGGGTGCTCGGCACGGGGCGGCTGGTCGACCTCATCGACGGGGTCACCGACGCCGCCGGCCCGGCCGGGGTGTCGGCCCGGGCCCCGCTGCTGGCCGAGGAGCGCCGGCTGCTCATCGCCGCGATGGGCCGTGCCCGCACCCGGCTGCTGGTCACCGCCGTCGACAGCGACACCGACGAGTCGCTGATGCCGTCGCCGTTCTGCACCGAGCTGGCCGAACTGGTCAGCGACCCGCACCCGGCCGGGCAGTCCCCGCTGCCGGCCCCGCGGGTGCTGGCCCCGGCCGCCCTGGTGGGCCGGCTGCGCGCGGTGGTGTGCGCCCCGGACGGCGCCGTCGAGGAGTCGCTGCGCGTCCTGGCCGCGACCCAGCTGGCCCGGCTGGCGCGGGCCGGGGTGCCCGGCGCCGACCCCGCCGAGTGGCACGCCCTGACCCCGCTGTCCACCGAGGAACCGCTGTCCGGCGACGACGAGCCGGTCACGCTGAGCCCCTCGACGCTGCAGACCCTGGTCGACTGCCCGCTGCGCTGGCTGGTGGAGCGCCACGGCGGCACCGACGGCCGCGACGTGGGCTCGGCGGTCGGTTCGCTGGTGCACGCCCTGGTGGCGGAGTCCGGTCGCAGCGCCGACGAGATGACGGCCGAACTGGAGAAGGTCTGGGACGACCTGCCCTACGAGGCCCGCTGGTACGCCCGCAACGAACTGGCCCGGCACCGCGAGATGCTGGTGGCGTTCGAGCGGTGGCGCACCGCCACCCGCGGTCGGCTCACCGAGGTGGCCACCGAGGTCGACGCCGAGGGGCCGATCGCCGACGGGGTGCGGCTGCGCGGCCGGCTGGACCGGGTGGAACGCGATACCGAGGGTCGGTTGGTGGTGGTGGACCTCAAGACCGGCAAGAACCCGGTGACCAAGGACAAGGCCCGTGAACACGCCCAGCTGGCCGCCTACCAGCTCGCGGTGCTCGCCGGGCTGCTCGGTGAGGGGGAGACCCCGGGCGGTGGGCGGCTGGTCTACCTCGGCAAACCGAACCGGAGCGGACCCGCCGAACGGGAACAGGACCCGCTCACCGAGGAGTCGGCCGAGCAGTGGCGCCGGACGGTGCGCGAGGCCGCCGCGGCCACCCGCGGGCCGTGTTTCCCCGCCCGGGTCAACGACAGTTGCCGGCACTGCCCGGCCCGCGGGTTCTGCCCGGCGCGGGTCGCCGACGCGGGGGAGGAGTCGTGACACCGCGCTACAGTCCGGCCCAGCTGGCCGCCGCGCTCGGCCTGCACCGGCCCACCGAGGAGCAGGCGGCGGTCATCGCCGCACCGCCCGGGCCGACGGTGGTGATCGCCGGGGCGGGCGCGGGCAAGACCGAGACCATGGCCGCGCGGGTGGTGTGGCTGGTGGCCAACGGGTACGCCCGGCCCGGCCAGGTGCTCGGGCTGACCTTCACCCGCAAGGCCGCCGGCCAGCTGCTGCGCCGGGTGCGCAGCCGGCTGGCCAGGCTGGCCGGCGCCGGGCTGCTCACCGGCGACGACTGGCAGTCCGATCCGCCCACGGTCAGCACCTACGACGCCTTCGCCGGGACGCTGCTGCGCGAACACGGGCTGCGCATGCCGCCGTCGGCCGGTCTGGACCCGATCGAACCCGACACCCGGCTGCTGTCCGAGACCGAGCTGTGGCAGCTGGCCTACCGGGTGGTCTGCGAGTACCCCGACGAGCTCGACACCGACAAGGACCCGGCCGCGATCACCAGGACCGTGGTGCGGCTGGCCGGGCAGCTGGCCGAACACCTCGTCGACACCGGGCAGCTGCGCGACACCCACGCCGAGCTCGAACAGCTGATCCTGCACCTGCCGCCCGGGCCGGGCCAGCGCAGCGCCGGCCCCACCAAGAAGCTGCTGGACCTGCTCGCGGTCCAGCACCGCCGGGCCGCGCTGGTGCCGCTGATCGACGCGCTGCACCGGCGCATGCGCGAGGAGAAGGTGATGAACTTCGGCATGCAGATGTCGGCCGCGGCGCGGCTGGCGATGGCGGTGCCGGAGGTCGGCGCACAGCTGCGGGAGCGCTTCCGGGTGGTGCTGCTCGATGAGTACCAGGACACCGGCCACGCCCAGCGGGTGCTGCTGTCGGCGCTGTTCGGCGGCGGGGTCGACGACGAGCTGGCGCTCACCGCGGTGGGCGACCCGATCCAGTCCATCTACGGCTGGCGCGGCGCCTCGGCCACCAACCTGCCCCGGTTCACCACCGACTTCCCGCACGCCGACGATCGCCCCGCCTCGGTGCGGGAGCTGCGCACCAGTTGGCGCAACCCGCCGCACGCGCTGCGGCTGGCCAACGAGATCTCGGCCGCCGCGCGCCGGCGCGGGGTGGAGGTGCACACCCTGCAGCCCCGGCCGGACGCCCCGCCCGGCACCGTCCGGGTGGCCCTGCTCGGCGATGTGGAGGCCGAACGCGCCTGGGTGGCCGATCATCTCGCCGCGGTGTTCCACGACGCCCGGCGGGACGGCCGGCCCGTGCCGACGATGGCCGTGCTGGTGCGCCGCAACGCCGACGCGGCGCCGATGGCCGAGGCACTCACCGCCCGCGGGGTGCCCGTGGAGGTGGTCGGGCTGGCCGGGCTGCTGTCGGTGCCGGAGGTCGCCGATGTGGTGGCCATGCTGCGGCTGATCGCCGACCCGACCGCCGGCAGCGCGGCGGTGCGGGTGCTCACCGGCCCGCGCTGGCGGCTGGGCGCTCGCGACCTGGCAGCGTTGTGGCGGCGCGCGGTGGAACTCGACCGCGCCGAACCACGACCGCAGCGCAGTGCCACCGAACGGGCGGTGGCCGAGGCCGACCCGGACGCCGACACCGCCTGCCTCGCCGACGCGATCAGCGACCCGGGCGACCCGGCGGCCTACTCCCCGGAGGGGTACCGCCGCATCGTCGCGCTGGGCCGCGAACTGTCGGTGCTGCGCGCCCATCTCGCCCATCCGCTGCCCGATCTGGTGGCCGAGGTGCGGCGGGTGCTCGGGGTGGACGTCGAGGCCCGGGCCGCCCGCCCGGCGGCGGCCGGCTGGACCGGTGCCGAGCACCTCGACGCGTTCAGCGACGTCGTCGCCGACTTCGCCGCCCGTTCCGGCGCCACGCTGCCCGCGCTGCTGGCCTACCTCGACGCCGCCGAGGAGGTGGATCGCGGGCTGACACCCGGCGAGGTCACCACCGCCGGGGAGCGGGTGCAGATCCTGACCGTGCACGCGGCCAAGGGCCTGGAATGGCAGGTCGTCGCCGTGCCACACCTGAGCGCGCGTGTGTTCCCGTCCGACAAATCCAGCGGCACCTGGCTCAGCGACGCCGGCGAGTTGCCGCCGCTGCTGCGCGGCGACCGTGCCACCACCATCGACTTCGGCGTGCCGGTGCTCGAAACCTCCGAACTCAGCGACCGGCGCGCGCTCGAGACGGCCATCGATGAGCACAAGCGCCGGCTCATCCAGCGCCGCATCGACGAGGAGCGCCGCCTGTTCTACGTCGCGATCACCCGCACCGAGGACACCCTGCTGTTGTCCGGATACCACTGGGGGGCAACGAGTTCCAAAGCGAATGGACCGTCGGAGTTCCTCACCGAGTGCAAGGGGATCATCGACCGCGCGGCCGCCGAGGGCGACCCCTGCGGGGTGGTGGAGCACTGGGAGCCGGCCCCGCCGGACGGTGCGGACAACCCGCTGCGGGAGTCCGCTGCCGAGGCGGTCTGGCCGGCCGACCCGGCCGGGGCGCGCCGTGCCGACCTGCGCCGCGGCGCGGACCTGGTACGCCGCGCCATGGGCGGCGAGATCACTTCCACGCCAACCGATTCCGACCCGGAGGGCTGGGCCGCCGACGTGGACGCACTGCTGGCCGAACTGCAGCGCGAGCCGGAGCGGCGGCCGGTGCGGCTGCCGGCCCAACTGTCGGTCAGCACGCTGGTCGAACTCGGCCGCGACGCGCGGGCCGCGGTGCGGCGCCTGCGCCGCCGACTGCCGGCCCGGCCCGACCCGCACGCCGATCTGGGCACCGCGTTCCACGACTGGGTGCAGCGGTTCTTCGGTGCCGACCGGCTGTTCGACCTCGACGACCTGCCGGGCGCGGTGGACAGCGACCTCGACGGCGCCCACCGCGAGGCGCTGACCGAGCTGCAGGACCGGTTCACCGGCTCCGAATGGGCCGGGCGCACCCCGGTGGCCGTGGAGGTGCCGTTCGACATGCTGCTGGGCGGCACCGTGGTGCGCGGCCGCGTGGACGCGGTGTTCGCCGACCCCGACGGCGGGTTCACCGTCGTGGACTGGAAGACCGGGGACGCGCCGGAGGACCCGCAGAGTGCCGCCCAGGCCGCCGTGCAGCTCGGCGTGTACCGGCTGGCGTGGGCTGGGATGCAGGGGATTCCGCCGGAGCGGGTGCGCGGCGCGTTCCACTACGTGCGCAGCGGCCGCACCGTGCGCCCGGAGCGGCTGCCCGGCGCCGACGAGCTGGCCGCGCTGCTGACGGCGCCGGCCGACTGAAGACCGTCCGCAGCGCAGCTGGGACCGGCGTCACCACCGGCGCGCGGTTCGCGCACCGGGCGTGCCGTGGTTTCATTGTGGCGTGCGCACCCCTGGGCAACCGGTGAGCGACCGTGGCGAAGGGTAGATTGCGGCGCCGGCTCGCCGCCATCGAGCAGGACCTCACCACGCAGCCGGTCGCTGCGCTGACCGACATCCTGCGGATCCCGGAGCCGTTCGTCAGCCCGACCCGCCGGATCTTCCGCCGGATCGTCTACGCCATCCTGGCGCTGACCGTCGCGGTGCTCATCGTCTACATCGACCGGGAGGGCTACCGCGACGTCCAGGGTGACGACCTGTCGCTGCTGGACTGCCTGTACTACGCCACGGTGTCGCTGTCGACGACCGGCTACGGCGACATCACCCCGATCACCCCGCGCGCGCGGCTGGTCAACGTGCTGGTGATCACCCCGCTGCGGGTGGCCTTCCTGATCGTGCTCATCGGGACCACCGTCGAGACCCTGACCAGCCAGTCCCGGGCGGCGCTGAAGATCCAGCGATGGAGGAACAGAGTGCGCAACCACACGGTCGTCATCGGCTACGGCACCAAGGGCCGCACCGCGGTGGCCGCGATGATCGGTGACGAGGTCGCCCCGGCCGACATCGTCGTCGTCGACGAGAACGAGGCCGCGCTGGAACGCGCCCGCGCCGCCGGGCTGGTCACCGTGCACGGCGACGCGACCAAGTCCGAGGTGCTGCGGCTGGCCAGCGTCCAGCACGCCAAGTCGATCATCGTCGCCACCGACAACGACGCCAACGCGGTGCTGGTGACGCTGACCGCCCGCGAGCTGGCGCCGAACGCCAAGATCATCGCCGCCGCACGGGAATCGGACAACCAGCACCTGCTCAAACAGTCCGGCGCCGACTCCACCGTGGTGTCCTCGGAGACCGCCGGGCGGCTGCTGGGCATCGCCACCCAGACCCCCAGTGTGGTGCAGATCATGGAAGACCTGCTCACCCCGGACGCCGGGTTCGCCATCGCCGAGCGCGAGGTCAGCCCCAAGGAGGTGGGCGGCTCGCCGCGGCATTTGACCGACATCGTCCTCGGCGTGGTGCGCGACGGCCGGCTGCTGCGGGTCAACGACCCGGCCGTCGACGCGCTGGAGCCCGGGGACCGGCTGCTCTACGTCCGCGACGCGGAATCCGAACGATGACCGGCACCGGCGGGTTCCGGCTGCGCCACGTGCCGCTGCTGTCGCGGGTCGGCGCGGACCGGGCCGACGCGCTGCGCACCGACGTCGACGCCGCCGTCGCCGGCTGGGCCGACGCGCTGCTGCTGCGGCTGGACGGCCGCGGCCGGGTGCTCGTCGCCGACGGGGCGGTGCTGCTGGAACCGGCCGCCGGATTCGCCGACGCGCCGCCGGCCGACGCGGTGTTCCTCGGCCGGCTCGCCGACGGCCGCCACGTGTGGGGCGTGCGCGCCGCGCTGGCCCCGCCCGCGGACTCCGGGGCGCACCTGCTGGACGTGCGCCGCGCCGGGGAGGTCTTCGACGACGTCAGCGCCCAGCTGGTGGCCACCGCCGCGGCGCTGCTCAACTGGCACGACGCCGCCCGCTTCGACCCGGTCGACGGCATGCCGACCCGCCCGATCCGGGCCGGCTGGGCGCGGCTGAACCCGGTCACCGGCCGCGAGGAGTTCCCGCGCATCGACCCGGCGGTGATCTGCCTGGTGCACGACGGCCACGACCGCGCGGTGCTGGCCCGGCAGCGGCTCTGGCCGGAGCGGCTGTTCTCGCTGGTCGCCGGGTTCGTCGAGGCCGGCGAGTCGTTCGAGAGCTGCGTGGTGCGCGAGGTCGCCGAGGAGATCGGCCTGACCGTCACCGATGTGCAGTACCTGGGCAGCCAGCCGTGGCCGTTCCCGCGCTCGCTCATGGTGGGCTTCCACGCCGTCGGCGATCCCGAGCAGCCGTTCGCGTTCAACGACGGCGAGATCGTCGAGGCGGCCTGGTTCACCCGCGCCGAGATCCGGGCCGCGCTGGCCGCCGGCGACTGGAACAGCGCCGAGGCCTCGGCGGCGCGGCTGCTGCTGCCCGGCTCGGTCTCCATCGCGCGGGAGATCATCGAGAGCTGGGCCTGGTCCTGACCGGCCCGGTCCCGCGCGGCGGGATCAGCCGGCGAGCTTGGCCTTGACCTCGCGGATGCTCGGGTTGGTCAGCGCGGTGCCGTCGGGGAACTGCACCGTCGGCACGGTCTGGTTGCCGCCGTTGACCGACTCCACGAACCTGGCCGCCTCCGGGTCCTGCTCGATGTTCACCTCGGTGAACGGGATGCCCTCGGCCTTCAGTGCGGTCTTGAGGCGGACGCAGTAGCCACACCAGCTGGTCGTGTACATGGTCAACGCGGCATCACTCACAGTTGGATAAACGTAGTGCATCACCGCTTCTATGCCCGGCCTCGTCGGTGATGTCGGTCGCCGCTGGGATGATGGTGCGCATGCTCGACGACCTCGACGAGGAACAGCGCGAGGCCGTCACGGCGCCGCGCGGCCCGGTGTGCGTGCTGGCCGGGGCGGGCACCGGCAAGACCCGCACCATCACCCGCCGCATCGCCTACCTGTGCTCGGCCGGCCACGTCGCCCCCGGCCAGGTGCTCGCGGTGACCTTCACCCAGCGGGCGGCCGGCGAGATGCGGGCCCGGCTGCGTGCGCTCGACGACGGCGTGGGCACCGGCGCGGTGCAGGCGGTCACCTTCCACGCCGCCGCCCGCCGTCAGCTGGCCTACTTCTGGCCCCGGGTGGTCGGCGACACCACCTGGCAGCTGCTCGACAGCAAGTTCCCCCTGGTCGCGCAGGCCGCCAACCGGGCCGGGATCCAGGCCGGCACCGACGATGTGCGCGACCTGGCCGGCGAGATCGAGTGGGCCAAGGCCTCACTGATCGTTCCCGAGCGCTACGGCGCGGCGGTGGCCGCCGCCGGCCGGGAGATCCCGTTCGACGCCGAGCGGGTGGCGGCCGTCTACGCCGGCTACGAGGCGCTCAAGACCCGCCCCGACGGCTCGGTGCTGCTGGACTTCGACGACCTGCTGCTGCACGTCGCGGCCGCCATCGAGAACGACCCGGCGGTCGCCGAGGAGTTCCGCGACCGCTACCGCTGCTTCGTCGTCGACGAGTACCAGGACGTCACCCCGCTGCAGCAGCGGGTGCTCGACGCCTGGCTGGGCGACCGCGACGACCTGACCGTGGTCGGCGACGCCAACCAGACCATCTACTCGTTCACCGGTGCCACCCCGCGCTACCTGCTGGACTTCTCCCGGCGCTACCCGGACGCCACCGTGGTGCGGCTGGAACGCGACTACCGCTCCACCCCGCAGGTGGTGTCGCTGGCCAACCGGGTGATCGCCGCCGCCCGCGGGCGGATCGCCGGCAGCCGGCTGCAGCTGGTGGGGCAGCGCCCGCCCGGGCCGGAGCCGACGTTCCACGAGTACCCCGACGAGGTGGCCGAGGCCAACGCGGTGGCCAAGGGCATCGCGAAGCTGATCGGCGCCGGGGTGGAGCCGGCCGAGATCGCGGTGCTGTACCGGATCAACGCCCAGTCCGAGGTCTACGAGGAGGCGCTCACCGAGGCCGGCATCCCGTTCCAGGTGCGCGGCGGCGAGGGCTTCTTCAACCGGCAGGAGATCCGGCAGGCGATGCTGGCGCTGCAGCGCGCCGCCGAACAGCTCGGCGGCGAACCGTCCGGCGACCAGCTGCCCGCCCTGGTGCGCCGGCTGCTCGAACCGCTCGGGCTCACCGCCGAGCCGCCCACCGGCACCCGCGCCCGGGAACGCTGGGAGGCGCTGGGCGCCCTGGCCGGGCTGGTCGACGAGGAACTCGCGCTGCGCCCCGAGCTCACGCTGGCCGGGCTGCTGGCCGAACTGCGCCGGCGCGCCGAGGCCCGGCACGCCCCGGTGGTGCAGGGTGTGACGCTGGCGTCGCTGCACGCCGCCAAGGGCCTGGAGTGGGACGCGGTGTTCCTGGTTGGGCTCACCGACGGCACGCTGCCCATCTCGCACGCCCTGGCCCACGGCCCGGACAGCGAGGCGGTGGAGGAGGAGCGTCGCCTGTTCTACGTCGGAATCACCAGGGCCAGAACACATCTGGCGCTCAGCTGGGCACTGTCGCGGGCGCCCGGGTCGCGGCAGAACCGGCGGCCTTCGCGCTTCCTCAACGGCATCGCGCCCGGCACGTCCGCCGCGACCGCGCCGGCCCGGCCGCGGCGCTCCCGCGGCCCGGCGCCGCGCTGCCGGGTGTGCAACGCCGCGCTGACCACCCCGGCGGCGATCATGCTGCGCCGCTGCGAGACCTGCCCCGCCGACCTCGACGAACAGCTGCTGGCCGACCTCAAGGAGTGGCGGCTGCGCACCGCCAAGGAAATGGCGGTGCCGGCCTACGTGGTGTTCACCGACAACACGCTCATCGCGATCGCCGAGACCCGGCCCACCGACGAGGCCGCGCTGGTGGCCATCCCCGGCATCGGGGCGCGCAAACTCGAGCAGTTCGGCTCGGCGGTACTGGAACTGGTGAAAAGCCGCCAGAAATCGTAAAGATCGCGCCAAAACCGCAGGTCGAAAACCGGTTGAGGGATCGGCCTGTTACGATCTAGCCTGAACATCGGCACATTCGACACCCGCGGCGAGAAGGAGGCGAGTCATGGACATCCGGTCCGGCATCGCCATCGCTCGCATCGCGGTACCCGCGGCCGCCAAGCCGGCCTGGGTAGCCGCTGCCGCCGCGGTACGCCCCAAGCGTATCGCCGCCGCCGCGACCGGCGTGTCCGTGCCCCGGGGAGTCCCCGTCTAGACGAGAACCCCGCACCGCCAGAAGGCCACGGACCCGCCACCCGGATCCGTGGCCGTTTCGTTCTCGGGGAAGCTCCCAAGACCTGGTCGCCGGATCCGGCAGAAGCCCGAAATCCGAACGCCGACAACAACGACCAGGAAGCAGGTACACCCCCGTGTTGAGTGCGACCCCGACCGTGGTGCCGTGCCATCTCGAGGACCCCGACCTGTGGTTCGCCGAGAGCCCGGTCGATCTCGAGCGCGCCAAGACGCTGTGCATGCAGTGCCCGATCCGCCGCGAGTGCCTGGCCGCAGCGCTGCAGCGCGGCGAGCCGTGGGGGGTCTGGGGCGGTGAGATTCTCGAGCACGGCGCGGTCATCGCGCGCAAGCGGCCCCGCGGCCGCCCACGCAAGCACCCGAAGAAGGCCGACCCGGCGGCGGCCTGACTGCCGCCTCCGGCGGCGGAGGCCTGACTGCCGCC
>NZ_CALDGS010000007.1 GCF_937941905.1 uncultured Mycolicibacterium sp. | reverse complement strand
CCGGCAACGCCAACGCCTCGAACAACCGATCGAACACATGTTCGATACTAACCGGTGCCACCGACAAGACACCCGCCTTGCGACCTCGCACCACCGACCGGACGGCCGCAGTACGCTACTGCGCCGTGTCCAAGCTGTGGTCCCGGCGCGGATTCCTGGCCCTGACCGGCTCCGTCGCGTTGCTCACCGCGTGCGGCTCGACCGAATCCGGCAAGGTCGCCAAGGACGGCTCGGTCACCGTCGAGCACGCCTTCGGCACCACCCGGATCCCCGCGCCACCGCAGCGGGTGGTCAGCGCCGGCCTCACCGAGCAGGACGACCTGCTCGCCGTCGGCGTGGTCCCGGTCGCGGTCACCGACTGGTTCGGCGACGAGCCGTCGGCGGTGTGGCCGTGGGCGCGCGACCGGCTCGGCGGGGCGACCCCGGAGGTGCTCTCACTGGCCGACGGCATCGAGGTCGACCGGATCGCCGCGCTGGCGCCGGACCTCATCGTGGCCACCAACGCCGGCCTCGACGAGCAGACCTACGCCCGGCTCTCGGAGATCGCGCCCACGGTGGCCCAGCCCGGCCCGGAGGCGTTCTTCGGCCCGTGGCAGGCACAGGCCACGATCATCGGGCAGGCCGTGTTCAAGGCCGACGAGATGGCCGGCATCGTCGCCGACGTCGAGAACCGGTTCACCGGGATCGCCGACCAGTACCCCGGGTTCGCCGGCCGGCGGGTGGCGCTGCTGGCCGGCCGGTTCGACGGCGACGGCATCGACGCCACCCCGCCCGGGTGGCGCACCGAGTTCCTCACCGCCATGGGCTTCGAGGTGGCCGACCTCGGCACCCGGGTGCCCCGGGAGGAACTGGCCGACGCCCTCGACGGCCTCGACGTGCTCATCTGGACCACCGCCGACGACGCCGAGCGCGCCGCGCTCGAGGCCGACCCCGCGATCGCGGGCCGGCCCAACGTGTTCTGCGACAAGGAACTGACCGGCGCGATCGCGTTCGCCTCGCCGCTGTCCTACCCGGTGGTGGCCGACCGGTTGCCGCCGCTGCTGGACGCCGCCCTGAGCTGACCGGGCCGGGCTGCCAAGATGTTCGGGTGACCGGCGACGAACAGACCCCGCACCGCGGCCACGCGCTCACCGGCTCGCCCTACTACCCGGTGCTGGTGGCGGTGTTCACCGGGCTGGTGCTCATCTCCAACGTCGCCGCCACCAAGGGGGTGGCGTTCGGGCCGATCATCACCGATGGCGGGTTCGTCGTGTTCCCGCTCACCTACGTCATCGGCGACGTGCTCAGCGAGGTGTACGGGTTCCGGGCCGCCCGCCGCGCCATCGTGGTGGCGTTCGTGATGGAGGCGCTGGCCGCGGTGGCGTTCTGGGTCACCGCCGTGCTGCCGCCGGCCGAGTTCTACCAGCACCAGGCCGCGTTCGAGTCGGTGGTCAAACCGTTCGTCCAGTTGGTGGTGGCCGGGCTGGCCGGGTTCCTGGTGGGCCAGACGCTCAACGCCTGGGCGGTGGTGCGGATCAAGGCGATCACCAAGGAACGGCACCTGTGGGCGCGACTGCTCGGCTCGACGGTGCTCGGCGAGTTCGCCGACACGCTGGTGTTCTGCAGCATCGCCGCCCCCGCGATCGGCATCACCACGCTCGACGACTTCCTGGTCTACCTGGTGCTGGGCTTCGTCTACAAGACCGCGGTGGAGGTGGTGGTGCTGCCGGTCACCTACCGGGTGATCGCGTTCGTCAAGCGTCGCGAGCCCAGCTACAGCCCGGCGGTCTGAGCCGGGGTTAAGGGCCTTCTGGCGAGTGACTAAGGGTTGCTGCACCGGCGGCTACCCGCGGGTAATTTCAGGACATGAGCGTGGCAACCGAAACCCTGACGATCGGGTCCGTACTCGATTACGGCGACCGCGCGCTGCTGCTGCAGTTCCGTGACAACACCGAGGTGCTGGCCTGGACCGAACTGCTGGCCGGCGCCGAACTGCCCGGTGTGGTCGACATCGTCCCCGCCGCGCAGACCGTGCTGCTCAAGCTGGCCACCCCGCGCCACGTGATCCCGACCCGTCAGCGGCTGTCGAAGCTGCGGCTGGACCCGGAGCGGCTGCGCGCGGTGGCCCGCCCTCACGAGCACCCCGACGTCGTGATCGACGTCGTCTACGACGGCCCGGACCTGGCCGAGGTGGCCCGGCTGACCGGCCTGACCCCCGAGCAGGTCGTCGCCGCGCACACCGGCCGGCCCTGGCGGGTCGGGTTCGCCGGGTTCGCCCCCGGCTTCGCCTACCTCGTCGGCGGCGACGAACGGCTGCAGGTGCCGCGCCGGGCCGAGCCGCGTACCCGGGTGCCGGCCGGCGCGGTCGCCCTGGCCGGCGAGTTCAGCGGGATCTACCCGCGCGAATCGCCCGGCGGCTGGCAGCTGATCGGCCGCACCGACGCGGTGCTGTGGGACGTGAACCGCCCGAACCCGGCACTGCTGACCCCGGGCAAGACCGTGCGGTTCCGGGCCGTCGGAGGAGGGACACGATGAGCGTCACCCTGGAGGTGCTGCGTACCGGGCCGATGGCGTTGATCCAGGACCTGGGCCGGCCCGGCCTGGCCCACTACGGGGTCAGCACGTCCGGCGCGGCCGACCGCCGCGCCCACACCCTGGCCAACCGGCTGGTGGCCAATCCGGACGACCGGGCCACCGTGGAGGTCACCTTCGGCGGGTTCTCCGCACGGGTGCGCGGCGGGGACGTCGCCATCGCGGTGACCGGCGCCGACACCGACCCCGCCGTCAACGGCATCCCGTTCGGCACCAACAGCATCCACTACGCCCACGACGGCGACGTCATCTCGCTGGGGGCACCGCGCACCGGGCTGCGCAGCTACCTGGCGGTGCGCGGCGGGATCGCGGTGGAGCCGGTGCTCGGCTCGCGCAGCTACGACGTGCTCTCGGCGATCGGGCCGCAGCCGCTGCAGGCCGGCGACGTGCTGCCGGTCGGCGACCACACCGACGACTTCCCGGAGGTCGACCAGGCGCCGGTAGCGGCGATCGGCGACGACGTGTTCGAGCTTCGGGTGGTGCCCGGCCCGCGCGACGACTGGTTCGTCGACCCCGACGTGCTGGTGCGCACCAACTGGCTGGTGACCAACCGCAGCGACCGCGTCGGCATGCGGCTGGTGGGCATGCCCCTGGAGTACCGCGACCCGGGCCGGCAGCTGCCCAGCGAGGGCGCCACACGCGGCGCGATCCAGGTGCCGCCCAACGGGTTCCCGGTCATCCTCGGCCCGGACCACCCGGTCACCGGCGGCTACCCGGTGATCGGGGTGGTGGTCGACGAGGACGCGGACCGGATCGCCCAGATCCGCCCCGGCCAGACCGTACGGCTGCACTGGGCGCGGCCCCGCGCCCCGTTCGCGGCCGCAACGAGTGCGGCCCAGGTCACATCCTGGTAGAACCAAGGTGTGCGCACCCTGGAGACCACGGCCGCCCGGGCGCGGGTGATCCCGACCGCCCGCCTGGTGCACACGGCCGACCTGGACAACGAGACCCGCGAGGGCGCGCGCCGCATGGTCATCGAGGCGTTCGACGGCGAGTTCACCGACGCCGACTGGGAGCACGCGCTGGGCGGCATGCACGCGCTGATCTGTCACCACGGCGCGCTCATCGCGCACGCGGCGGTGGTGCAGCGCCGGCTCTACTACAACGGCACCGCGCTGCGCTGCGGCTACGTCGAGGCGGTGGCGGTGCGCGAGGACTGGCGCGGTATGGGGCTGGCCCATGCGCTGCTCGACGGGGTGGAGCAGGTGGTGCGGGGCGCCTACCAACTCGGCGCGGCGAGCGCGACCGCCGCCGGCCGGCACATCTATCCGGTGCGCGGCTGGCTGCCCTGGCTGGGCGTGACCTCGGCGCTGTCGCCGAGCGGCGTGGTCCGCACCCCCGAGGACGACCGTTCGCTGTTCGTGCTGCCGGTGGGCATCGAACTCGACACCACCGCCGAGCTGACCTGCGACTGGCGCGACGGCGACGTGTGGTGACCCGGCCCCGGTTCGTCCAGCATCACCTGCCGGGCGGCCGCGGCCAGCGAGTCACCGCGCTGTTTGGACAGCGCCACCAGCAGTGAGAACGCCTGCGCGCCGTCCATGCCGTACCGGCTCATCAGCAGCCGCTGGGCCGCGGTGATGAGTTCGGTGCGCGACGGCGCGGGCCGCCGACCGCGCGCGGTGGCGGCCGTTGCCGCGAACCGCGTCGGCGTTCCCCCGGTGGCTACCGTCATCGCCCTCACCCCCCCAAGGTGGCGCGGCGCGCCGCCGCGCCGGTCGTGCCGGCCCCTCAGTTCTTCGGGGGCAGCGAGGCCACCAGTGGCGTGTCCACGCCGACCGGCCCGAGGGCCCTCGCGCCGCCGGGGTTGCCCAGCGGGGCGTCGCGGCCGGGCAGCACCTCGGTGAAGAACCGGGCGTTGTCCTCGAGGAACTGCTTCTGGTCCTCGGGCAGGTCGTCCTCGAAGTAGATCGCGTCGACCTTGCAGATGAACTCGCAGGCCGCGCACTCCACGCACTCGTTGGGGTTGATGTAGAGCGACCGCGCGCCTTCGTAGATGCAGTCCGCCGGGCATTCCTGCACGCAGGACTTGTCCTTGACATCGACGCACGCACTGCCGATCACGTAGGTCATGCCCGCAAGGGTAGGGGTCCGCGGGGTCGCGACTCTGGGGTCGAAAGTCCCATTGTGCGGGGACTTTGTGGGTGCACCGAAGCCGCACGTCACCACCGGTTTGTGCGGATGTGATTTCGCTCTCGGCGAACCGTTCGAATTCGGGAACATGAGCGGGGTCCGCTCAAGTTCTACGGGGTGGAACGACCGGAACCACCGGCTCCGGTCGGACGGACGGAGCACCCGGGCAGCACCCGGGACGAGGCAGACAGACGGACACGAACGGAGGAACTGGCATGAGCAACGTGACGCTGTGGAACCCGCTGGATGTCGCGCTGGACATGGACCGCTGGATGGACCGCTGGATGCGGGACTTCTTCGGCCCCGCCCGCGATCAGGTCGTGGACTGGCCGGCGAGAGGGTTCACCCCGGCCGCGGAGATCCTGCGCGACGGTGACGACGCGGTGATCCGACTGGAGCTCGCCGGGGTCGACGTCGACAAGGACGTCAACATCGAGCTCGACAAGGGCCGGTTGGTGATTCACGGCGAACGCCGCGACGAGCACGCCGAAGACAAGGACGGCCGGACCCTGCGGGAGGTCCGCTACGGCGCCTTCCGCCGGTCCTTCGCGTTGCCGGAACACGTGACCGCCGACGCGATCTCGGCCAACTACACCAACGGCGTGCTGACGGTACGGGTCGCCGGTGCGTACAGCGGCTCGCAGCCGCAGCGCATCGCGATCGAGGCCAAGTGATCGGATAACCGGCACACCGCATTTCGGGCCCGGCGGGGTAGCCCCGCCGGGCCCGTCGCACGTTCAGCCCCAGCGGGACAACAGTTCCCGCGCCCGGTCGGCCAGGGCGGCCTGCAGAAACGGCCCGAAGCTGATCCGCGCCACCCCGAGCGGGCAGAAAGAGGCCGGGTCGTCGCGGTCCGGCACGGCGATCGCGTTGACCGGCAGTGGTAGCTCGGATGTCAAGTACCGCAAGGTTTCCGGGTCGTGCCGGCCGACCGGGTAGAGCACGTCGGCCCCCGCCTCGGCGCAAGCGCGCAGCCGCTGCACCGCACGCTCCGGCCGGGTGGTGGCGTCGCCGTCACCACGCAGGAACAGATCGGTGCGGGCGTTGACGACGACCGGCACCCCGGCGGCGTCGGCGGCCGCCCGCAGCGCGCCGACGAGTTCGGCGTGTTCGGCGACCGAGCGCAGCCGGCCGCCCTCGCCGTGCACGGTGTCCTCGATGTTCAGCCCGACCGCCCCCGCCCCGAGCAGCCCGTCGATGAGCCGCTGCGGCGGTTCGCCGTAACCGGACTCGATGTCGACCGACACCGGGACGTCCACCGCGGCGGTGATCTGGGCGACCCGGGCCAGCAGGTCGGCGAAACCCATCCCCTCGTTGTCGGACCGGCCGATGGAGTCGGCCACCGGGTGACTGCCCACCGTCAGCGCGGCGAACCCGGCGTCGACGGCCAGCCGGGCCGACCAGGCGTCCCAGACCGTCGGGAGCACCACCGGCTCCCCGGGGCGGTGCAGGGCCAGGAATGCGCGCGCCCGGTCGGGCAGTTCGGCGGTGCTCACCACACCCATCCTTCTCGACGCAACGTGATTTGTCTCACGCTTGGAATGTGTGATTTGGCTAGCATCGGGTGACGTACTGTGATTTTTGACACCTTCAGGTGAGGAGGTCGCCCGTGTCCGCCACGACTGAACTCGACCAACTGCACGAACTCATCGGTGGCCTGAGGCGGTGTGTCACGTCGCTGGCCGCGCGTTACGGGGACTCTCCGGCGATGCGTCGGATCATCAACGACGCCGAACGCCTGCTCAACGACCTCGACCGGCTCGACATCGACGCCGAGGAACTCGAGCTCGTCCACGGGCTGCGCCGCACCCCGCAGGCCGCCGAGAAGATCCCGGTCCCCGACACGCACTACGACACCGCGTTCTGGCGCGACGTCGACGACGAAGGGATCGGCGGGCTGCGGTAGCGGCAGCCGCGCCACGACGGACCGATCGAGACAGAAAGGCAACTGTGAGCGCACCCACCACCGATCGAGCAGCGACAGGTGTCTTCTCCCCCGGCCGGGCCCGCATCGGCCAACGCACACTCCGCACCGATCGGTGGTGGATGCCGCCACTGCTCACCAACCTCGGGCTGGCCGCGTTCGTCATCTACGCGACGGTCCGGGCGTTCTGGGGCAGCGCGTACTACGTCCCCGAGTACCACTACCTGACGCCCTTCTACTCGCCGTGCGTCAGCAGCGCGTGTGTGCCCGGCTCCAGCCACTTCGGCACCTGGGTGGGCGAACTGCCGTGGTTCATCCCGATGGCGTTCGTCTCGCTGCCCTTCCTGCTGGCGTTCCGGCTCACCTGCTACTACTACCGCCGGGCCTACTACCGCTCGGTGTGGCAGTCACCACCGGCATGCGCTGTGGCCGAACCGCATTCGCGCTACACCGGGGAGACCAGGTTCCCGCTGATCCTGCAGAACCTGCACCGCTACTTCTTCTACGTGGCGGTGCTCATCTCGGTGGTCAACACCTACGACGCCCTGCTGGCGTTCCGGTCGCCGTCCGGCTTCGGCCTGGGCCTGGGCAACATCATCCTGACCGGCAACGTCATCCTGCTGTGGATCTACACCCTGAGTTGCCACTCCTGCCGGCACGTCACCGGCGGCCGGCTCAAGCACTTCTCCAAACACCCGGTCCGGTACTGGATGTGGACCCAGGTCAGCAGGATCAACACCCGCCACATGCTGTGGGCCTGGATCACGCTGGGCACCCTCGTGCTGACCGACCTCTACATCATGCTGGTCGCCAGCGGCACCATCTCCGATCTGAGATTCATTGGGTGACAAGCCCGCCCGGACAACGGCGAAGAAGACGAGCGAGGTTACATGGTTGACGTCGAGCGGCACTCCTATGACGTGGTGGTGATCGGTGCCGGCGGGTCGGGCCTGCGCGCGGTGATCGAGGCCCGCGAGCGCGGCCTGCGCGTCGCGGTGGTCACCAAGTCGCTGTTCGGCAAGGCCCACACCGTGATGGCCGAGGGCGGCTGTGCGGCCTCGATGCGCAACGCCAACCCGAAGGACAACTGGCAGACCCACTTCTGCGACACCATGCGCGGCGGCAAGTTCCTCAACAACTGGCGCATGGTGGAGTTGCACGCCAAGGAGGCACCCGACCGGGTCTGGGAGCTGGAGACCTACGGGGCGCTGTTCGACCGCACCCCCGACGGCCGGATCAGCCAGCGCAACTTCGGCGGCCACACCTACCCGCGGCTGGCCCACGTCGGCGACCGCACCGGGCTGGAGATCATCCGCACCCTGCAGCAGCGGATCGTCGCGCTGCAGCAGGAGGACAAGGCCGAGCTCGGCGACTACGAGGCCCGCATCAAGGTGTTCGCCGAATGCTCGATCACCGACCTGATCCTGGACGACTCCGGCCCCGAGCCGCGGATCGCCGGGGCGTTCGGCTACTGGCGGGAGAACGGCCGGTTCATCCTGTTCGAGGCGCCCGCGGTGGTGCTGGCCACCGGCGGGATCGGCAAGTCCTACAAGGTCAGCTCGAACTCCTGGGAGTACACCGGCGACGGGCACGCGCTGGCGTTGCGGGCCGGTTCGGCGCTGATCAACATGGAGTTCATCCAGTTCCACCCGACCGGGATGGTCTGGCCGCCCAGCGTGAAGGGGATCCTGGTCACCGAGGGCGTGCGCGGCGACGGCGGGGTGCTGAAGAACGCCGAGGGCAAGCGGTTCATGTTCGACTACATCCCCGCGGTGTTCAAGGGCCAGTACGCCGAGACCGAGGAGGAGGCCGACCAGTGGCTGCGCGACAACGACTCCGCGCGGCGCACCCCCGACCTGCTGCCCCGTGACGAGGTGGCCCGCGCCATCAACTCCGAGGTCAAGGCCGGCCGCGGCTCGCCGCACGGCGGGGTCTACCTCGACATCGCCTCCCGGCTGACCCCGGAGGAGATCAAGCGGCGGCTGCCGTCGATGTACCACCAGTTCAAGGAGCTCGCCGAGGTCGACATCACCAAGGAGCCGATGGAGGTCGGCCCCACCTGCCACTACGTCATGGGTGGCATCGAGGTGGACCCGGACACCGCCGCGGCCCGCACCCCGGGGCTGTTCGCCGCCGGGGAGTGCGCCGGCGGGATGCACGGCTCCAACCGGCTCGGCGGCAACTCGCTGAGCGACCTGCTGGTCTTCGGCCGCCGCGCCGGGCTGGGCGCGGCCGACTACGTGGCCGCGCTGGCGGACCGGCCGCGGGTCAGCGAGGCGGCGGTGGAGGCCGCCGCCGCCCAGGCGCTGGCGCCGTTCGCGGGGCCGGGCGACGGGGCGACCCCGGAGAACCCCTACACCCTGCACGCCGATCTGCAGGACACGATGAACGACCTGGTCGGCATCATCCGCCGCCACGACGAGATGGCCGAGGCCCTCGACCGGCTGCGCGAGCTGCGGGCCCGCTACCGCAACGTCAAGGTCGACGGCGACCGGCGGTTCAACCCGGGCTGGCACCTCGCGCTGGACCTGCGCAACATGCTGCTGGTCAGCGAGTGCGTGGCCAGGGCCGCGCTGGAGCGGACCGAGAGCCGCGGCGGCCACACCCGCGACGACTACCCGGCGATGGACCCGGCCTGGCGCCGCACCCTGCTGGTCTGCCGGGCCGGGGGCGGTGACCCGGTGCTGCCCGACATCTCGGTCACCCCCGAGCAACAGCCCCCGATGCGACCCGACCTGCTCGAACTCTTCGACATCGAGGAGCTGGCGAAGTACTTCACCGACGAGGAACTGGCCGAGCACCCGGGACGGAGGGCTGCCCGATGAGCTACCAGGCGCGGATGCGGGTGTGGCGCGGCGACGCCGACAACGGTGCGCTGCAGGACTACACCGTCGAGGTCAACGAGGGCGAGGTGGTGCTCGACATCATCCACCGCCTGCAGGCCACCCAGGCCCCGGACCTCGCGGTGCGGTGGAACTGCAAGGCCGGCAAGTGCGGGTCGTGCTCGGCGGAGATCAACGGCCGGCCGCGGCTGATGTGCATGACCCGGATGTCGACGTTCGGCGAGGACGAGGTCGTCACGGTCACGCCGCTGCGCACCTTCCCGGTGATCCGGGACCTGGTGACCGACGTGTCGTTCAACTACGAGAAGGCCCGGGAGATCCCGGCCTTCCGGCCGCCCAAGGACCTGCAGCCCGGCGAGTACCGGATGATGCAGGCCGACGTGAACCGGTCGCAGGAGTTCCGCAAGTGCATCGAGTGCTTCCTGTGCCAGAACGTCTGCCACGTGGTGCGTGACCACGAGGAGAACAAGAAGGCGTTCGCCGGGCCGCGGTTCCTGATGCGGATGGCCGAGCTGGACATGCACCCGCTCGACACCCATCCGCGCCGGGCCGAGGAGGCCCAGGAGGTGCACGGGCTGGGCTACTGCAACATCACCAAGTGCTGCACCGAGGTGTGCCCGGAGGGCATCAAGATCACCGACAACGCGCTCATCCCGATGAAGGAGCGGGCCGCCGACCGCAAGTACGACCCCTTGATCTGGCTGGGGAACAAACTGTTCCGCCGGGGGTAGCCTGGAGGACAGTCCGTGTGCAGCCGATCAACGACGAAAGGCGGCAACATGTCCACCAAGGTGATGAGCGTCAACGACATCCGGACCGCGATCCGCGAGCTCACCGCCCGGGCGGAGCTGGCCCGCAAGGAGGGCCGCACCGCCGATGCCGAGGAGCTCGAACAGCGGATCCAGCGCTACCGCGACGAGCTCGCCGCCCGGCCCTGACCGCCCGGCGCGAACGTGATCAGGCCGAGGCGAGCCTGCGGAACGTGCTGCGGTGGAACACGATCGGCGGCACCTCGTCGTTGACCTTCAGATCGTGGATCCGCAGCACCACGATGGTGTGGTCGCCGGCGAGCACCTGCTGATCGATCGAGGTCTCCAGCCACACGCTGGTGCCCTCGATGAACACCGCGCCGCGCTCGGTGGAGACCGTCTGCAGCCCGGCGAACCGGTCGCCGGTCTTGGCGGCCAGAGTGCGCGCGGCGGTGTCGTGCGCCTCGCCCAGCACGCTGATGCCCAGGTACGGCAGGTCCTTGAGCTTGGGCCAGGTGGTCGAGGAGTTCTGCACGCAGAACGCGACCAGCGGCGGCTCCAGGGAGACCGGGACGAACGTGCTGGCGGCCAGCCCGACGCGGCTGCCGTCGACCTCGGCAGCGATCGCGATGACGCCGGACGGGAAATGCCCGAACGCCTCGCGCAGCGCCGTCGGGCTCAGATCTGCTTGGCTCATAGCCCGCCCATCATCCCACGCCGCGCAGCCCGATCGCCAGAACCGGTGACCACTGCGCGGTAGCCTCGACCCGACATGTGGATCCCGCTCCTGGTGATGGCCGCCGCGGTCAGCCTGGAGCCGTTCCGGATCGGCATGACGGTCGCCCTGCTCAACCGGCCCCACCCGCTGCGCCAGCTGACCGCCTTCCTTGCCGGCGGCTTCGCCATGGGGCTGCTGGTCGGCCTGCTCGTCCTGTTCGCGCTGCGGCCCGCGCTGGGCGCCGACCGCGGCGCACTGCCCAGGGTGCAGATCGCCGTGGGCGCGGTGCTGCTCGGCTACGCCGCGGTACTGGTGCTGTCCTCGCTGCGGGCCCGCCCGGCCGACCGGTCGCCGGGCCGGGTGTGGTCGGCGCTGGCCGACCGGTCCCGGCGGCTGCTGGCCGACGGTGCGCCCTGGACGGCCGGGGTGGCCGGGCTCGGCATCGCGCTGCCGTCGGTGGACTACCTGGCCGCGCTCGCGCTCATCGCGGCCGCCGAGCCGACGCCGGGGGTGCGGCTGGCCGCGCTGGTGCTGTTCAACGTCGTCGCGTTCGCGCTCGTCGAGCTGCCGCTGCTGTGCCACCTGGTGGCCCCGCGGCGCACCCGGGCGGTGCTGGCCGCGGTGCACGGCTGGGTGCGCCGCCAGGGCCGCCGCGGGGTGGCGCTGCTGCTGGCCGTGGTCGGCGCCGTGCTGCTCGGCGTCGGGCTGGCCGGACCGGTCTGACCGGTCAGGGTTCGGGCCGGTGCTCCAGCACGTACTGCAGCCCGGCCAGCAGCTGCGACACCGGATCGGTGCCGCCGCCGAAGGCGGCCTGGGTGGCCGGCGCGGTGACCGCGGCCGGGTCGAACCCGTGCTCCGGGTCCACCGTGACCGGCGCGGTGGCCGGGTCGTCGTTGCGGGAGTAGCCGGCGTCGACGTAGGGCTTGAGCACCGCGTCGAGCTTGATCAGCGTCTCCTTGTCCACGCCGAGGTACTTCAGCGGCATCACCAGCGGCAGGTGCTCCTCCGGGATCATCACCGTGGTGATCCGCGCGCCGCGCGAGTTGACCGTGGTCCGGATGTTCTGCGGCGGCACCATGCTCGGGTCGGTGAACGCCACCGCGGTGTGCCCGGTGGCCAGGCCCACGATCGCGTTGGCCACCGAGATCCAGTTGTCCGGCCGGTCCGGCCAGTCGGCGATGCTGTCGTAGGCCGAGATGAAGTGGTAGGTGTCGTACTGGGTCTCCACCGGCGGCGGGATCCGGTAGTCCAGCGACGGCACCACCGCGCCGACCGGGAAGTTCTGGGTCAGGAAGCTCTCCCCGAAGGCGTGCCGCGCCACCGGGTTGCCGAAGGTGGCGAAGGTCAGTTCGTGCGGCGCCGGGGCGGCCGGGTCCCAGGCCAGCCGGGCCTGGGTCTCCTCCAGCACCGACGCCCCCTCGGACAGGCCCATCACGGTGCCCGGCCCGCCCGCCTTGATCGCCGCGATCAGGTTGGGGGCGCCGACCTCGATGGACTCGCCGTAGCTCGGGCCGTCCAGCCCGAGGCCGGGCAGGATGCGCTCGCCCCACGCCCCGATGCCCGGGAACAGCCGCTCCAGGGTGTGCCCCTGCACCTGCCCGGCCGGGTAGTCGACGATCTCGCGGTCCAGGCCGGGGAACCAGTCCGCCCCGGTGCGCATGATGTATTCGTCGTAGGGGATGCCCAGCACGTGTGCGCCGCCGAGCGCGTAGCCCTTGCCGGCGGTGGCCAGCACCGGCGGCGTGCCCACCTCGCCGGGCGGATCGGCGGTGTCCTCGGCGCCGGCCACCCCGAACCCCAGACAGCCGGTGGCGGTGAAGGTCACCGCGGTGGCGGCGACGGCGGCCAGTCGTCTCAGTTCGCCCATCATGCCCCCAATCGGGTGAACGCCCCGGTCCGGTACTGCTCGGCGCAGGCGGCGCGCCGGATCTTGCCGCTGGTGGTGGTCGGGATCGACCCCGAGGCGACCAGCACCAGGTCGGCCACGTTGAGCCCGTGCTGCTGCGAAACCGCGGCGGTGACCCGGGTGTTCAGCTCCCGCAGCCGCTCGGCGTCGCCGCCCGCCGACGCCTTGAGCTCGGCCACCACCACGAGCTGTTCGGTGCCGTCGGCGGCGGCCGCGACCGCCGCCACCCGCCCGCCGGTGATCTCGCCGACGGTGGCCTCGATGTCCTCGGGGAAGTAGTTGCGGCCGCGGATGATCAGCACGTCCTTGCTGCGGCCGACGATGTAGAGCCCGCCGTCGTGGACGAAGCCCAGGTCGCCGGTGCGCAGCCACGGCCCGGCCGGGGTGCCCGGGCCGGGGTCGGTGATGGTGGCGGTGAACCCGCCCTGCTGCTCGGCGGGCTTGTTCCAGTAGCCGCTCGAGACGTTCTCGCCGTGCACCCAGATCTCCCCCACCCGGTCCGGCGGGCACTCCCGGCCGGTCGGGCCGTCGACGATGCGCACCAACGGCTCCAGCGGCAGCCGGTAGCGCACCAGCGCGACACCGCGGCCGGGCCGGCACGGCACTGCCCGGCCGGCACCCAGTTCCTCGGCGTCGAAGTGGCCGGGCGGGTCGGTCTCGCCCCAGCGGCCGGCCGCGACGAACACCGTCGCCTCGGCCAACCCGTAGGCGGGTCGCACCATCTCCGCCCGGAAGCCGACGTGCTCGAAGCGGTTGACGAAGCGCCGCACCGTCTTCGGATCGACCCGCTCGGCGCCGCTGATGATGCCGACCACACCGCTGAGGTCGAGGCCCTCCAGGTCGTCGTCGGTGGTGCGGCGGGCGGCCAGCTCGAACGCGAAGTTCGGCGCCGACGACCAGGCGTGCGGGTTGACCGCCAGCGCACGGATCCAGCGGGCCGGGCGTTCCAGGAACGCCAGCGGGCTCATCAGGTCGGCGCGCCGGCCGAGCAGGATCGGCGCGCACACCCCGAGCACCAGCCCCATGTCGTGGTAGAAGGGCAGCCACGACACCAGGGTGGCGTCCGGCGGCAGCGGGGTCTCGTTGAAGAACTCCCGGGTCAACTGGTCGAAGTTGGCGGTGAGGTTGCGATGGGTGAGCATCACCCCGGCCGGGGTGCGGGTGGAGCCCGAACTGTACTGCAGATAGGCCAGATTCCCGGCCGCCGGCGCGGCCGGCAGCGGCCCGGGCTCGGCGTCGAGGTCGAGCCGGTCCACCTCGAGCACCACCGGGTCGACCGGGGCGTCGGCCACCGCCGCGGCCACGTCGGCGGCCGCGGCCGAGGTGGTGAGCACCACCGCGGGGCCGGTGTCGACCAGCACCGCGGCGACCCGCTCGGTCCCGGCACCGGGCAGCGGCAGCGGCAACGGCACCGCCACCAGGCCGGCCTGCAGCGAGCCGAGGAAGGCCAGCACGTACTCCAGCCCCTGCGGGGCCAGGATCACCGCCCGGTCACCGGGTGCGCCGTGGTCGCGCAGCCGCGCGGCCAGGTTCAGGGTGCGCCGGGACAGCTGCGCCCAGGTCAGTTGCTCGACGGCGCCGGCCGGGTCGCGGCCGAAGTCGGTGCACGTGAAGGCGACACCGTCCGGGCGCAGGCCGGCGCGGCCGTGCAGCATCGACAGGATCGACGACTCCTGGGTGGCCGTCCTGGTGGTGGAAGTCTGGTCTGACGCGGTCACGACTCATCCGAATCTGGTTGTGCGGTCGACAGGGCCGGTGGGCGGGCGGTGCGCCGCGGCGGCGGGCGGGACGGCCACCAGTTGGCCCGGCCCACCAGGGCGGCCAGGGCCGGCACGGTGATGGTGCGGACGATGAAGGTGTCGATCAGGATGCCCGCCCCGATCACGAACCCGCCCTGCACCACCAGTCCGATGCTGGAGAACAGCAGCCCCGCCATGGACGCGGCGAAGATCAGCCCGGCGGCGGTGATCACCCCGCCGGTGGAGCCCAGCGCCCGGATGACGCCGGCCCGCACGCTGTGCGGCGACTCGTCGCGCAGCCGGGACACGAACAGCATGTTGTAGTCCGCACCCACCGCGACCAGCACCACGAACGCCAGCGGCGGCACGCTCCAGTGCAACTGCTGGCCGCCGACGAGCTGGAACACCAGCACGCCCACCCCGATCGCGGCGAAGTAGCTCAGCACCACGGTGCCGACCAGGTACAGCGGCGCGATGACGGCCCGCAGCAGCACCATCAGGATCAACAGCACCACGACGACGGTGGCCGCGATGACGAACCGGATGTCCTGGCGGTAGTAGTCGCGGGTGTCGCGCAGCGCGACCGGGTAGCCGCCGACGGTGATGGTGGCGTCGGCCAGCGCGGTGTTGGGCTGGGCCGAGCGGGCGGTGTCCAGGATCCGGTTGACCTGGTCCATCGCCTCCGGGCTGAACGGGTTGAGCTCGGTCTGCACCAGGTAGCGCACCGACCGGCCGTCCGGCGACACGTAGGCGGCGGCGGCCTTCTTGAAGTCCGGCAGGTCCAGCACCTCCAGCGGGATGTGGAAGCCGGCCTGCGCCGGGTCGGCGGCGTCGGCGCGCATGCGCAGCAGGAAGTCCGAGGCCTCGGCCAGCCCGTTGCCGATCACCTTCATCTGCCGGACGAGTTCGTCCACCCCGCCGGCCACCTCGGCGCTGCCGTCGGCGAGCCGGTGCGCACCGCGCTGCAGCTCGGTCAGGCCGCGCCGGGTGCCGGCCGGGCTGTCCAGCCCCATCGCGTCGACCGCGCGGGTGAGCCGCAGCATCGCGTTGTTGAGCCGCCGGACCGTCGTCTCCAGGCTCTCGGTGTCCTGCACCTCGCCGAGTTCGGTTGCGATGCCGTTGATCTCGTCGAGCCGGCCGTCCTGCTGCGCGGCGAACAGCTTGGCGAACTGGGCGCGGGTGTCCACGCACGCCGGGTTGGCGTCGCAGACCGCGTTGTTCTGCAGCGCGGCCAGCACCGGCCCCACCCAGCCGAACATGTCCCGCATGGTGCGGAAGTTCATCCCGAGCGAGTTCGCCAGCCGGTTGACGCTGGCCACCAGCCGGGCCGCGATCTCGACGTCGCGCACCAGCCTGTCACCGCCGTGCTCGGTGCGGGCCGCCGAGAAGGTGTCGACCACCTCCTGCAGGCTGGGCACGATGGCGTCGAGCTGGGCCCGCACGTCGGCCAGGCTGGCCGCCAGCGCACCGGCGCCGTCCGCGAGCTCGTCGAGTTCGGCGCCGCGCGAGGTGATCTGGGACGACCCGTCGGCCAGCCGGGTGCCGACGATGCCGGCCTGGTAGGTGGCGCGGAACTCGGCCGGCACCTGGCCCAGCGGCCGGGTCACCCCGCTGACCAGCGCGATGTCGGGCAGCTGCGCCACCCGGGCGGCCATCTGCTCCAGGTCGGCCAGCGCCCGCGGGTTGCGCAGGTCGTGCGGCGAGGTGACCAGCACCCAGATCGGCACCGCCCGGCCGATCGGGAAGTGCCGCTCCAGCGCGGCGTACCCGATCGAGCTGGGCGCGTCCGGGTCGACCACCTTGCGGTCGTCGTAGTGGTAGCGCGCCAGCCCGGCCAGCCCGGCCAGCAGCGCCAGCACCAGCAGGCTGCCGACCAGGTGCGGCACCGGCCGGCGCACGATCCGTACCCCGGACCGGCGCCAGAACCGGGCGGTCAGCTCGCGCCGCGGCCGCACCCAGCCGCGCGGGCCGGCCAGCGCCAGGATCGCCGGCAGCAGGGTGAGCGCGGCCAGCCAGGCCACCGCGATGCCGATCGACGCCGAGGTGCCGACGGTGCGGAACACCCCGATCCGGGCGAAGTTCAGCAGCAGGAAGGTCAGCCCGACGGTGGCCGCCGAGGCGGTGATCACCTTGCCGACCGAGATCATCGCCGCCCGCACCGCGTCGTCGGAACCCCGCCCGGCGCGCAGGTAGTCGTGGTAGCGGCTGATCAGGAACACCGCGTAGTCGGTGCCGGCGCCGGCCACGATCGCGCTCAGGAACACGATCGACTGGTGCGACACCCCGGCACCGGTCAGCTCGGAGAACCCGGCCACCGCCGACTGCGCGATGAGCAGTGCCGAGCCGATCGTCAGCAGCGGCAGCAGCATGGTGACCAGGCTGCGGTAGACCACCAGCAGCACGGTGAGCACCAGCACCGCGATGGCGATCTCGATGGGCACCCGGTCGCGTTCGCCGGCCACGGTGAGATCGGCGGCGGTGGCGGCCGGGCCGGTCAGGTACACCTGCAGCCCGCTGCCCGCGGTGGCCAGCCGCACCACCTCGGACACCCGGGTGAAGGACTCGAACGCCCGTGGGGTGCCCAGTTCGCCGGCCAGGCTCACCGGCAGCACCCAGGTGGTCTTGTCCTTGCTGGTCAGAAACGGCCGTAGCTGCGGGGTGGCGACGAAGTCCTGGACCGCCACCACGTCGGTGACGTCGTCGCGCAGCGCGCCGACGAGTTTGCGGTAGGTGGCCTCGTCGGCCGGGGTCAGCCCGTCCTCGTTGATCAGCGCGACGACGAGCAAATCGTCGTTGACGGTCTCGCTGAACGCCTCGGCCATCTGCCGGGCGGCCTGACCGGACGGCGTGTCGGCGGGCAGCACGACCAGCGGGTTTCGCTGGGCCATCTCGCCCAGCGATGGCACCGTCAATGGCAGCGCCACCGCCAGCACGGCCCACACCGCGATCACCAGCCAGGGCCGGCGCACCACGAGTTCGGCCAACGGACGCATGCCGTCTACCCCCGCCGCGTCAGCTCAGGCAACCCGCCCCCACGGCCGGCGGTCGGCGACGTGGCCGCACACCGACCGCATGGTCTGCAGGTACCGGCCCACCGAGTTGGCGGCGACCGGGTTGTCCGGGTGCATGATCGACATGACCGTGCCCTGGCCGTAGCGGAACAGGTAGATGGTGAACTGGTAGGAGTACCGGCCGTCGGGGTAGATGCCGATGTTGTCGGCCAGGCCCGCCTCGGCGGCGGCCAGCACGGCGTTCAGCGGGGCCGCACCGGCGTGGAAGAAGTTGGCCACCGGGAAGTTCGGGCGCGGCCACTGCAGCCAGGGCGCCAGCTCGAGCACCCGGTAGTAGGGCACCTTGGCCATGCCGAGGTTGGAGTCGAAGGACTGCTGCGCCAGCCAGGCCGCCTCCTCGAACGGGGTGGCGCCGATCGGCACGGTGATCGGGATGAGCCCGGTGAACCAGCCCTGGGTCATGAAGTTGTCGGTGGCGCTGCGGGCGTCGCGCGGGGTGAGCCCGTAGTAGGTCAGCGCCCCGGTCAGTTCGTGCTCGACCTGGGCCAGGCAAGCGAACAGGCCGCCCACGAAGCGCGCCCCGGCGGCCGCACAGGCCTCCTCGAAGCGTTCCGTCTCGGCGTTGTCCAGGAGCACCTCGGTGGTCATCACGCTGCGGGTGGCCCCGTCCGGATCACCCAGCGGCAGCGGAAATTCCGGGAACCCGTTGCCGTTGTTCTCGGCGAACTCGATCCAGGCCCGCACCTCCGGGGTGTCCAGGGTGAGGTCGGCGGTGCGTTCCTGCTCGCGCAGGCAGAACTCGTCGTAGCTGCCGGCCTCGGGCAGCGGCACCGGTCCGCCGCCGGCCGCCAGCGCCGAGTACATGCTGTTGGCCTCCATCATCGTGGTGCCGATCAGCGTGGCGTCGCCGTGGATGTGGTCCATGGCGGCGAAGAACGTGAAATGCCGCTCGTGCTGGACGATCCCGAAGGTGAAGCAGCCCCACTCCAGCGGGCTGGGGATGTCCACCGCCAGGGCACGGATCTGGTCCGGGGTCAGCATCCCGTGGTCGACCGGCGCGAACTCGATGTCGTCGGGGTCGGCCAGAGCGTGCCGGACGAACCGGCCGTCGCCGACGTGCTCGAACCAGCTGCGGAAGGTGTCGTGCCGGCGCAGGTAGGCGTTCACCACGCCGTTCATCGCCGCGATGTTGCAGACCCCCGGCACCTCGCAGCTGGTGATGATCTGCCGGGAGAAGCTGCGTCCGGTCTCGGTGCGCTCGTGGTAGTTCCGCAGATGCTGGCGCTGCATGTAGCTGATCGGCACCGGACTCACCGGCGCCCGACGCGCCTTCTCCGCCGCCGCGGGGGTGGGATGCCAGGTCGTCACGACCCCGGGCTGCAGGCTCCACTCCTCGAGCTGGCCGATCGTGATTTTGCCGATACGCAACCCTCATCCCCCTCGCTTCGCGCGGCGTCGTGCCGCACCGACCGGCCCTCGCCCGGCGCATACCGGACATCCGGTAGATGTAGATATTGTCACAGCCGTCAATCAATGCAGGTAACTTCTACACGACCTCGTGGCCGTTGTCATCGCTCATCGGGGGGCCGTAGTCGGTGCGGGCCGGAGTGACCGCAGTGTCGTGGGCAGACCGCAAACGCGTTTGGGAGGGAAACGGCATGGAACACGCCGCCGATCCGGCTGCGACAGCGAACGGGTTCGCGATCATCGGCTACGCCGCGCGGTTTCCCGGCGCCCGGGATGCGGACGAGTTCTGGCGGTTGCTCTCCGACGGCCGCGAGGCGATCTCCGAGGTGCCCGCCGACCGCTGGGACGCCGAGGCGCTGTTCGATCCGGAGCCGGCGACGCCGGGCAAGGTGGTGACCCGCCGCGCGGGTCTGGTCGATGACGTCGCCGGGTTCGACGCGCCGTTCTTCGGACTGTCGGCGCGCGAGGCCCGGCTGATGGACCCCCAGCACCGGCTGCTGCTCGAAGTGGCCTGGCACGCGGTGGAACACGCCGGCATCGCCCCGGCCGCCCTGGCCGGCACCAACACCGGGGTGTTCGTCGGCCTGGCCACCCACGACTACCTGGGCCTGGCCTGCCAGCAGCTGAGCTACCCGGAGTTGGAGGCGCACCTGGCGGTCGGCACCGCCGGCGCGGCGGCGGCCGGCCGGATCAGCTACCGGCTGGGCCTGCAGGGTCCGGCGGTCGCGGTGGACACCGCGTGCAGCTCGTCGCTGGTGGCCATCCACCAGGCCTGCCAGGCCCTCGCGCTCGGCGAGTGCGACCTGGCCCTGGCCGGCGGGGTGAACGTGCTGCTCACCCCGGCGACCATGATCACCTTCTCCAACGCCCGGATGCTCGCCCCGGACGGGCGCTGCAAGACCTTCGACGCCGCCGCCGACGGCTACGTCCGCGGCGAGGGCTGCGGCGTCATCGTGGTCAAACGGCTGGCCGACGCGCTGCGCGACGGCGACCGCATCCGCGCGGTGATCCGCGGCAGCGCGGTCAACCAGGACGGCGCCTCCGGCGGGCTGACCGTGCCCAACGGCGGTTCCCAGCAGCGGGTGATCGGCGAGGCGCTGCGCCGGGCGGGCGTGGCGCCGGGCGACGTGGACTATCTGGAGGCGCACGGCACCGGCACCGCGCTGGGCGACCCGATCGAGGTCCAGGCCGCCGGAGCCGTGTACGGGGCGGGCCGGGATCCGCAGCGGCCGTTGCTGATCGGCTCGGTCAAGACCAACATCGGCCACCTGGAGGCGGCCGCCGGGATCGCCGGCGTGCTCAAGGTGGTGCTGGCGCTCGAGCACGAGACGCTGCCCCGCCATCTGAACTTCACCACCCCCTCGCCGCACATTCCCTGGGAGCGGCTGCCGGTGGCGGTGGTGCGCGATCCGCTGCCCTGGCCGCGCGGGGAGCGGCCGCGCATCGCCGGGGTGAGCTCGTTCGGGTTCGCCGGCACGAATGCGCACGTGGTGCTCGAGGAGGCGCCGCCGCTGCGGGCCCGCCCGGAGCCGGCGCCGGCGGAACCGCGGCCGCGGGCGCTGCTGCTGCCGATCTCGGCGCGCACCCCGGAGGCGCTCACGGCGCTCGCCGGCCGGTACCGGCGGTGGCTGGCCGAGCATCCGGACGCCGGGCTGGCCGAGGTGTGCGCCACCGCCGGCGTGGCGCGGTCGCACTTCGAGCACCGGGCCGCGCTGGTCGTCGACTCCACCGCGGCCGCGCTGGATGCGCTCGACGCGCTCGCCGAGGACCGGCCCGCCCCCGGGCTGCTGCGCGGCGTCTCGCACGACACCCCGAAGACCGCGTGGTTGTTCACCGGGCAGGGCAGCCAGTACCCGGGCATGGCGCGCGAGCTGTTCGACACCGAACCGGTGTTCGCCGAGACGGTGCGCCGCTGCGCCGAGGCCGCCGACGAGATCCTCGAACACCCCCTGCTCGAGGTCATCTTCGGCACCGACCCCGACCTGCTGCGCGACACCACCTACGCCCAACCCGCCCTGTTCGCCGTCGAAATGGGCCTGGCCCGGCTCTGGCAGTCCTGGGGCATCCAACCCGACGTCGTGCTCGGCCACAGCGTCGGCCAGTACGCCGCCGCCTGCGTCGCCGGCGTCCTCGACCTCGCCGACGGCGCCCGGCTCATCGCCGAACGCGGCCGACTGTTCGGCAGCCTGCCCACCGGCGGCCGCATGGTCGCCGTCTTCGGCGACCCCCACCACGTCGAAACCCTGGCCGCCGAATACCCCACCGTCGCCGTCGCCGCCTACAACGGCGCCAACACCGTGCTGTCCGGCCCCGCCGACGAACTCGCCGACGCGGTCAACCGGTTCTCCGAGGAGGGCATCCGCTGCACCTGGCTGGAGACCAGCCACGCCTTCCACTCCGCCCTGCTCGACCCCGCCCTCGACGAATTCGAGCAGGCCGCGAGCCGGTACGAATACAAAGCGCCGCAACGCATCCTGATCGACAACCGGACCGGTGAGGCGCTCGGGGCCGGCGCCCGGCTGGACGCCTCCTACTGGCGCGAGCACGCCCGCCGGCCGGTGCGGTTCGCCGAGAGCGTGCGCACCCTGGCCCGGCTCGGCTGCTCGGTGCTGCTGGAGATCGGCCCGCGCCCGGTGCTCACCGCCGCCGCGGTGGCGGCCTGGCCCGACCCGTCGGCCGCGCCGCGGGTGGTCGCCTCGCTGCGTCCGGGCAGCGACGACCAGCGCCAGATCACCGAGGCCGCGGCCGAACTCTATGTGCTGGGGCGGCTGCCCGACTTCGCCGCGATGCGCCGGCCCGGCGCCCGCATCGTCGACCTGCCCGGCTACCCGTTCGAGCACCGCCGCTACTGGTTCGCCGAGTCGGACCGGGAAGCCGGGCCCGGGCACCAGCCCGCCGGGGCGCGCACCGAGGCGCTGCGGCTGCTCGAGGAGGGCCGCATCGACGAACTCGCGGCCCAGCTCGACGACGCCCCCGGATCGGCCACCCGCGAGGTGCTCACCCGACTGGCCGCCCACCACAACCGCCAGCGCGGCACGCTGACCGTCGCCGAGGACCGGTACCGCTTCGACTGGGTGCGGGCCGCCGGTGCGGCCGGAACCGCCGCCGGACCGGCGGGCTGGGTGCTGGTCGGCGACCGCACCGACGCCGCGGCGGCGGCCGTGCAGACCCGGGGCGAGCCGTACCGGACCGCGCCGCTGCCCGCCTCCGACGCCGACACCGCCGCCCTGACCGAGCTGATCCGTGCGGCCGCGCAACCGGATTCACCGCTGCGGGTGGTGGTGGACGCGTCCGCCGGGACCGCCGAGCCGGGATCGATGCGGGCCCTGCTCGGAGTGCAGCACCGCGTGCTCCCCGGGGTGCGGCGCACCCTCGCCGCGGCCGCCGCGGCCGGGGTGCCGCTGCGGGTCTGGCTGGTCACCCGGGGTGCGCAGCAGGCCGTCGACACCGACCCGGTGGCCCCGGAGCAGACCCTGCTGTGGGGCTTCGGCCGCGCCGCCGCGCTGGAGCTGCCGCAGCTGTGGGGCGGGCTGGCCGATCTGGCCGCCGCCGACGCCGACGAGTGGGCGCGGCTGCTGGAGTGGGCGGCCGCCGGGAGCGAGGACCAGCTCGCCCTGCGCGGCGGCGAGGTCCGGCTGCCGCGGCTGGTGCGGCAGACCTCGGCACCGGCCACCATGCCGCAACTGCGTTCCGACGCCACCTATCTGGTGACCGGCGGGCTGGGCGCGATCGGCCTGGCGATCGCCGAGCGGCTGGCCGCCAACGGCGCCCGGCAGGTGGTGCTCACCGGCCGCCGCGAACCGGACCCGGCCACCCGGGAGCGGATCGCCGAACTCGGCCGGGCCCACGGCTGCGACTTCCGGGTGGAGACCGCCGACATCGGCCGGGCCCAGGACGTGGCCCGGCTGCTGGAGACGATCGCCGCGCAACTGCCGCCGCTGGCCGGGGTGGTGCACGCGGCCGGGGTGAACAGCACGGTGGCGCTGACCGACCTCGACGACACCGAGATCGACCGGGTGTTCGCCGGAAAGGTCTGGGGGGCTTGGCATCTGGCCGAGCTGCTGGACGACCCCGCCGGGCCGCGGCCGGACTTCTTCGTCACCGTCTCCTCCATCGCCGCGGTGTGGGGCGGGGCCGGCCAGGCCGGCTACGCCGCCGCCAACGCCTTCCTCGACGGGCTGGCCGCCCGGCTGCGCGGCCGCGGTGTGGCCGCCGTCAGCGTGAACTTCGGCCCGTGGACCGCCGGGATGGCCGACCCGCAGGCCCGGGTGCTGCTCGAGCAGCGCGGCATCCACGCCCTGCCGCCCGCCGACGCGCTGGCCGGGCTCGGCGATGCGCTCGGCGCCGACGGACCGGCCCAGCGGGTGGTCGCGCGGGTGGACTGGGCCCGGTTCCTGCCGGTCTACCAGCAGACCGGCCGCCGGGGTTTCCTGGCCGAACTCGAGCGCGAACTGCCCGACACCGCCGCCGGCACCGGCCGCACGCCGCTGGTCGAGCAGCTCGCCGCCGCCCCGGCCCGGCAGCGGCGCCGGCTGCTGGTCGAGCACCTGCGCACCGCGGTGGCGCAGGTGACCCGCACCGACCCGGCCCGGATCGACGAGCAGGCGGGGTTCTTCGACCTGGGCATGGACTCGCTGATGGCCGTCGAACTGCGCCGCGACCTCGAACAGGCGCTGGGCCGGCCGATTCCGGTCACCCTGGTGATGGACCACCCGCGTATCACCGACGCCGCCGACTACCTGCTCGGCGAGGTGCTCGGCCTGGCCGGGTCTGATGCCGACACCGACCGCCCCGCCCCCGCGGCGGCGGTGCCCGCCGACGAGCCGATCGCGATCATCGCGCTGGCCTGCCGGTTCCCCGGCGCGTCGGACCCGGAGGCGTTCTGGCGGCTGCTCGCCGACGGGGTGGACGCGATCACCGAGGTGCCGGCCGACCGGTTCGACATCGACGAGTTCTACGACCCGGACCCCGACGCCGCGGGCAAGACCTACACCCGCAGCGGCGGATTCATCGACGGCATCGACGAATTCGATCCGGAGTTCTTCGGCATCTCGCCGCGCGAGGCACTGTGGATCGAGCCGCAGCAGCGGCTGATGCTGGAGACGGTGTGGGAGGCGCTGGAACGGGCCGGCATCGCCCCGGCCGACCTGCGCGGCAGCCGCACCGGGGTGTTCACCGGGGTGGCCGCCAACGAGTACGCCCAACTGCTCGCGGCCGAACCGCTGGAGCGCATCGACCCGCACTTCATCACCGGCAACGCGCTCAACGCGGTCTCCGGCCGGGTGTCGTTCGCGCTGGGGCTGCAGGGCCCGGCGGTCGCGGTGGACACCGCGTGCAGCTCGGCGCTGGTGGCGGTGCACCAGGCCTGCCTGGCGCTGCGCGCCGGCGACTGCGACATGGCGCTGGCCGGCGGGGTGAACGTGCTGCTCAGCCCGACGACGGTGGTCGCCGCCTCACGGGCGCGGATGCTGTCCCCGCAGGGCCGGTGCAAGACCTTCGACGCCGCCGCCGACGGCTACGTGCGCAGCGAGGGCTGCGGCGTGCTGGTGCTCAAGCGGTTGTCCGACGCGCAGCGCGACGGCGACCGGGTGTGCGCGGTGATCCGGGCCAGCGCGGTCAACCAGGACGGTGCCTCCAGCGGCCTGACCGTGCCCAACGGCGGTGCCCAGCAACGGCTCATCGAGACCGCCCTGGCCCGGGCCGGCTGGTCCGGCGGCGACGTGGACTACCTCGAGGCGCACGGCACCGGCACCCCGCTGGGCGACCCGATCGAGGTGCAGGCCGCCGCGGCCGGCTACGGCGCGAACCGGCCGGCCGACCGGCCGCTGCTGATCGGATCGGTCAAGACCAACATCGGCCATCTCGAATCCGCTTCCGGCGCAGCCGGACTCATCAAGGTGGTGCTGGCGCTGCAGCACGGCGTGCTGCCGGCCAGCCTGCACTTCGCCGACCCGAACCCGCACATCCCGTGGGACACCCTGCCGGTGCGGGTGGTCGACGAACCGCTGCCCTGGCCGCAGACCGGCCGGCCGCGTCGGGCCGGGGTGAGCTCGTTCGGGTTCACCGGCACCAACGCCCACGTGCTCGTCGAGCAGGCCCCGCCGGAACCGCCGGCCGGACCGGAGCCGGCGCCGCGACCGGCGCACGTGCTGACGCTGTCGGCCCGCACCCCGGAGGCGCTGACCGCCCTGGCCCGCCGCTACGACGCGTGGTTCGAGGCACATCCGGACGCCGGGCTGGCCGAGGTGTGCGCCACCGCCGGGGCGGGCCGGTCGCACTTCGAGCACCGGGCCGCGCTGGTCGCCGACTCGGTGACCGGGGTGCGGCACGCCCTGGCCGACCTGCTGGACAACCGCACCCGGCCGGGGGTGCTGCGCGGCGAACCCGGCGGGGCGCCGACCACCGCGTGGTTGTTCACCGGGCAGGGCAGCCAGTACCCGGGCATGGCGCGCGAGCTGTTCGACACCGAACCGGTGTTCGCCGAGACGGTGCGCCGCTGCGCCGAGGCCGCCGACGAGATCCTCGAACACCCCCTGCTCGAGGTCATCTTCGGCACCGACCCCGACCTGCTGCGCGACACCACCTACGCCCAACCCGCCCTGTTCGCCGTCGAAATGGGCCTGGCCCGGCTCTGGCAGTCCTGGGGCATCCAACCCGACGTCGTGCTCGGCCACAGCGTCGGCCAGTACGCCGCCGCCTGCGTCGCCGGCGTCCTCGACCTCGCCGACGGCGCCCGGCTCATCGCCGAACGCGGCCGACTGTTCGGCAGCCTGCCCACCGGCGGCCGCATGGTCGCCGTCTTCGGCGACCCCCACCACGTCGAAACCCTGGCCGCCGAATACCCCACCGTCGCCGTCGCCGCCTACAACGGCGCCAACACCGTGCTGTCCGGCCCCGCCGACGAACTCGCCGACGCGGTCAACCGGTTCTCCGAGGAGGGCATCCGCTGCACCTGGCTGGAGACCAGCCACGCCTTCCACTCCGCCCTGCTCGACCCCGCCCTCGACGAATTCGAGGCGTTCGCCGCGCAGTTCGAGTTCCGGCCGCCGACGCTGCCGCTGGTGTGCAACCGCACCGGCGGCGTGCTCACCGCCCAGCACCGGCTCGATGCCTCCTACTGGCGCGAGCACGCCCGCCGGCCGGTGCAGTTCGCCGAGAGCGTGCGCACCCTGGCCCAGCTCGGCTGCACGCTGCTGATGGAGATCGGCCCGCAGCCGGTGCTCACCGGGGCGGCGACCCAGGTCTGGCCCGGCCACATCGCCCCGCCGCGGGCGGTCGCCTCGCTGCGCAAGGGCATCGCCGACCGCCGCCAGCTCGCCGACGCGCTGGCCGCCGCCTACGTCGCCGGGCACCGCCCGGACTTCGCCGCCATCTACCCCGGCCGGCGCCGGGTGGCGGAGCTGCCCACCTACCCCTTCCAGCGCCGCCGGTTCTGGCCCCGGGTCACCGCGACGAGCGTCGACGGCCCGGCCGCATCGGGGCTGCTCGGCAGCGCCAAGGAGCTCGCCTCCGGCGACACCGTGCACACCAGCCGGCTGTCGGTGCACACCCAGCCCTGGCTGGCCGACCACGTCATCTACGGCACCGTGGTGGTGCCCGGCGCGACCTACGCCGCGATGGCGCTGGCCGCGGTGGGCACCCCCGCGCACGTGCGCGAGGTGTTCTTCTACGAGCCGATCATCCTGCCGGACAAGGCATCCCGCGAGGTACAGCTCACCCTGTCGCCGCGCGGCGAGGGCGAGTGGCAGTTCCGGGTGCACAGCCGCCCGTACGGCGAGCGCGGCGCCGCCTGGGCGCTCAACGCCGACGGCGTGGTCGCCGCCGGCGCCGAACCGCCGGTGGTCGACGAGGACATCGACGACCTGCTCGAGCAGCTCGAACCGATGCGCCCGCAGGAGCTGTTCGACACCTTCGCCGCCATGGAGCTGGCCTGGGGCCCGAACTGGTCCGGGTCGCTGCGGGCGCTGTGGGTGGGCGAACACGAGGCGATCGGCGACGTCGTCGTCGGCGACGAACTCGCCGAGCACCTCGGCACCGAGCCGGTGCACCCGGTGCTGCTGGACCTGTGCACCGGGGTGGCGTTCCCGGCCTTCCCGGCGCTGCGCGCCGCCGAGCAGGGCGTGCGCGACCTGTTCCTGCCGCTGCGCTACGGCCGGGTGACGCTGGCCGACCGGATGCCCAAGCGGTTCTACTGCCGGGCCCGCTGGCGCGGCGGCGAGCTGGGCGGCGAGACCCAGGCGTTCGACCTGGAGTTCATCGGCCGCGACGGCCGGCCGCTGGGCGGGATCGAGGAGTTCACCGTCAAACGCGCGCCGCGCCAGGCGCTGCTGCGCGGCCTGGGCGGGGATCCGGCCCGGCTGCTCTACACGGTGGGCTGGCAGGAGGTGCCCGCCCCGCCGGCCGGCGCCGGCCCCGACGGCACCTGGCTGATCGCCGGATTCGACGAGCTCGCCGAGCTGGTGCCCGGCAGCACGGCGATCGACCGGCTGCCGGACGGCCCGCTGCTGGGCGAACTGCTGGCCCGCACGCCCGGCCCGGTGGCCGGGGTGGTGTGGCGGGCCGCCGGCCCGCAGCCCGGCGAGCCGGTGGACCGCACGGCCGCGCGGCTGGAGCAGGAGATCGCCAACCTGCTCGACGCCGTGCACGCCGGCCAGGCGCACGGCGCCCCGGCGGGCGGGCTGTGGATCGTCACCGAGCGGGCGGTGGCCTGCGAGTCGGGCGAGCCGGTCGATCCCGCGCAGGCCGCGCTGTGGGGCCTCGGGCGCACCGCGGTGCTCGAGGATCCCACGCTGCGCTGCCGGCTGGTCGACACCGACGGCAGCCCGGAGGCGGTGCGCCGGCTGGCCGAGCTGCTGGCGGTGCCGCGCACCAGCGGCGACGAGGCGGAGCTGGCGGTGCGCCAGGGCCGGCTGCTGGCGCCGCGGCTGCTGCCCTGGGCCCGCGACGGGCACCTGCCGGTGCCCCGCGACGGCGACTACGTGCTGGCCCCCACCGAGCGCGGCGCGATCGACAACCTGCGGCTGCAGCCGACCGAGGTGCCGGCGCCCGGACCGGGGTTCGTGCAGGTGCGGGTGCAGGCCGCCGGGCTGAACTTCCGCGACGTGCTCAACGTGCTCGGGCTCTACCCCGGCGATCCCGGCCCGATCGGCGGCGACTTCGCCGGCGTGGTCACCGCGGTCGGTCCCGGGGTGACCGGCGTCGAGGTGGGCCAGGCGGTGTTCGGGTTCATGCAGGGCGCGTTCGCCAGCCGGTTCAACGTGCCCGCCCAGCTGGTGGTGCCGCTGCCGGACGGGGTGAGCCCGACCGAGGCGGCCACCCTGCCCGCCGCCGCGCTGACCGCCCGGCTGGCCTTCGACTGGGCGCAGCTGCGGCCCGGCGACAAGGTGCTCATCCACGCCGCCAGCGGCGGGGTCGGCCTGGCCGCGATCCAGCTGGCCCAGCAGCACGGTGCCACGGTGTTCGCCACCGCCAGCACCTACAAGCGCGCCACCCTGCAGCGGCTCGGGGTGAAGTACGTCTACGACTCGCGCACCACGGATTTCGCCGACCAGATCCTGGCCGACACCGACGGCACCGGGGTGGACGTGGTGCTCAACAGCCTCACCGGCGAGGGGTTCATCGAGGCGACGGTGCGGGCCACCGCCACCGGCGGCCGGTTCGCCGAGATCGCCAAGCGCGACATCTGGACCCGGGAGCAGATGGCCGCGGCCCGCCCGGACATCGCCTACGAGATCGTCGCGCTGGACACCGTCACCGCCGAGGACCCCGACCGGATCCACCGGTTGCTGACCGAGGTGGCCGACGGGCTGGCGCGGGGCCGGTGGCAACCGCTGCCGGCCGAGCGCTACCCGCTGGCCGAGGCGCCCGCGGCGTTCCGGCGCATGCAGCAGGCCCGCCACATCGGCAAGATCGTGCTGCAACCGCCCGCGCCGCTGCGGCCCCGCCCGGACCGCAGCTACCTGGTCACCGGCGGGCTGGGCGCGATCGGCCTGCACACCGCCGCGTGGCTGGCCGAGCTCGGGGCCGGCGACATCGTGCTGACCAGCCGGCGCGACGCCGACGAGCAGACCCGCCGCCACCTCGACGAGCTCGCCGAGCGGCACGGCTGCCGCATCCACGTCGTTCCCGCCGACGTCGCCGACGAGGCGGCGGTGGCCGCGCTGCTGGAGCGCATCCGCACCGAGGTGGCGCCGCTGGCCGGGGTGGTGCACCTGGCCGGGGTGCTCGACGACGCGGTGCTGGCCGACCAGCGCGTGGAGCGGTTCGCCACCACGCTGGCGCCCAAAGCCCTCGGCGCGCTGCACCTGGACCGGCTGACCCGCGACGACGAGCTGGACTTCTTCGTGGTGTCCTCGTCGGTGTCGGCGGTGCTGGGCTCGCCGGGGCAGGCCAACTACGCCACCGCCAACGCGCTGCTGGACGGCCTGGTGGCACGCCGGCGCGCCGAGGGCCGGCCGGCCACCGCGATCGACTTCGGCCCGTGGGCCGACGGCGGCATGGCCGCCTCGGAGGCGGCGCGGGCCAACCTCGACGTGCTGGGGCTGGTCGGGCTGGAGCCGGCGGAGGCGCTGCAGGCGCTGGCCGAGGTGCTCGCCGACGGCATCGGGCAGGCCACCGTGGTCAAGGCGAACTGGCAGCGGGCGGCCCGGCTGCTGGGCGGTGCCCGCCCGCCGCTGCTGGACGCGGTGCTGCCGCGCGAGCAGGCCGAGTCGGCCGGCGACAGCGAGCTGCTGCGCCGGCTGCAGGACACCCCGGCCGCCCAGCGGGTCGCGTTCGTCACCGAGTTCCTGCAGCAGGAGGTGCAGAGCTTCCTGCGGTTGGCCCAGCCGCCGTCGGCCGGCAGCCGCTTCCTGGACCTCGGCACCGACTCGCTGATGGCGATCGAGCTGCGCAACCGGTTGCACAGCCAGTTCGGCGGCGCGTTCACCATCGACGCCACCGCGGTGTTCGACTACCCGACCATCGAGCAGCTCGCCGAATACCTCGTCGGCCAGCTTCCCGACGGCACCGACACGCCGCCGGCGCCTGCCGGGTGAGCAACATCACAGTCGCACCGCGCCCTCGATTTGACGCCTGTCAACTGCGGTGATGTGCTGTACCGCGGCCCATAACCGCGGTTCGGTCCGGTACCGCTCCACCGCAGGTCGGCTGCCGTCTTGCGCTCAAGTTACCGGGCGGTATAGTTGGGCCAGTTACTGGTGGGTAACTTAGCCGTGAGTACCCAACCGCAGTGGCCGTCTCGTCGAGGAGGAAGTGTGAGCCACTACAAGAGCAACGTCCGCGATCAGGTGTTCAACCTGTTCGAGTTCCTGGGCCTGGACAAGGCATTGGGCCAGGGCGCCTACAGCGACATCGACGTCGAGACCGCCCGCGAGATGCTCAATGAGATGGCCCGGCTCGCCGAGGGGCCGGTCGCCGCGTCCTTCGTCGAGGGCGACCGCAATCCGCCGGTGTTCCACCCGGAGACCCACAGCGTGACCCTGCCCGAGGGCTTCAAGGCCTCGGTGCGCGCCGTGATCGAGGGCGGCTGGGACAAGGTCGGCATCGAGGAGGAGCTCGGCGGCATGCCGATGCCCCGGGCGCTGGTGTGGGCGCTGCACGAGCACCTGCTCGGCGCCAACCCGGCCACCTGGATGTACGCCGGTGGCGCCGGGTTCGCCAGCATCTTCTACAAGCAGGCCACCGAGGAGCAGAAGAAGTGGGCCCAGATCGCCGCGGAGCGCGGCTGGGGCGCCACCATGGTGCTCACCGAGCCGGACGCCGGCTCCGACGTCGGCGCGGGCCGCACCAAGGCCATCCCGCAGCCGGACGGCTCGTGGCACATCGAGGGTGTGAAGCGCTTCATCACCTCGGCCGACTCCGACGACCTGTTCGAGAACATCTTCCACCTGGTGCTGGCCCGGCCCGAGGGCGCGGGCCCGGGCACCAAGGGGCTGTCGCTGTTCTTCGTGCCGAAGTACCTGTTCGACTTCGAGACCGGTGAGCTCGGCGAGCGCAACGGTGTGTTCGTCACCAACGTCGAGCACAAGATGGGCCTGAAGGTCTCGGCCACCTGTGAGCTGACCTTCGGCCAGCACGGGATTCCGGCCAAGGGCTGGCTGGTCGGCGAGGTGCACAACGGCATCGCGCAGATGTTCGACGTGATCGAGCAGGCCCGAATGATGGTGGGCACCAAGGCGATCGCCACCCTGTCGACCGGCTACCTGAACGCGCTGGAGTACGCCAAGCAGCGCGTCCAGGGCGCCGACATGACCCAGATGACCGACAAGACCGCGCCGCGGGTCACCATCACCCACCACCCGGACGTGCGCCGCTCGCTGATGACCCAGAAGGCCTACGCCGAGGGCCTGCGGGCGCTGTACCTCTACACCGCGACCTACCAGGACGCCGCGGTGGCCGAGGCCCTGCACGGGGTGGACGCCGACCTGGCCGAGCGGGTCAACGACCTGCTGCTGCCGATCGTCAAGGGTGTGGGTTCCGAGCAGGCCTACGCCAAGCTGACCGAGTCGCTGCAGACCCTGGGCGGCTCCGGCTTCCTGCAGGACTACCCGATCGAGCAGTACATCCGCGACAGCAAGATCGACTCGCTCTACGAGGGCACCACCGCCATCCAGGCGCAGGACTTCTTCTTCCGCAAGATCGTCCGCGACAAGGGTGTGGCGCTGGCGCACCTGAACGCCCAGATCGAGAAGTTCATCCGCAACGAGTCGGGCAACGGCCGGCTGAAGAAGGAGCGCGAGCTGCTGCAGACCGCGCTCACCGACGTGCAGGCCATGACCGCCACGCTCACCAACTACCTGATGAGCGCCCAGGAGGACCCGAAGAACATCTACAAGGTGGGCCTGGGTTCGGTGCGGTTCCTGATGGCGGCCGGCGACCTGATCATCGGCTGGCTGCTGCAGGAGCAGGCCGCGGTGGCGCTGGCCAAGCTCGACGAGGGCGCCTCCGGTGACGACCGGGCGTTCTACGAGGGCAAGGTGGCGGCCGCGTCGTTCTTCGCCAAGAACTTCCTGCCGCTGCTGACCAGCGTCCGCGAGGTCATCGAGCACCTCGACAACGACGTGATGGAGCTCGACGAAGCGGCCTTCTGAGCCGTCTTCGACGCGCCCCTCTTCCTTCCAACGCCGCACGGCCCCCGAGCGATCGGGGGCCGTGTGCCGTTTCGGCATCGGTCCCGCGGAGGCACCGCAACGCAACAGGGCAGAAACAAAAAGGGCGGGTTCGGGAGGACGGCTGGGGAGCGCTCCAACGTGTTTACGCGCCGCCGGTGTCTCATCCCCGCACCGGCTGTTCGGAATGGTCCTCCCGAACCCGTCGTGCGACCGATGGTACGCCCCGGATTCACCCCACACCAGAGGGAGGACAAGGGAATGGTCCGGCCCCGTGCCGCCGCCGGGTCGGGGTGTGGCGAGGGCACGGGGCCACCCGGTATATCGGTGCCCGGAGCCGGGCCGTTACCGCAGCGCTCAGGCCTCCAGGATGGCGGCCACGCCCTGGCCGCCCGCGGCGCAGATGGAGATCAGGCCGCGCACCGGCTTGCCGGTCTCCCGGCGCTTCTCGGCGAGCTGCTTGGCCAGCTGGGCCACGATCCGCCCGCCGGTCGCGGCGAACGGGTGCCCGGCGGCCAGCGACGAGCCGTTGACGTTGAGCTTGGACCGGTCGATCGAGCCCAGCGGCTCGTCCAGCCCGAGCCGCTCCTTGCAGTAGTCCTCGGACTCCCAGGCCTTCAGGGTCGCGAGCACCACCGAGGCGAACGCCTCGTGGATCTCGTAGAAGTCGAAGTCCTGCAGCGACAGCCCGTTGCGGGCCAGCAGCCGCGGCACCGCGTAGGTCGGCGCCATGAGCAGGCCGTCGCGGCCGTTGACGTAGTCGACCGCGGCGGTCTCGGCGTCGACGAACCAGGCCAGCGGCTCGTGCCCGTGCTGCTCGGCCCACTCCGCACTGCTCAGCAGCGCCACCGAGGCGCCGTCGGTCAGCGGGGTGGAGTTGCCGGCGGTCATGGTGGCGTCGCCGAGCTTGACCCCGAACACCGGCTTGAGCTTGGCCAGCTTCTCCACCGACGAGTCCGGGCGCAGGTTGTTGTCCCGGTACAGCCCGAGGAACGGGGTGATCAGGTCGTCGAAGAAGCCGCGCTCGTAGGCGGCGGCGAGGTTGCGGTGGCTGGCCGCGGCCAGCTCGTCCTGCTCGACCCGCTTGATGCCCATCTCCTTGGCGGTGATGGCGGCGTGCTCGCCCATCGACAGCCCGGTGCGCGGCTCGCTGTTGACCGGGATCTGCACGCCCAGCGATGCCGGCAGCTTGCCGACCAGCTTGAGCCGCTCGACGTTGGACTTCGACCGGCGCAGCCCGAGCAGCACCCGGCGCAGGTCGTCGCCGAGCGCGATCGGGGCGTCGGAGGCGGTGTCCACCCCGCCGGCGGCGGCCACCTCGTAGCGGCCGGCCGCGATGCCGTCGGCCGCGGCGATGGCGGCCTGCAGCCCGGTGCCGCAGGCCTGCTGCATGTCGAAGGCCGGGGTGTCCGGCGACAGCGCGCTGCCCAGCACGCACTCGCGGATGAGGTTGAAGTCACGGCTGTGCTTGAGCACCGCGCCGCCGATCACCGCGTCGAGCCGCCGGCCGGCCAGGTCGAACCGGTCGATCAGGCCGCCCAGCGCGGCGGTGAACATGTCCTGGTTCGAGGCGTTGGCGTAGGCGCCGTCCGAGCGGGCGAACGGGATCCGGTTGCCACCGAGCACGGCGACGCGCCGGCGTGTTCTGGTCTCTGCCACGTTTGCCTCCATCGTCGGTTACGGGCACTGACGGCCATACTACCCACTGTTATTACTCTGGAGTAAGTTCGTGGGGAGACCCTGTTCGCACAAGACGAAAGGCAGCCGCTGTGCCTACCGATCTGTACTCGCAAATCGTTCACTCCGGGCCCGGCTCGTTCCTTGCCAAGCAGCTGGGCATCCCGCAGCCGGAACCGCTGCGCCGCTACCGCCCCGGTGACCCGCCGCTGCACGGTCCGCTGCTGATCGGCGGCGAGGGCCGGGTCGCCGAGCCGCTGCGCGCCGCGCTGGCCGAGGACTACGACATCGTCGGCAACAACACCGGCGGCCGCTGGGCCGACCGGTTCGGCGGGCTGGTCTTCGACGCCACCGGCATCACCGACGCGGCCGGGCTGAAGGGGCTCTACGAGTTCTTCCATCCGGTGCTGCGCAACGTGCTGCCGTCGGGCCGGCTGGTGGTCGTCGGCACCACCCCGGAGCTCGTCGAGGGCGTCGACGAGCGGATCGCCCAGCGCGCGCTGGAGGGCTTCACCCGCTCGCTGGCCAAGGAGATGCGCCGGGGCGCCACGGTGAACCTGGTCTACCTGCACCCGGACGCCAAACCGGGGGTGACCGGGCTGGAGTCGACGATGCGGTTCCTGCTGTCGGGCAAGTCGGCCTACGTCGACGGGCAGGTGTTCCGGGTCGGCGCGGCCGACGCCACCCCGCCGGCCGACTGGGAGCGGCCGCTGGACGGCAAGGTCGCGGTGGTGACCGGCGCGGCCCGCGGCATCGGGGCCACCATCGCCGAGGTGTTCGCCCGGGACGGCGCCAAGGTGGTGTGCATCGACGTCGAGGGCGCGGCCGAGGCCCTGTCGCGCACCGCCGCCGACGTCAACGGCACCGCGCTCACCCTGGACGTCACCGCCGAGGACGCGGTGGACCGCATCACCGAGCACCTGCGCGAGCACCACGACGGGCACCTCGACATTCTGGTCAACAACGCCGGCATCACCCGCGACAAACTGCTGGCCAACATGGACGCCCAGCGCTGGGACGCCGTGATCGCGGTGAATCTGGTCGCCCCGCAACGGCTCGCGCAAGGCCTGTTCGCCAACGGCGCGCTGGCCGAGGGCGGGCGGATCGTCGGGCTGTCGTCGATGGCCGGCATCGCCGGCAACCGCGGCCAGACCAACTACGCCGCGACCAAGGCCGGCATGATCGGGCTCACCGACGCGCTCGCGCCGGTGCTGGCCGAGAAGAACATCACCATCAACGCCGTCGCGCCCGGGTTCATCGAGACCAAGATGACCGAGGCGATCCCGTTCGCCACCCGCGAGATCGGTCGCCGACTCAACTCGCTGTACCAGGGCGGGCAGCCGGTCGACGTCGCCGAGACCATCGCCTACTTCGCCAACCCGGCGTCGAACGCGGTGACCGCCAACACCATCCGGGTGTGCGGCCAGGCCATGCTGGGGGCGTGATGACACAACCCAGCGGGCTGACGAACATGCTGCGGGCGGTGGCCGGGGCGCTGCCGACGGTGCAGCGCCCCAATACCCTGCCCAGCCGCACCGTCAAGGTCGCCGACCTGGCCGTGGACCCGGCGCATGTCGCCGAGTACACCGCGGTCACCGGGCTGCGGTTCGGCAACCGGGTGCCGGTGACCTACCCGTTCGTGCTGTCCTTCCCGACGGTGATGTCGCTGCTGACCGGGTTCGACTTCCCGTTCCCGGCGATGGGCGCGGTGCACGTGGAGAACCACATCACCCAGTACCGGCCGATCCTGACCACCGACACGGTGAACCTGGCGGTGCACGCCGAGAACCTGCGCGAACACCGGCGCGGGCTGCTCGTCGACATCGTCACCGACGTCACGGTGGGCACCGAACCGGCCTGGCACCAGGTGACGACGTTCCTGCACCAGCAGCGCACCAGCCTGTCCGACCAGCCCAAGCCGCCGCCGGCCAAGCAGCCCAAGCCGGGCCCGCCGAACGCGGTGCTGCGGGTCACCCCCGGGCTGATCCGCCGCTACGCCGCGGTGTCCGGTGACCTCAACCCCATCCACACCAGCACGGTCGGCGCCAAGCTGTTCGGCTTCCCCACCGTCATCGCGCACGGGATGTACAGCGCCGCCGCGGTGCTGGCCAACATCGAGGGCCGGTTGCCGGACGCGCTGCAGTACTCGGTGAAGTTCGGCAAACCGCTGGTGCTGCCGGCCTCCCCGGGGCTGTACGTGCGGCGCACCGACACCGGGTGGGAGCTGGCGCTGCGCAACCTGCGCAAGGGCTACCCGCACCTGACCGCGACGGTCACGCCGCGCTAGCCCGCAACCGCGCTCGACGCCGCGTACCGGTCGCGAAATCCACGGTGCCC
>NZ_CALDGS010000006.1 GCF_937941905.1 uncultured Mycolicibacterium sp. | reverse complement strand
TCTTCTCGTCGAACTCGCGCAGGTCCGGCGGCGCGGTCATGCGGCGGATGCGCATCCGGGCGCCGGCCTCGTCGATGAGGTCGATCGCCTTGTCCGGCAGGTAGCGGTCGTTGATGTAGCGGTCGGCCAGGGTGGCCGCCGCCACCAGCGCCCCGTCGGTGATCGACACCCGGTGGTGGGCCTCGTAGCGGTCGCGCAGCCCCTTGAGGATCTCGATGGTGTGCGCGACGCTCGGCTCGCCGACCTGCACCGGCTGGAACCGGCGCTCCAGGGCGGCGTCCTTCTCGATGTACTTGCGGTACTCGTCGAGCGTGGTGGCGCCGATCGTCTGCAGCTCACCGCGGGCCAGCTTGGGCTTGAGGATGCTCGCGGCGTCGATCGCGCCCTCGGCGGCACCGGCCCCGACCAGCGTGTGCAGCTCGTCGATGAACAGGATGATGTCGCCGCGGGTGTTGATCTCCTTGAGCACCTTCTTCAGGCGTTCCTCGAAGTCACCGCGGTAGCGGCTGCCGGCCACCAGCGAGCCCAGGTCCAGGGTGTAGAGCTGCTTGTCCTTGAGCGTCTCCGGCACGTCGCCGTTGACGATCGCCTGGGCCAGCCCCTCGACCACGGCGGTCTTGCCGACGCCGGGCTCGCCGATCAGCACCGGGTTGTTCTTGGTGCGCCGGGAGAGCACCTGCATGACCCGCTCGATTTCCTTCTCCCGGCCGATGACCGGGTCGAGCTTGCCCTCGGCGGCGGCCGCGGTCAGGTTGCGGCCGAACTGGTCGAGCACCAGGGAGGTCGACGGCGTGCCCGACTCCCCGCCGCGGCCACCGGTACCGGCCTCGGCGGTCTCCTTGCCCTGGTAGCCGCTCAGCAGCTGGATGACCTGCTGACGCACCCGGGTCAGCTCGGCACCGAGCTTGACCAGCACCTGGGCGGCCACACCCTCGCCCTCGCGGATCAGGCCGAGCAGGATGTGCTCGGTCCCGATGTAGTTGTGGCCCAGCTGCAGTGCCTCGCGCAGCGACAGCTCGAGGACCTTCTTGGCGCGCGGGGTGAAGGGGATGTGACCGGAGGGAGCCTGCTGGCCCTGTCCGATGATCTCCTCGACCTGGCTGCGCACCGCCTCCAGCGAGATGCCCAAGGCCTCGAGCGACTTGGCGGCGACGCCCTCGCCCTCGTGGATGAGTCCCAGGAGGATGTGCTCGGTCCCGATGTAGTTGTGGTTGAGCATCCGGGCCTCTTCCTGAGCCAGGACGACGACCCGGCGGGCGCGGTCGGTAAATCTCTCGAACATCGGTGGTTACCTGCTCTCCATCACATTGCGCGGCACTGCACGCGGACCCGCGCTTCAGCACCTGCCGTCCACTCTAATGGGCGGCGGCCCCGGGTGCGGTTGTTGCCCGTGCGTACGGGTCGAGCGGGCCGGCGAAGTCCGCCGGCCGCCCCGGTCCTCGTCATTCGGAGCTGATACCCGGTGCTGCCCAGATCAACGCGGGGGCGGCGGGAAACGTTTCGGTAACCGCCGGAAAAGGGTTCGCCGCTAGCGAAAGGGCCGGCCGGAGCGGTCGGATCGCGCTCCGGCGGCCCCGGGCACCGCCGAGCTACTTGGCCGTCGCGGCGTGGAACGCCTCGATGATGTCGGCCGGGATCCGACCGCGCGAGGACACGTTGTGCCCGTTGCGGCGGGCCCACTCGCGAATGGCCGCGCTCTGCTCGCGGTCGATCGCGGCCCGGCCCCGACCGGGTCCGGTGGAGCGGCCGGCACCGGTGCGGCGGCGACCGCCGACGCGGCGACTCTTCTCCACCCACTGCTTGAGATCGGCGCGAAGCTTTGCGGCATTCTTGGCGGACAGGTCGATTTCGTACGTCACCCCGTCGAGGCCGAACTCGACGGTCTCGTCCGCCGGCCCTTCGCCGTCGAAATCATCAATCAGCGTGACCGTGACCTTCTTTGCCATCAGCTATCGCCCTTCTGACGGAGTGGCTCAACGAGCCATGGCATTCATGACTCTATGACTCGAACCCCCTCGATCAATGTGCCACACCGTCACGGCGAAATTCAACTCCGTATTCGGGGCGTGTCAGTTCTGACGCGGACGCACAATTGGGAACAATACGGTCTCCCTAATTGACAGCCCCGTCAACGCCATGAGCAGGCGGTCGACACCCATTCCGGTGCCGGTGGTCGGCGGCATTCCGTACTCCAGGGCCGCCAGGAAGTCCTCGTCGAGGAGCATCGCCTCGTCGTCGCCGGCGGCGGCGGCGCGGGCCTGCGCCTCGAACCGTTCCCGCTGAATAATCGGGTCGATCAACTCCGAATATCCGGTGGCGAGTTCGAAACCGCGAACATAAAGATCCCATTTCTCGGTGACACCGGGCTTGCTCCGATGTGACCGAGTCAACGGCGTGGTCTCGACTGGGAAGTCCCTCACAAAAGTAGGTGCCCATAATTTATCACCGACGAGGTGTTCCCAGAGTTCCTCGACCAACTTTCCGTGGCCATAACCGCGGTCACGCGGAATCTCCAGGTCCAACCGGTCGGCAATGGACCACAGGTGTTCGGCCGGCGTGTCGGGGGTGATCTCCTCGCCGAGCGCCTCCGACAGCGACGGGTACATCTCCACCGAGTCCCACTCACCGTCGAGGTCGTACTCGGTGCCGTCGGGCAGCGGCACCTGCCGGGTGCCGATCGCCTCGTCGGCGACCTCCTGGATGAGCTCGCGGATCATCACCGCGGAGGTGTCGTAGGTGCCGTAGGCCTCGTAGGTCTCCAGCATCGCGAACTCCGGGGAGTGGGTGGAGTCCGCGCCCTCGTTGCGGAACACCCGGTTGAGCTCGAAAACCTTGTCCAGCCCGCCGACCAGGCAGCGCTTGAGGAACAACTCCGGGGCGATGCGCAGGTACAGGTCGGTGTCCAGGGCGTTGGAATGGGTGACGAACGGCCGGGCGGCCGCCCCGCCGGGCAGCGTCTGCAGCATCGGGGTCTCGACCTCGAGGAACCCGCGCCGGTGCAGCGCCGAGCGCACCGCGCGCACCACCGCGATGCGGGTCCGCGCGATCCGGCGCGCGTCGGGCCGCATGATCAGGTCGACGTAGCGCTGCCGGACCCGCGACTCCTCGTTCATCTCCTTGTAGGACAGCGGCAGCGGCCGCAGCGACTTCGACGCCATCTGCCAGGAGTCGGCGAGCACCGACAGCTCACCGCGGCGGGAGCTGATCACCTCGCCGTGCACGTAGACGATGTCGCCCAGGTCGACGTCGTGCTTCCAGGCCTCCAGCGCCTCCTCGCCCACCTCGGCCAGCGACAGCATCGCCTGCAGTTGGGTGCCGTCGCCCTCCTGCAGGGTCGCGAAGCACAGCTTGCCGGTGTTGCGGGAGAACACCACCCGCCCGGTCACCCCGACGATCCGGCCGGTGCGGGTGTCCGGCGCCAGGTCCGGGTAGGCCTGCCGGATCTCGGCGAGGGTGTGGGTGCGGGGAACCTCGACCGGGTACGGCTCGCGGCCCTCGGCCAGCAGGCGTTCCCGCTTGGCCTGACGGATCCGGAACTGTTCGGGGAGGTCGCGGCGGCTGTCCGGTGCTGTCACGATATGCCAGCCTATCCGGGGTTTGGCCGGGCCCCGCCGGACAGGGGGTGGCGGCGGTTCCGCTCCCCGGGCCGGTGGGCGGCGTTTAATCACCGGCATGGCCGATCCGATCGACCGCGCCCGGCTCGCCGCGCTCGCCGACGAGCCGCTGGACTGGCGGCACCGGTGGCTGCCGGCGGCGTGGCAGGGCGCCACCGGCGCCGAGATCTGTGCGCGGGCGCCGGTGCTCGCCGAGTCCGGGGTGCTCGGCCCGGTGTGCGTGCTGTCCGACACCGCACTGCGGCACAACATCGCGACCATGGCGCGCTGGTGCGCCGAGCGGGGCGTCGAGCTCGCCCCGCACGGCAAGACGCACATGTCCCCGCAGCTGCTGGCCCGCCAGCTCGCCGCCGGGGCGTGCGGGGTGACGGTGGCGCACGTCGGGCAGGCCCGGGTGTACCGGGCGTTCGGGGTGCGCTCGATCATCCTGGCCAACGAGCTGGTGGACCCCGCGGGCCTGGCCTGGGTGGCCGCCGAGCTCGACGCCGACCCGAACCTCGAGCTGGTGTGCTGGGTGGACTCGACGGCCGGGGTGGCGGCGATGGACGCCGCGCTCGCCGCGGCCGGGGCCGCCCGGCCGCTGCCGGTGTGCGTCGAGCTCGGGCTGCCCGGCGGGCGCACCGGGTGCCGCACCGACGGGCAGGTCGACGCGGTGACGCGGGCGGTGCTGGCCAGCCCGCGGCTGCGGCTGGCCGGGGTGGCCGGCTACGAGGCCGCGCTGGGCCAGGACCCCGGGCCGGCGGCCCGCGCCGGCGTGGTCGACCACCTGCGCCGGCTGCGCGCCGCCGCGCTGCGCCTGGCCCCGGCGTTCGAGACCGACACGGTGCTGGTCAGCGCCGGCGGCAGCTACTACTTCGACCTGGTGGCGCGCGAACTCGCCGGCGACTGGCCGACCGGGCTGCGGGTGCGCACCGTGCTGCGCAGCGGCTGCTACCTGACCCACGACCACGGCGGGTACGCGCAGGGGTCGCCGCTGCGCGACCGGCTGCGCCCGGCGCTGACGGTGTGGGCCCGGGTGCTCAGCCGGCCGGAGCCGGGGCTGGCGCTGGTCGGCATGGGCCGCCGCGACGTGTCGTTCGACCAGCAGCTGCCGGTGCCGTTGGACCTGCCGCAGGCCCGGGTGACCCGGCTCGACGACCAGCACGCCTATCTGACCCTCGCCGGGCCGGACGTGCCGGTGGGCCGGTGGCTGGCGTTCGGGATCGCGCACCCTTGCACGGTGTTCGACAAGTGGCCGCTGCTCCCGGTGCTCGACGACGCCGGCCGGGTGGTGGAGTTGGTCCGGACGTTCTTCTAGTGCGGCTCAGCGGTTCTGGCGTGACCGGCGGCCGTTGTCGCGGTTGCGCTCGAACACCAGCCGCAGCCCGTCGAGGGTGAGGTTGCGGTCGTAGCGGTCGACGGTGCGCAGTTCGGGCAGCAGCAGCGGCGCGATGTGGCCGGTGGCGACCACGGTGACATCGCCCGGCGCGAGGCCGAGTTCCTCGCGCACCCGGCCGACCAGCCCGTCGACCAGCCCGGCGAACCCGAACACCGCACCGGCCTGCATGCACTCGACGGTGTTCTTGCCGACCACCGAGCGGGGCCGGGTCAGCTCCACCCGGCGCAGCGCAGCCGACCGCGCCGCCGCCGCGTCCGAGGACACCTGCACACCGGGGGCGATTGCACCGCCGAGGAATTCGCCCTTGGCCGAGACCACGTCCACGCAGATCGAGGAGTTGAAGTCGACCACGATCGCCGCGCTGCCGAACTTGTGGTAGGCGGCCAGGCAGTTGACGATCCGGTCGGCACCGACCTCTTTGGGGTTGTCCACCAGCAGCGGGATCCCGGTGCGCACCCCGGGCTCGATGAGCACGTGGGGCACATCGGGCCAGTACTGGTCGAGCATGATGCGAACCTCGTGCAGCACCGAGGGCACCGTCGACAGTGCGGCGGTGCCGGTGAGCCGCTCGGAGTCGTCGCCGATCAGCCCGTCGATGGTCAGCGCCAGCTCGTCGGCGGTGACCTCGGCCTCGGTGCGGATCCGCCACTGCTGCACCACTTTCGCGTGGTCTCCGGTGCCGGAGACCAGCCCCACCACGGTGTGGGTGTTGCGGACGTCGATCGCCAGCAGCATGGCGGCTACCGCGGGGAGAGCAGCTCGGCGGCCGCGGCGGGGACGTAGGCCGGGTCGTCGGCGTGTCCGCCGAGGTCGACGGGCCGGTTGTCGGCGTCGACGAACACCACCCGCGGCCGGTGCGACCGGGCCTGCTCCTCGGCGACGAGGGCGTAGGACAGCAGGATCACGATGTCGCCGGGGTGCACCAGATGCGCTGCCGCACCGTTGATCCCGATCACCCCGCTGCCGCGCTCGCCGGCGATGGCGTAGGTGACCAGCCGGGCTCCGTTGGTGACGTCGACGATGGTCACCTGCTCCCCCTCGAGCAGGTCCGCGGCGTCCATCAGGTCGGCGTCGACGGTCACCGAGCCGACGTAGTGCAGATCCGCCGCCGTCACCCGGGCCCGGTGGATCTTGGACTTGAGCATGGTGCGGAACATCAATTCCTCCAGGGAAGTTCGTTGCCGGCACCGGACCCGTCGGCGGACGGGGTGGGGTGCCCCTCGATGGCGGCCACGCCGAGCTCGACGGCGATGTTGTCGATCAGCCGGGTGCGGCCCAGCCGAGCGGCGATCAGCATCCGGGCCGGCCCGCTCGCCGGCGCCGGGCCCAGCATCGGGTCGCGCACCTCGAGATAGTCCAGTTGCAGCGCGGGCACCTCGGCGATGACGGCCCGGGCCGCGTCCAGCGCGGCCTGCACGCCACCGCGGGCCCCGTACATGCCGGCCAGCAGGGCGGCCGACACCGCGCCGGCCAGCTCGCGCTCCTCGGCGGACAGGTAGCGGTTGCGCGACGACATGGCCAGCCCGTCGGCCTCGCGGACCGTGGGCACCGGCACCACCTTCACATCGAGGTTGAGGTCGGCGACCATCTGCTTGATCAGCACCAGCTGCTGGTAGTCCTTCTCGCCGAAGTAGGCCAGATCCGGCCGGACGATCTGGAACAACTTGAGCACCACCGTCAGCACGCCGGCGAAATGCCCTGGGCGCACGGCGCCTTCGAGTTCGGAACCGAGCGGCCCGGGGTGCACCGCGGTGCGCGGACCGTCCGGGTACATGTCGGCGGCGGTGGGGACGAAGGCGATGTCCACCCCGGCCTCGCGCAGCTTGGCGAGGTCCTCCTCCAGGGTGCGCGGGTAGGCGTCGAGATCCTCGTTGGGGCCGAACTGCAACGGGTTGACGAAGATCGACACCACCACGATCGAGCCCTGCACCAGCCGGGCGGCGCGGATCAGCGACAGGTGGCCCTCGTGCAGCGCGCCCATGGTGGGCACCAGGGTGATCCGGCGGCCGGTGGTGCGCAGCGCCCGGGTGACGTCGGCGACGTCGGCGGGGTTGCGGTAGATGTTGAGCTCGCCGGGGGTGAATTTGGGTTTGCGGGGTGCGGTCATGACTGGTCCGGGGTGGGTTGGTCGTACACGGCGAAGACCTCCTCGGGGGCGTGCGCGCGCTCGGCGGTGCGTCGCGAGTTGCACCGATACGCTTGCGCCAGTTGGGAATCGACTTCGGTCAGGGCACGCAGGTGGGCGGCCACGGCGGCGGCGTCACCGCGGGCGACCGGTCCGGTGAGCGCGGCCTGCCCGCGCTGCAACGCGTTCTCCAGGGCGGCCCGCGCCAGCGGCGCGACCACCCGCTCGGCCAGTCCGCCGGGGGCGTCGTCGACCGGTTGCTGGCCCAGCAGCGCCTCCCCGCAGGCGGCGCGCAGCGCGTCCAGCGCGTCGAGCACCAGGGTGACCATGTGGTTGCTGGCGTGGGCGAGCGCGGCGTGGTAGAGGGTGCGGGCCTCCTCGCGCACCCGAAACGGTTCGCCGCCGATCTCCAGCACCAGCGACTGCCCGATGGTGTAGCCGACCTCGTCGGCGGCGGTGATGCCGAAGCAGGCGCCGGACAGCCGGGTGATGTCCTCGTCGGCACCGGTGAACGTCATCGCCGGGTGGACGGCCAGTGGGATGCAGCCCTGCTCGGTCAGCGGCGCCAGTACACCGATGCCGTTGGCGCCGGAGGTGTGCGCCACGATGGTGCCGGGCCGCACCGCACCGGTGGCCGCCAGTCCCGCCACCAGACCGGCCAGTTCGGTGTCGGGCACCGCCAGCAGCAGCAGTTCGGCCCGGCCCGCGACCTCGGCGGCGGGCAGCACCGCGGTGTCGGGCAGCCGCCGTTCGGCACGCCGCCGCGACGCCCCGGACACCGCGCTGCAGGCGACCACCACGTGCTCGGCGCGTTCGAGCGCCACGCCGAGCGCGGTCCCCACCCGGCCGGCCGAGATGATCCCGACCGCCAGCCGCGCAGGGCGGAACGCGTTGGGCATGCCCACGGAGAAGACCTCGCTGATCGACGGTTCGTTCCAGTCCCGCGCCGCGGGTACCGGACGGTCGCTACGAGACTAGCTCACTCGCCGCGGCGCCTCCGCCGGCCGCCGGTCGTCCCGGTGTCGGCCCGCAGCCGGGCCAGCAGCTCGGACACCGGCTGACCGCCCGCGTGCTGGCCGGACGGCGCGTCGTCGTCGGGGCCGCGGTGCCGTGGCGCGGCCGCGGCCGGGGCCCCGGCTGCTGCGTCGGCCGGTTTGTAGTGCCGGCCGCGGGGCTGTCCGGGTTCGGGCTCGGGGGCGCGCCGGCGCCCGACGTACTCGGCGGTCGGGGCCGGTTCGGCCGGCTCCGGTTCGACCGGGGCCGACCAGTTGCTGCCCGGCTGGCCCGCCGGGATCCAGCGCCCCTCGGCGGGAGCGGGGCGCCAGCCGGTGTCCGCCGCGGGGGCGGGCTCGGGGGCCGGCGGTTCGGGTGCGGCCGGCTCGGTTGCCCGGGGCTGCGGTCGGGGTGTCTGGGGTTGGGGCGCCGGGGGTGGGGCCTGGAACTCCGCCCGGGCGTGGCGGCGGCCGGCGGGCTCGGGCTCGACCGGTTCGGACCGGGCCGGTTGGGGCTGGGCCGGACCGGACCCGGTGTCGCGCGGCCAGCCGGCCTCGGGTGCGGCCCAGCCCGGCTGCGGGGCCGGCCACTGCGGTTCCGGCGGGTGGGGTTCGGCGGCCACGTCGATGATCGGGCTCTCCTCGGTGCGGTCCTCCATCAGGGACGGACCGACCGGGCGCGGGGGCTCGTCGTCCCGGGCGCGCTCGCTGTAGGCGCGCACCGTGGTGCGCTCGGTCTCCAGCTCGGGCCGGTGCGACAGGTCGGCGTCGAACAGGATCTCCAGATTGGTGCGCAGCGCGGCCAGTTCGGCGCGCAGCGCGGCCACCTCGTCGGCCTGCCGGGCCCGCAGCTCCTCGGTCAGTTCCCGGCGCAGCTGGTTCTCCAGCGCCAACTCGTACTCGCGCCGGGCCGAGATCTCCCGGTCCAGTTGCAGGTCGTAGACGAGCTTGAGGTCGCGGGCCTTGGCCGCGTCGATGTCGCTCTGCCGGCGGTAGATCACCGACACGAAGGCCGCGACGACCGCAGCCCACAGCGACAGGATCACGGCGAGCTTGAGCAGCTCCACACGGTTGGTGAACACCAGCGCCGAACTCGCGCCGATGGCGAGCACCAGCAGCACCGTGAGCAGCGCCCAACCCGGCCTGCGACCGCCGCGCCGCGACCGGGCACCGCGGGACAGAACGGTCATGCGCCGAACTGTACCCGTGACCGGTCATCCGGGGCGGCCAGCCACTCCGGTGCGCCCGGGCCGACGGTCATTCCGGGGCCGGGTCGGCGTCGTCGGCCGGGGGTTCCGGTGAGCGGCAGCAGTACTGCAGCCACAGGGCGGCCGCCGTCAGCGCCAGCGCGCAGCCGGAGGCCACCAGCGCGCCGGGGGTGTCGGCGGCGGCCACCCGCATCTCGGCGCGGTGCTGCAACAGATACCCCGCCGCGCCGGCCCACCAGCCGGCCATCAGCGCCCCCACCCAGGCCGAGGCCTTGGCCGCGAACACCGACCGCGCCACCGTCAGCGGGTGCAGCCGGCCGCCGCCCATGCCGATCTCGCCGGCGCGGATCCGGGCCCGCACGTGCACCCCCCAGCCCGCCTCGGCCGCCGCGAGCACCGCCAGCGAGGTGCCCGACCACAGCGTGATCGGCGGGAACCACCGGTACAGCAGCACCAGCGACAGGTACCCGACCACCACCGCGGCCACCGCCGCGGCGGCCAGGTCGCGTTTGCGCGTCGGGCCCATCAGTGCCGCAGCTTCAGGTCGGTCGGGCGCACCCCGGCCCGGTCGGCCGGGTCGAGGTCGGCCAGCAGCCGCGCGACGGGCCGCACCCGGCCGGCGACGGTCAGCGTGGCGTCCGGGTCCACCGCCAGCCACGGCACCAGCACGAACGCCCGCAGGTGGGCGTACGGATGCGGCAGGGTCAGTTCCGGATCGGGGCTGACCACCTCACCGTGGGCGTCGTGGCAGCAGACCACGTCGACGTCGAGGGTGCGTGGCCCCCAACGCTGTTCGCGGACCCGCCCGGCGGCCTGCTCGAGTTCCTGGCCGCGGCGCAGCCAGTCCAGCGGGGCCCGGTCGGGGTCCTCGGCGACGAGCACCGCGTTGAGGAACGGCCCCTGCTCCACCCCGCCCCAGGGGTCGGTCTCGTAGACCGGGGACACCGCGCGCACGGCGTCGCCGAGGCCGTCGACCACCGACTGCAGCCGGGCCAGCCGGTCGCCGAGGTTGGAGCCGATGGACAGCACCACCCGGGTCACGACGCGCCCCCGGCGGTACGGCTGCGGTGGACCACCACCGCCACGTCGGCGAAGTCCAGCGGAATCGGGGCGGACGGTTTGTGCACCACGACCTCCACGGCATGCACGCGGGCGTCGGTCATCACGTCGTCGGCGATCTCGGCGGCCACGGTCTCGATCAGGTTGCGCGGCGGGCCGGCGACGATGTCGGCGGCCCGCTGGGCCAGCCGGCCGTAGTCGAGGGTGTCGGCGAGGTCGTCGCTGGCGGCCGCGGCGGCCAGGTCGGCCCACACGGTCAGGTCGACGACGAAGTCCTGCCCGTCGCGGCGCTCGTGCTCGAAAACGCCGTGCCGGCCGCGCACCCGCAGGCCGCGCAGTTCGATGCGGTCAGCCATCGCCCGGCCCCTCGGCGGTCCCCGCCTCCCGAGCCGGTCTGTCGGCGGTCCCCGCCTCCCAAACCGAACTGTCGGCGGTCCCCGCCTCCCAGGCTGATTTGTCGGCGGTCCCCGCCTCCCAGGCTGATTTGTCGGCGGTCCCCGCCTCCCAGGCTGACAGCACCTTCAGCGCATCCACCGACGCCCGCACGTTGTGCACCCGCACCCCCCACGCGCCGTGCAGCGCCGAGAGCGTGGAGATCACCGCGGTGGCGGTCTCCCGCCCGTCCGGCGGGCGCGGGGTGCCGTCGGCGTCGGCCAGCAGCGCCCCCAGGAAGCGTTTCCGGGAGGCCCCGACCAGCACCGGGAACCCGGTGTCGACGAACCGCGGCAACGCCTGCAGCAGCCGCCAGTTGTGCTCGGCGGTCTTGGCGAAGCCCAGGCCCGGGTCGATGATCAGGTTCGCCGGGTCGACCCCGGCGGCCACCGCGGCGTCCACCGCGGCCAGCAGCTCGTCGCGCACCTCGGCCACCACGTCCCGGTAGGTCGGCACCCGGTGCGGGTCGGCGGGGTCGATCAGCCGCCAGTGCATGAGGATCCACGGCGCCCCGGCCTCGGCCACCACCCGCGCCATGTCGGGGTCGGCGCGGCCGCCGGAGACGTCGTTGACGAGGTGCACCCCGGCCTCCAGCGCGGCGGCGGCCACCGACGCCCGCATCGTGTCGATGGACAGCGTCACGCCCTCGGCCGCCAGCGCCCGGATCACCGGCACCACCCGGGCGGTCTCCACCTCCGGGTCGACCCGGACCGCCCCGGGCCGCGTGGACTCTCCGCCCACGTCGACGATCGACGCCCCCTGCGCGACCAACGCCAGGCCGTGCTCGACCGCCCGGTCGACGTCGAGGTACTTCCCACCGTCGGAGAAGGAGTCGGCGGTGACGTTGACGACCCCCATCACCCGAACGCGCGCGCTGCCGCTCACTTGCGCAGTATGAGTTCCAGCGCTTCGGCCCGCGACGCCTTGTCGGTCTTGAACTGCCCGCGGACCGCCGAGGTGGTGGTGATCGCGCCCGGCTTGCGCACCCCGCGCATCGCCATGCACAGGTGCTCGGCCTCCACCACCACGATCACCCCGCGCGGGTCGAGTTTGCGCATCAGCGCGTCGGCGATCTGGGCGGTCAGCCGCTCCTGCACCTGCGGCCGCTTGGCGTACAGGTCCACCAGCCGGGCGATCTTGCTCAGCCCGGTCACCCGGCCGTCCTCGCCCGGGATGTAGCCGACGTGCGCCTTGCCGTGGAAGGCGACCAGGTGGTGCTCGCAGGTCGAGTACAGCGGGATGTCCTTGACCAGCACGAGTTCGTCGTGCTCCTCGTCGAAGGTGGTGTTGAGCACCTCGTCGGGGTCGGTGTAGAGCCCGGCGAACACCTCCTTGTAGGCGCGGGCCACCCGGGCCGGGGTGTCCCGCAGCCCGTCGCGGTCGGGGTCCTCCCCGACCGCGATGAGCAGTTCGCGAACCGCGGCTTCCAGGCGCGGTTGGTCGAAGACCGGGGTGTCAAGCGTCGACGAGTTGCGGTCGGGCCGCGCCATCAAAGCCTCCGTTTCGGTGTTCAGCCCTGCGCCGGCGGATTTGACCGATTCTCCTGGCCGGGTTCGTCGCTGTCCGGCGTTCCGCCCTGCGGGGCCGCCAGGCCCGACTGGGGGTAGGGCTGTTGATACGGAGGGTATGACGCGGGCCAGCCGGATTGCTGCGGCGGGTACCAGTAGCCGTGCTGCTGGTGCGGCTGCGGCGGCCAGCCCGGGGCGTGCCACCCGGCCGGGGCGCCGTAGTCCGGGTGCGTCGAGCCCGCCGCGGGCGCCTGGTAGGCGCCGTTCGGGGCACCGTTCGGCGGGGCGCCGTTGGGCTGGGCCTGCTGCGCGCCGCGGGTGGCGGCGATGGCCGCCTTGAACGCCGGCTCCGGCTGCGGCTTGGGCCACGGCTCGCCGCGCTCCATGGCCAGCTCGCCCGGGGTCTTGATGGGCGGCTTGTCCGACGGCACCCGGCCGCCGAAGTCGTCGAACATGGTCAGCCGCGGCCGCTTCTTCACGTCGGCGAAGATCGCCTCCAGTTCGGCGCGGTGCAGCGTCTCCTTCTCCAGCAACTGGCCGGCCAGCACGTCGAGCACGTCGCGGTACTCGGTGAGGATCTCCCAGGCCTCGGTGTGCGCGGCCTCGATGAGCTTGCGCACCTCCTCGTCGATCTCCCGGGCCACCTCGTGGCTGTAGTCGGCCTGGGTGCCCATGGTGCGGCCGAGGAACGGGTCGCCGTGCTCGCTGCCGTAGCGCACCGCGCCCAGCCGGGAGCTCATGCCGTACTCGGTCACCATGGCGCGGGCGATCTTGGTGGCCTGCTCGATGTCGGACACCGCGCCGGTGGTGGGCTCACGGAAGACGAGCTCCTCGGCGGCGCGGCCGCCCATCGCGAACACCAGCCGGGCGATCATCTCCGAGCGGGTCATCAGGCCCTTGTCGTCCTCGGGCACCGCGACGGCATGCCCGCCGGTGCGGCCGCGGGCCAGGATGGTGACCTTGTAGATCGGCTCGATGTCGGGCATCGCCCAGGCCGCCAGGGTGTGGCCGCCCTCGTGGTAGGCGGTGATCTTCTTCTCGAGCTCGCTGATGATGCGGCCCTTGCGGCGCGGCCCGCCGATCACCCGGTCGACGGCCTCCTCCAGGGCGGCGTTGGTGATCATGGTGCCGTTCTCGCGGGCGGTCAGCAGCGCCGCCTCGTTGATCACGTTGGCCAGGTCCGCGCCGGACATGCCGACGGTGCGCTTGGCCAGCGCGTCGAGGTCGACGTCGGGCGCCATCGGCTTGCCCTGGGCGTGCACCCGCAGCACCGCGCGCCGGCCGGCCAGGTCGGGGTTGGTGACCGGGATCTGCCGGTCGAACCGGCCGGGCCGCAGCAGCGCCGGGTCGAGGATGTCGGGCCGGTTGGTGGCGGCGATCAGGATGACGCCCTGCCGGTCGCCGAAGCCGTCCATCTCGACCAGCAGCTGGTTCAGCGTCTGCTCGCGCTCGTCGTGGCCGCCGCCGAGGCCGGCGCCGCGCTGGCGGCCGACGGCGTCGATCTCGTCGACGAAGATGATGCACGGCGCGTTCTGCTTGGCCTGCTCGAACAGGTCGCGCACCCGGGAGGCGCCGACGCCGACGAACATCTCGACGAAGTCCGAGCCGGAGATGGTGAAGAACGGCACCCCGGCCTCGCCGGCCACGGCGCGGGCCAGCAGCGTCTTGCCGGTGCCGGGCGGGCCGTAGAGCAGCACGCCGCGCGGGATCTTCGCGCCCAGCGCCTGGTAGCGGCTGGGGTTCTGCAGGAAGTCCTTGATCTCGTAGAGCTCCTCGACCGCCTCGTCGACGCCGGCGACGTCGGCGAAGGTGGTCTTGGGCATGTCCTTGGACAGCATCTTGGCCCGGGACTTGCCGAAGCCGAAGCCCATCCGCCCGCCGGTCTGCATGCGGGAGAACATGATGAACAGCGCCACCAGCAGCAGCAGCGGCAGCATGTAGATGAGCAGGGTGCCCAGCACGCTGCCCTGGTTGACGACGGTGTTGACCTTGGCGTCCTTGGCCTGCAGCGTCTCGAACAGCTGCACCGCGTACCCGGTCGGGTACTTGGTGATGATCTTGTCCGAGTCGCCGGTGTCGGCGTTGCCGCTCTTGAGCTCGAGCCGCAACTGCTGTTCGCGGTCGTCGATCTGCGCACTCGTGACGTTGCCGGCGTCGATCTGGGCGATCGCCACCGAGGTGTCGACCGGCTTGTACGCGCGGGTGTCGTCGCTGAAGTAGAAGAACGACCAACCCAGCAGCAGCACAACCGCGATCACGGTCAGCGTGCGGATCACATTTTTCCGGTTCATGTTTCCTTCGGGCCGTCACCGTGACAGCGCGGCCGGGTCCTTCCATACGCCAAGCTGGGGATGAGTTCAGGCTACCGCTAGACCAACGAACGGTTGTTCCCGACAGTCCCCGGGCCGCCCCGGCGGGGGCTTTCGCCGGACCCGCCCCCGCGCACCGGCGGGGCGCGGCAGACTGCAGACCGTGATCAGAACGACCGAACGGTTCGTGGCGACCAACGGGGTGCGGCTGCGGGTCACCGAGGCCGGTGAGCGCGGCAACCCGGTGGTGCTGCTCGCGCACGGCTTCCCCGAGCTGGCCTACTCGTGGCGGCACCAGATCCCGGCGCTGGCCGCCGCCGGCTACCACGTGCTGGCCCCCGACCAGCGCGGCTACGGCGGCTCGTCGCGGCCCGACGACGTCGCCGCCTACAACATCGTCGAACTGACCTCCGACCTGGCCGGGCTGCTCGAGGACGTCGGCGCCCGGCGGGCGGTGCTGGTCGGCCACGACTGGGGCAGCCCGGTGGTGTGCAACTTCGCGCTGCTGCACCCGGACCGGGTGGACGGGATCGTGGCGATGAGCGTGCCGCCGGTGCCGCGCCCGCCGGCCCCGCCCACCGAACTGTGGCGGCGCGCCTTCGGCGACAACTACTTCTACATCCTGCACTTCCAGGAACCGGGCGTGGCCGACGCCGAGCTCGGCGCCGACCCGGCCGCCACCATGCACCGGGTGTTCGCCGACGTGGACTCCGCCCTGGGCCCGCCGGAGACCCGGCGCAGCGAACCGTCGCCGCTGCCGGCCTGGATCACCCAGGCCGAGCTGGACCACTACGTCGCCGAGTTCACCCGCACCGGCTTCACCGGCGGGCTGAACTGGTACCGCAACTTCGACCGCAACTGGGAGCTCACCGCGCACACCCCGGCGGCCACCATCGACGTGCCGACGCTGTTCCTGGCCGGCGCCGCCGACCCGGTGCTGCTGTTCACCCCGCGCGACCGGGTGCGCGACGTGGTCACCGGCCCGTACCGGGAGCTGCTGCTCGACGGGGCCGGGCACTGGGTGCAGCAGGAGCGCCCGGCCGAGGTCAACGAGGCGCTGCTGGCCTTCCTGGCCGAGATCCACCGGTGAACCGGCCGGGCCCGACCAGCGCACCCCGGACCGGCCGGTCCCGGTAAGGTGCCAGCCATGCCGGAGGCTGGGAACGTGAACGTGGTTGTGCGCCGCCTTGTCCGCTGTGCCCTCGCCACCGCGGGCGCCGGGCTGACCGTGCTGGGCCTGTCGGCCTGCGACGCGGTCTCGGGCCCCGGCGGCGGGGACGGGGCGGCCGGCGCCCGGCAGGTGACCGTGGTCGGCACCGGCGAGGTGGAGGGTGTCCCGGACACCCTGACCGTCAACGCCGCGATGGAGTCGGTCGCCGCCGACGTCACCACCGCGATGAACCGCACCAACGAGCGGCAGCAGGCGGTGATCGACGCGCTCGAGGAACTCGGCGTGGACCGCACCGACATCGCCACCACCCAGGTGAGCCTGCAGCCGCAGTTCGCCGGCGACGGCACCACCATCGTCGGCTACCGGGCCAGCAACGCCATCGACGTCAACATCCGCGAGCTGGACAAGGCCTCCGAGGCGCTGGAGCTCATCGTGACCACCGGCGGCGAGTCCACCCGCATCAACTCGGTGCAGTTCTCCATCGACGACGACTCGGACCTGGTGCGCGACGCCCGGGCCCGCGCCTTCGAGGACGCCCGGGACCGGGCCCGCCAGTACGCCGAACTGGCCGATCTCGAGCTCGGCGAGGTGCTGTCGATCTCCGAGGCGCCGGCGTCGGCGTCACCGCGGCCGGTGCCGTTCGGCTCGCGTGCCGAGGTGGCGGCGGCCCCGCTGGAGCCGGGCACCCAGACCGTCGGGTTCTCGGTGACCGTGGTCTGGGAGCTGCGCGGCTGACTCAGGCCTGCTCGTAGACCCGCGGTTCGAGGGTGCCGATGAACGGCAGGTCGCGGTAGCGCTCGGCGTAGTCGAGGCCGTAGCCGACGACGAACTCGTCGGGGATGTCGAAGCCGACGTAGCTCACCTCGAGATCGGCGCGCACCGCCTCGGGCTTGCGCAGCAGCGTGCACACGTTCAGCGAGCGCGGACCGCGGCTGGCCAGGTTGCGCAGCAGCCACGACAGCGTCAGCCCGGAGTCGATGATGTCCTCGACGACGAGCACGTCGCGGCCGCTGATGTCGCGGTCGAGGTCCTTGAGGATGCGCACCACACCGGACGACGAGGTCGACGAGCCGTAGGAGCTGACCGCCATGAACTCCAGCTGGGTGGGCAGCGGGATGGCACGGGCCAGGTCGGTGACGAACATCACCGCGCCCTTGAGCACGGTGACCAGCAGCAGGTCCTCTTCCCCGAGCCTGCCCCGGTAGGCGTCCGCGATCGCCGCCCCCAGCTCGCAGGTGCGGGCCCGGATCTGGTCCTCGGTCAGCAGGACCGATTTGATGTCGCCCGGATACAACTCGGCGGTTCGCGCAGCCACGTCCCACAGCGTGCCATGCGCCCCCGGCGCCGACCAAGACGGCCTACACCGGTTCGGTGAACAGCCGCAGCCGCCCGTCGCGGCGGCCGGCGAACAGCCGCTGCCGGTGCAGCGGGGACGGCACCGCCACCGGGCCCTGTCCGTGCCAGGCGGTGACCAGCCGCTCCACCGCGCGCAGCTGCACCTCGGTGAGGCCGGCGGCCCCGCCGGCCAGCAGCCAGGCCCGCAGCACCCGCCGGCGCACCGCAGCGGGCAGCCCGGCCAGCGGTTCGACCGCCAGCCCGTCGCCGCGGTCGGCCTCGGCCAGCGCGCGCCGAGCCCAGGTGTCCAGCGCGTCGTTGTCGTCGCGCAGCGCATCGGCGGTGCGGGCCAGTGCGGCGGCCACCCCGCCGCCGAGCACCTGCTCCAACAGCGGCAGCACCTCGCCGCGCAGCCGCGCCCGGACGAACCGGGGGTCGGCGTTGTGCGGGTCGAACCAGGGCCGCAGCCCCAGTTCGTGGCAGGCCGCGCGGGTGGTGGCCCGCCGCACCCGCAGCAGCGGGCGGAGCCAGGGCGGGTCGACCGGGCGCATACCGGCCAGCGACCGCGCACCCGAGCCGCGGCCCAGCCCGAGCAGTACCGTCTCGGCCTGGTCGTCGAGGGTGTGCGCGAGCAGCACCGGGGCGCCGCCCCGGGCGTCCCGGAGTGCCGCGTAGCGGGCCGCGCGGGCCGCCGCCTCCGGCCCGCCCGCGTCCCCGACCTCGACCGGGATCACCTGCGCGGCAACACATCCCAGCGACAGGGCGTGCCGGCGTGCGGCCTCGGCGACGGCGGCCGAGTCGGGCTGCAACCGGTGGTCGACGATCAGCGCGGTGGTCGGCCGCAGGGCGGCGGCCACCGCGGTCAGCGCCAGCGAGTCCGCACCCCCGGACAGCGCCACACACCAAGGACCGGAAGGGATCTCGTGCTCATGCAGGAAATCCCGCAGCGCCCTGCGGAGTTCGGCTACAGCACGCGGTCGATCCATCGCTGCGGCTCGTCGATCTCGCTGGGCCGCGGCAGGTGTTCCGGGCCGGCCCAGATGGCGTTGAACCGCGCCATCCCGACCCGGCTCACCACGTGGTCGACGAACGCCTTGCCGCGGGTGTACTGGCTGATCTTGGCGTCGAAGCCGAGCAGGGCGCGCACCAGCCGCTGCAGCGGTGGCTGCCGGCGCGACCGGCGCTCGTCGAAACGGCGCCGGATGGTGGCCACCGTCGGCACCACCGCCGGCCCGACCGCGTCCATCACGTGGTCGGCGTGCCCCTCCAGCAGGGTGCCCAGCACCAGCAGGTCGTCGAGCGCCTGCCGCTGCGGTTCGGACTGGAAGGCGCGCACCAGCCCGAGGATGCCGCCCTCCCCCGCCGCGGCGGTGCCGGCCCGCCGGTCCCGCACGAACGCGGCCAGCCGGGCCAACAGGTCGCCGAGGTCCTCGCCGGCGTCGGCGGTGAGCACCGCCAGCGCCCGGCGCATGTGGTCGGCCAGCCACGGGTTGGCCCGGAACTGCACCCGGTGGGTGACCTCGTGCAGGCACACCCACAGCCGGAAGTCACCGGGCCGCACCCGCAACTGCCGTTCCACGGCGATCACGTTGGGGTAGACCAGCAGCAGCTCCCCACCGCCGGGGCCGAACGGGTCGTACTGGCCCAGGATGCCGGTGGAGACGAACGCCAGCACCGCCCCGGTCTGGGCGCCGGCGACGGTGCCGCCGATGCGGTTGCGGGGCCGGTCGGTGCCGCCGGTCATCACCCGCATGGAATCGGCCGCGGCCCGGATCCACTCCGACCGGTCCACGACGCGCGCCTCCGGCACCTCGCCGGCCTCGGCCAGCCCGGTCACCTCGCGCACCGGCAGCTCGGCCCGCCGGGACGCCTCGGCGAGCTCGGCGATCGCCCGGTCGCGGGTGTAGTCGGTGGTCAGCGGGCCGGGGCGGGCCAGCCGCACCCCGACACCGGCGGCCACCGCCCAGTCCACCGTGCGGCCGACGGTCGGCCCGGCGGCGCCGGTCACGAGCCGCACCCGCAGCCGCGCAGGGTGGCCGCCAGCGTGTCCAGCGCGGTGCGGCCGGTGGGGCCGGCGTTGTTGGACAGGAAGGTGAAGGTGAGCACCCGGCCGGCGGCGTCGGTGACGATGCCGGCCAGCGCGTTGGTGCCGGTCAGTGACCCGGTCTTGGCGCGCAGCCAGCCGGCCGCGGCCCGGCCCGCCGCGAAGTCGAGGTAGCGGTGGCTGAGCGTGCCCGACCCGCCGGCGATCGGCAGCAGGTCCACCAGCGGCCGCAGCGCGGGCTCCCCGTCGCCGGCGGCGGCGAGCACCACGGCGTCGAGGTCGGCCGCCGACAGCCGGTCGTCGACCGACAGCCCGCTGGTGTCGGCCAGGTGGGCGCCGCGCAGGTCGATCCCGGCCTCCCGCAGCGTGTCCAGCACCGCGCGGGTGGCCCCGTCGAAGCTGCGCGGCAGGCCGCGCGCGGCGGCGACCTCCCGGCCGATGGACTCGGCCAGCACGTTGTCGGAGGCGACCATCATGACCCGCAGCCGCTCGATCAGCGGCGGCGACTGCACCGCGGCGATCTGCTGGCCGCCGGTGTACGGACCGGACCGCACCGTGACGGTGTCCGGGTCCACCCCGAGCGCGGCGGCCAGCGCCCGCCCGGCGTCCAGCGCCGGGGTGTGCGACCGGCGCGAGGTCTCGCTCACCGGCTGGGTGCGGCCGCCGTCGAGCATCACCGGCTCCATCGGGGCGATGTCGCCGCCCTCGATATCGAGCGGATCCCAGCCCGGCGCCATGGTGGGCCCGGTGTAGGCGCTCACGTCGACCTGGACGGCGGTCGCCCTGATGCCGCTGCGGCGCACCTGCTCGGCCAGGTCGGCGATGCGGGCGGCGCCGCGGTACCAGCTGTCGGTGCCCGCCGGCGCGGCCGACAGGGTGGGGTCGCCGCCGCCGTGCAGCACCACCAGGCCGGGATCGCGGCGCTGGTCGGCGGCGATCACGGTGGTGGTCAGGGTGGCGTCGCGGTCCAGGGTGAGCAGGGCGGCCGCGGCGGTGAGCACCTTCGTCGTCGAGGCCGGCTGCATGGGCCGGCCGGCGTCGCGCTGCCAGAGCACCCGGCCGGTGGCGGCGTCGCTGACCCGGCCGGTGAGCTCGCCGAGGTTCGGGTCGGCCAGCGCCGGCGCCAGCGCGGCGGCCAGCCCGGCCGGGGTGGGCTGGGGTGCGGTGTCGGCGACCGGGGTGACCTTCGGCTCGGCGGTCACCGCGGGGGGTTGCGGCGGCACCGCCTCGGCGTCCGGGTCGGGCCGGGACAACCACGCCGCCGCGGCCACCACCGCCGCCACCAGCACCAGCACCGCGATCCCGACGAGCGCATGGGTGGACCGCCGCCACCGAGTGGGCCGCATACCCCTCCCTAGCCCCTTTCCTGGACGTGCCTGCGAGGCGACTGCAGAACCACCCCTGTAGAGCAGGGTATCCCTCGTTTAGTGTTGTCCCGCGTTGTCGTCATCCGGCGACCCCAGGCTTTTGTCCTCGATTCGAAGGAGTCAGACGGTGGAGTTCGACGTCGTCATCGAGATCCCCAAGGGTTCGCGCAACAAGTACGAGGTGGACCACGAGACCGGCAAGGTGCGGCTGGACCGCTACCTGTTCACCCCGATGGCCTACCCGACCGACTACGGCTACATCGAGGACTCGCTCGGTGAGGACGGCGACCCGCTGGACGCCCTGGTGCTGCTGCCCGAGCCGGTGTTCCCCGGGGTCGTGGTCGAGGTGCGCCCGGTGGCCATGTTCAAGATGACCGACGAGGCCGGCGGCGACGACAAGATCCTGTGCGTGCCGGCCGGCGACCCGCGCTGGGACCACATCCAGGACGTGGCCGACGTGCCGCAGGCCGAACTCGACCAGATCAAGCACTTCTTCGTGCACTACAAGGACCTCGAGCCGGGCAAGTACGTCAAGGCCGCCGACTGGGTGGGCCGCGCCGAGGCCGAGGCCGAGGTGCAGCGCTCGCTGGAGCGGTTCAAGAACGCCGGTCACTGACCGCCGCGTAACGCTTCGTTTCACGGTCGTTAAATCCGCTCGGGGCGTCTGGCGGACGCCCCGAGCGGCCCCGATCATGGCGGTGAGTGACCACCGGAGGTGCCACCGCCATGATGATGCACCAGGGCATCGGGCTCGACGCCTTCAACGCCATGCCGATCACGCGGGCCGTGCACGCCGTCTACGAGTGCTGCGGCTCGGTCCCGCTGGCCGCCGACATCGTGCGCGGCCGCCCGTTCGCCAACCATGACGAGCTGTTCCGGCGCGCCGACGCGCTGTTGTTCGCGCTGTCGGAGGACTCGATCGACACCATCCTGCAGGCCTATCCGCCGGTCGGGCGGCGGCCGCGCAGCACCCGCAGCCGGCACGAGGTGTGCTCGGTGTGGGACGACTCGCCGGAGGTGATGGCGCGGCTGACCGCGGCGACCGACGCCTACGCCGCGCGGTTCGGCTTCACCTTCGTGATGTTCGTCGACGGCCTGGACGCACCCGGGGTGCTGGCGGCGGTCGCCGACCGGATGCACAACGACCCGGAGACCGAGCGCAAGGTGGTGCGCAACGAGCTGGCCCGGATCAACCGCAGCCGGCTGGAGCGGATGCTCGGGCCGGAGGGCGGCTACACCAACTGGTGGTGACTCAGGACGCGAGCCGGCCGGCGGGGCGCAGCCGCGCCAGCACGTCGGCGCCGAGGCCGTGCAGGTCCTGACCGGCCACCGCGGGGACCAGGGTCACCCCGTCGGCCACCCCGGCGCGCCCGATGTCGGCGATCAGCCCGGCCAGCCCGGCGACGGTGCCGACGTAGGACACCGTGCCCGGGTTGCCCACCCCGAACTGGCGGCGGGCCGCCCGGTAGTCGGCGGCCACCGACACCGCGACGTCGAGGATCACCGACACCCGCGGGTCGCGGGCCCGGATGCCGTCCCGCAGCCGCTGCGCGTGCTGCAGGTCGCGGGCCGACACCCGCACCGTCGGCCGCACGTCGTCGGTGAGTTCGGTCCAGGTCCTGCCGTCTGTCACGAAGAGCCGCACGGCCACCAACGCTAGTCCCGGCGCGCCGCGGCGCCAGGGTTGCGATCAGGCCGAATCCAAAGGGCGCCGGTCCCGCACCCGGGTCTTGTACAGGCTGGCGGCGGTGGTGACGGCCAGCACCACCACGATCACCGCCAGGCTGACCGGGGTGGAGATCTGCGGCACCGGCACCGGCTCGCCGCCGTTGATGAACGGCACCTCGTTGTTGTGCAGCGCGTGCAGGATCAGCTTCACCCCGATGAAGGCCAGGATCACGCCGAGCCCCTGCGACAGGTACACCAGCCGGCGCAGCAGGCCGCCGAGCAGGAAGTACAGCTGGCGCAGCCCCATCAGGGCGAACACGTTGGCGGTGAACACCAGGTAGGCCTGCTGGGTCAGGCCGTAGATGGCCGGGATGGAGTCCAGCGCGAACAGCAGGTCGGTGGTGCCCAGCGCCACCACCACCAGGAACATCGGGGTCAGCACCCGGGTACCGTTCTCCCGCACCACCATCCGCAGCCCGTCCCAGCGGTCGGTGGTGCGCAGCCGCCGCCGGGCGAACCGCACCACCGCGTTGTCGGCGTCGTCGTCGTGGTCGGTGTCGCGGAACAGCATCACCGCGGTGTAGACCAGGAACGCGCCGAACAGGTAGAACACCGGCGAGAACCGCTCGATGGCCACCGCCCCGGCGGCGATGAACACGGCGCGGAAGACCAGCGCCAGGATGATGCCGACCAGCAGCGCCTCCTGCTGGTAGATCCGCGGCACGTTGAAGCTGGCCATGATGACCAGGAAGATGAACAGGTTGTCCACCGACAGGCTGTACTCGGTGAGCCACCCGGCGAAGAACTCCAGCCCGTACTGGGCGCCGTGGAAGAACCACACCCACAGCCCGAAGGCGGTCGCCAGGCCCACGTAGACCGCCAGCGCGACGGCGGTCTCCCGCCGGGACGGCACGTGCGGCCGCCGCCCGATGATCACCACGTCGAACAGCAGCACCGCCACGGTCACCCCGACCGTGACGAACCACTCGAGCGCGGACACGTGCATGGACAACCTCCGGCCACAACGGGACGCCGGAGGTCTCTTCCGCCGGCAACGCCGGCCCGCGGCACCGATCGGCCGGGCGGCCGACGTGATGACGATGCGGCGGCGAAGGAATACTCCCCTCCACCGAGCAGTCTGCCACCCCGCCCGGGCCGGTACCGGCGCCGGGGTGACGGAGGTGAGCGGGTGCACCGCGAGGGCGGGGCCCGACCGGCCACCGCGCCACGCACCGCTCGGCAACGGCTCGGCGCAGGTGGGGCTTAGTAGTTTGGAGGCGTGACTGCAGCGGAGCCCAGCCCGGAAACCGGCCCGGAACCCACCGGGGCCGACCCCGCCGGGCCCGAAATCCCGGCCCAGTACCTGCTTTCGCGGTACGCGCCGCCGGCGCGGACGCTCATCGACATCCTCTACGACACCGCTGCGCGGCATCCGCACGCACCGGCCGTGGACGACGGCACCGTCGTGCTCACCTACGCCGAGCTGATCGCCGACATCGAGGAGACGGTGGAGTGGCTGGCGGCCCGCGGGATCGGCCGCGGCGACCGGATCGGCATCCGGATGCCCCCGGGTAGCTACGCCACCTACGTGGCGATCGCCGCCACCCTGGCCACCGGCGCGGCCTATGTGCCGGTCGACGTCGACGACCCCGCCGCGCACGTCGAGCGGGTGTTCACCGCCGCCGGTGTGGTGGCGGTGGTCACCGAACAGGGGCTGGTGCGCGGGCCCGGCTCGTCGCGGGGCTGGCGGGCGGCGCGGCCGCTGAGCCGCGACGACGCCTGGCTGCTGTTCGGGCTGGGCCGGTTCGGCGCGGTGCAGGGGGTGGCGGTCACCCACCGCAGCGCCGCCGCGCTCGTCGACGCCGAGGCGCAGCTGTTCTGCCGGGACCGCCCGCTCGGGCCGGGCGACCGGGTGCTGGCCGGGCATCCGATCACCAGCGAGGTGTCCTGCGAGGAGATGTGGCTGGCCTGGCGGCACGGCGCCTGCCTGGTACCGGCGCCGCGCGCCCTGGTGCGCACCGCCGCCGACCTGGGCGCCTGGCTGGTGGCCCGCGGCGTCACCGTCGTCTCGACCGCACCGAGCGTGGTGTCGCACTGGCCCGACGAGGCGCTCGCGCCGGTGCGGCTGCTGGTGGTCGGCGGCGAACCCTGTCCGCGGGAGTTGGTGGACCGGCTGGCGGTCCCCGGCCGGGAGGTGTGGAACACCCACGGCGGCCCGGAGACCACCGGGGCGGTCGCCGCCGCCCGGCTGGAGCCGGGCCGGTCCGCTCCCCTCGGGCTGCCGCTGGCCGGCGGCGATCTGGCCGTCGTCGACACCGACGGGGTGCCGGTGCGCACCGGCGAGGTCGGCGAGCTGGTGGTCGGCGGGGTCGGGCTGGGCCGCTACCTGGACCCGGCCATGGAGGAGGAGCGGTTCGCGCCGCTGCCCACGCTGGGCTGGCAGCGTGCCTACCGCACCGGCGACCTGGTCCGGCTACGGCCCGACGGCCTGGAGTTCTGCGAGCGGGTGGACGGCCGGGTGCGGCTGGGCCGGCTCACGGTGGACCTGGGCACGCTGGACGCCGCCCTGGCCGAGCTGCCCGGCGTGCTGCGGGCCGCCACGGCGGTGCGGGCCGGGGCCGACGGATCGCCGCGGCTGGTCGGCTACGTCTCGGCCACCCACCCGGACTTCGACCTGGGCAAGGCGGCCGCCGAGCTGGCCGGGACGCTGCCGGCCGGGCTGGCCCCCACCCTGGTGCGGCTGGACGACCTGCCCACCACGATCACCGGCCAGGTGGACCGCGACGCGCTGCCCTGGCCGGTCACCAGCGAGCCGCCGGACCCGGGCGGCACCGTCGGCTGGGTGGCGATGTTGTGGCGCGAGGTGCTCGGCGCGCCGGTGCACGGTCCGGACGCCGACTTCTTCGCCCTGGGCGGCACCTCGCTGGCGGCCGCCCAGCTGGTGGCCTCGGTGCGGCAGCGATACCCGCAGGTCACCGTGGCCGACGTCTACGACCATCCGCGACTGGGCGCGTTCGCCGCGTTCCTCGACGGGCTGGCCCGCCCACCGCGGCCGCCGGAACGGCTGGTGGCCCGCACCCCGCGCCGGGCGCGGGCGGTGCAGGCGCTGCTCGCGCTGCCGCAGGGCGTGCTGGCCGGGCTGCGCTGGCTGACCTGGCTGGCGCTGGGCAACAACGTGGCGGCGACCACCGACCTGGTGGGCTGGGCCCGGCCGGTGAGCTGGTGGCTGGTGGCCGCCGGGCTGGTGCTGTTCGTGTCCGCGCCCGGCCGGCTGGCGGTGGCCGCGCTGGCGGTCCGGCTGCTCCTGGCCGGGATCGAGCCGGGCAGCTACCGCCGCGGCGGGTCGCTGCACCTGCGGGTGTGGCTGGCCGAGCGGCTGGGCACCGGGACCTGGGTGCGACGGCTGGCCGGCACCCCGTGGCTGGTGCTCTACGCCCGCGCGCTGGGCAACCGGGTGGGCCGCGGCGTGGAACTGCGCTCGGAGCCACCGGTGACCGGCCTGGCCACCCTGGGCGACCGCGCCACCGTCGACGCCGAGGTGGACCTGTCCGGCCACTGGGTCGACGGCGACGTGTTCCACGTCGGACGGATCGGCATCGGCGCGGACGCCTCGGTGGGGGCGCGCGCGGTGCTCGCGCCCGGCGCCGTGGTGGGCGCCGGCGCGGTGGTGGCCCCCGGTTCGGCGGTGCTCGGCAGCGTCGGCGACGGTCAGTACTGGCACGGCTCGCCGGCGACGAAATCGGTTCGCCCCGAGGAGCTCTGGCCGCAGCGGCGGCCGGCGGCCGGGTCCGGGTGGACGGCGCTGTTCACGCTCGGCGGGCTGCTGGCCGGCCTGCCGGAGGCGCTCGCGGTGGGCAGCGGCGTGGCGCTGCTCGGCGCCGGGGTGCGCGGCACCGCGTCGCTGGCCGAGGCGCTGCCCCGCGCCGTGGCCTGGACACCGGCGGCGGTGCTGGTCGCCGGCCTGGTCTACGCGCTGCTGATCGTGGCGGGCGTGCACCTGTGCTCTCTGGGCGTCCGCGCGGGCTGCCACCCGGTGCGCAGCCGGGTGGGCTGGCAGCTGTGGGCGGTGGACCGCCTCGTCGAGGCCGCCCGCACCGGGCTGCGGCCGCTCTACGGCAGCCTGGTCACCCCCGGCTGGCTGCGCGTGCTGGGCGCGAACGTCGGTCGGGGAACGGAGATCTCGACGGTGCAGCTGATCCCGGCGCTGACCGCGGTGCGGGACGGGGCGATGGTGGGCACCGAGGCCCGGGTGGGCTGCGCGGAGGTCGGCGGCGGCTGGGTCCGCGTCGGACGCACCGTGATCGGCACCGACGCGGTGCTCGGAGCGGCCGCCGTCGTCGCGCCCGGCCGCTCGGTGCCGGACCGGGCGGTGGTGGCCGCCCTGTCGGCGGCCCCGGCGCGGACCGGGGCGGGTTCATCGTGGCTGGGCAACCCGCCGGCGCGGGTGCGCCGGATCCGGCCCGAGGTGGGCGCGCCGCCGACCCGGCTGCGCGGCGTGGTGGAGCTGTGCCGGGTGCTGGCGGTGCTGCTGAGCGCCTGGCTGGCGGTGGCGGTCGCCGCGGGCCTGCAGACGCTGGCCGGCCGCATCGGCTGGGGCTGGACCGTGGCGGCCGCCGCGGTGCTGCTGCCGGCCGCCGGGGTGCTCGCCGCCGCGCTCGCGGTGGCGGCGAAATGGATTGTGGTGGGCCGCATCCGGGGCGGTGAGCCGTTGTCGGCCCGACCGGACTGGCGGGTGCGGTCGGCCGAGGCGTTCGCCACCGTGCTGGCCGCGCCCTGGTTCACCCGGCCGGCCACCGGCACCGTCGCGCTGAACCTGTGGCTGCGTGCGCTGGGCGCGCGGATCGGCCGCGGGGTGTGGTGCGAGACCGACCGGATCGTGGTGGCGGACCTGGTCACCCTGGCCGACGCCGCCACGGTCAACCGCGGGGTGGCGCTGCTGGCCTGGCCGGACCCGGTGGTGCTGGAGGAGGGCGCCACGGTGGGGCCGCGCGGCCTGCTGCTGCCCGGCGCCCGGGTGGGTGCCGGCGCCATCGTCGGCCCGGGGTCGCTGCTGCTGCCCGGCGACGAGGTGCCGCGCGACACCCGCTGGCAGGGCAACCCGATCGCGCCGTGGCGGCTGCCGCGCCGCCGCGACCCCGAACCGGCCGGCGCCGAACCGGCGGCCTGATCCGGTGGCCGCGTTGTGACCGGGGTGACGCCGGCGGGGGCGATCAGCCGGGGCAGCGTGCTGCGGGTGGGCGTGGCCACGGCGGTCTCGGCGCTGTGCGGCTACGTGGTGCTGTATCTGGCCGCGCGGGTGCTCGCCCCGGAAGGGTTCTCGGTGTTCGCGGTGTTCTGGGGGGCGTTCGGGCTGGTCACCGGCGCGGCGTTCGGGCTGCTGCAGGAGACCACCCGGCAGGTGCGCTCGGCCCGGCACCGCCCGGACCCGGCCGCTGCCGGGCGCACCCGGCCGATGGCGGTGGCCGGGCTGATCGCGCTCGGCGCGGCAACGCTGATCGTGGCGTCCGCCCCGCTGTGGGCGTCCCGGGTGTTCGTCGCCGCCACGCCCGCCGGCGTCGGGCTGCTGGCGTTCGGGCTGGCCGGGTTCTGCCTGCACAACACGCTGCTCGGGGCGCTGGCCGGGGTGGACCGGTGGACCGAGTACGGCGCGCTGATGGTGATCGACCCGGCCATCCGGGTGGCGGTGGCGGTGGCCACCGCGGTGCTGGGCTGGGGGCTGCTGGGGTTCCTGTGGGCCACCGTCGCCGGGGCGGTGGCCTGGCTGGTGCTGCTGGCGGCCGCACCGGCGGCGCGGGCGGCCGCCGCGCTGCGCACCCCGGACCGTCCGGCGACGTTCCTGCGCGGCGCGTTCCACGCCGTGGCCGCGGCCGGCGCCAGCGCGGTGCTGGTGACCGGGTTCCCGGTGCTGCTGCAGGTCACCTCCGCCGATCTGGGCGCCGCCGGCGGGGTGGTGATCCTGGCGGTGATGCTGACCCGGGCGCCGCTGCTGGTGCCGATGACCGCGCTGCAGGGCAACCTGATCGCCCATTTCGTCGACCAGCGCGGCCACCGGCTGGCCGCGCTGGCCCGGCCGGCCGCGCTGGTGGCCGGGCTGGGGGTGGCGGGCATGGCCGCCGCCGGGCTGTGCGGGCCGTGGCTGCTGCGGGCGGCGTTCGGACCGGACTACGTGGCCGGCGGGGTACTGCTGGCCTGGCTGACCGCCGCCGCAGTGGCCATCGCGCTGCTCACCCTGACCGGGGCGGCCACCGTGGCCGCGGCCCTGCACCGGGCCTACTCACTGGGCTGGGTGACCGCGACGGTGGCCGCGGTGGGCCTGCTGCTGCTGCCGCTGGACCTGTCCACCCGTACCGTGGTGGCGCTGCTGTGCGGGCCGCTGGTCGGGATCGCGGTGCATGTGGTCGCGCTGGCCCGCAGCCGGGCGTGATCCCGCGGGCGAATACCCTGCGAGGCGGATGAGGGAGTACAGATGACGTGGCTGGTGACCGGCGGCGCCGGGTACATCGGGTCGCACGTGGTGCGGGCGCTGCTCGCCGCGGACATGCCGGTGGTCGTGCTCGACGACCTGTCGACCGGGTTCGAGCGGTTCGTGCCGGCCGGGGTGCCGCTGGTGCGGGGCAGCCTGCTCGACGCCGGGCTGGTGGAGCGCACCCTGCGCGAGCACCGGGTCACCGGGGTGGTGCACATCGCCGGGTTCAAGTACGCCGGGGTGAGCGTGCAGCGGCCGCTGCACACCTACCGGCAGAACGTCACCGCGATGGTCACGCTGCTGGAGGCGATGGGCGGGGCCGGGGTGGACCGGATGGTGTTCTCCTCCAGCGCGGCCACCTACGGCACCCCCGACGTCGATCTGGTCACCGAGGACACCCCGACCCGCCCGGAGTCCCCGTACGGGGAGAGCAAGCTGATCGGCGAGTGGCTGCTGGCCGACGTCGGCCGCGCCACCGGGCTGCGGCACACCAGCCTGCGCTACTTCAACGTCGTCGGCTCCGGCTCGCCGGAGTTGTTCGACGCCAGCCCGCACAACCTGTTCCCGCTGGTGTTCGACATGCTCTACCGGGGCGAGACGCCGCGCATCAACGGCGCGGACTACCCCACCCCGGACGGCACCTGCGTGCGCGACTACATCCACGTCGCCGACCTGGCGCTGGCCCACGTGGCCGCCGCGCGCCGGCTGGACGCGGGCGAGCCGATCGAGCGGGTCTACAACCTGGGCAGCGGCTCGGGCACCTCGGTGCGCCAGATCATGGACACCATCCGCGAGGTCACCGGCATCCCGTTCGAGCCGGTCGTCGGGCCGCGCCGGCCCGGGGACCCGGCCCGCATCGTGGCCTCCGGCGAGCTGGCGGCGCGCGACCTGGGCTGGGCCATGCGGCACACCCTGCACGAGATGGTGGCCTCGGCGTGGGAGGCCCGGCAGCGGGCGGGGGATGCGTATCCGCGCCCGTGACCTGGCCGCCCCCGGCCCGTGGGTGACCCGTGCCGCGGTCGCGCTGATCGCGGTGCAGCTCGCCGTGCGGGCGGTGCTGGCGTTCGGCGGCGACTTCTACTGGGACGACCTGATCCTGCTGGGCCGGGCCGGCACCCAGCCGCTGCTGTCGCCGGGATACCTGTTCGACGACCACGACGGGCACGTGATGCCGGCGGCGTTCCTGCTGGCCGGGATCATCTGCCGCGCCGCGCCGCTGAACTGGGCCGGCCCGGCCGTCAGCCTGCTGGTGCTGCAACTGCTGGCGTCGCTGGCGCTGCTGCGCGCGCTGCGGGTGATCCTGGGCTCGCGGCCGGTGTTGTTGGTGCCGTTGACCTTCGCCCTGTTCACCCCGCTGGGGATCACCGGATTCGCCTGGTGGGCGGCGGCATTGAACTCGCTGCCCATGCAGGCCGCACTGGCCTGGGTGGTGGCCGACGCGATCCTGTTGGCGCGCACCGGCAATCAGCGCTACGTATTCACCGGCACCGCCGCCTATCTGGGTGGGCTGCTGTTCTTCGAGAAGTCCGCGGTCATCCCGTTCGTCGCGTTCGCGGTGGTGGCGCTGTGGTACTGGGTGGTCGACGGCGACCGGGCGGCGCTGCGCACCGCGTGGCGGCGCGGCGTGCGGCTGTGGGTGGCCGCGCTGGCCGTCACGCTGGCCTGGATCGGGGTGTACGTGCTGGTGGTGGACCAGCAGCGGTGGACCCTGGACTACGCGATGGCACGGGATCTGCTGGCCCGCTCGGTGACCCACGGCATCGTGCCCGGGCTGGCCGGCGGCCCGTGGGAGTGGCAGCGCTGGGCGCCGGCCTCGCCGTGGGCGGTGCCGCCGGCGGCGGCGATGGTGGCCGGCTGGCTGGTGCTGGGTGCGCTGCTGGTGGTGTCGCTGCTGCGCAAGCGGCGGATCTGGGCGGTGTGGCTGGTGGCGGTCGGCTACGCGGTGGCCTGCCAGGTGCCGATCTATCTCATGCGCGCCTCCCGGTTCACCGCGCTGGAGCTGGCCCAGACGCTGCGCTACTTCCCGGATCTGGTGGTGGTGACCGCGCTGCTGGCGGCGGTGGCGCTGGGCGCGCCGAACCGGGTGGGCTCGCGGTGGCTGGACGCGTCCCCGGCGCGCACCGCGGCGGTGGTCGCGGTGGCGGCGGCGTTCCTGGTCAGCAGCCTGTACTCGACGGTGACGTTCCTGCACAGCTGGCGCGACAGCCCGGTGCCGGCCTACCTGGCCAATGCCCGGGCCGCGCTGGCGGCGGCCTGGCGGGACGGGACCGGGGCACCGCTGCTGGACCAGGAGGTCGACCCGCTGATCCTGCAGCGGGTGGCCTGGCCGGAGAACCTGGCCAGCCACATGTTCGCCCTGCTCCGCGAGCGACCCGAATTCGCCTCGGCGACAACGGAACTGCGCATGTTCGACCGGCACGGCCGGCTGCTGGACGCGCAGGTGACCTGGGTGCGGACGATCCGGCCGGGGCCGGTGCCCGACTGCGGGTATCTGGTGCAGCCGGACCAACCGGTGCGCATCCCGCTGGACGGGCCGCTGCTGCCGGCGGACTGGACCGCCGAGA
>NZ_CALDGS010000005.1 GCF_937941905.1 uncultured Mycolicibacterium sp. | reverse complement strand
ACCTGGTCACCACCGGCCTGCGTCCGGCCGCCTGTTTCGCGCTGGCCGAGGCCTACGCCAAGCTCGGCCGGCCCGAACCCGCGGCGGAGGTGCTGGCCGAGGCGCAGCGCTGCGTCCCGGCGGACTACCTGTTCATGCACACCGCGCTCGCGGTGGCGACCGGGTGGACGTTGGCGGCGGGCGGCGAACTCGCCGAGGCGATCTCGGTCGTCCGCCGGGAGGCCGAGGCGGCCCGCGAGCGCAGCCAGCCCACCCACGAGCTGGCCTGCCTGCAGGTCGCCACCCAGTGGGGTGACACCGAAACCGCCGACCGTGCAACCGATCTGGCCGCACAGTTGCGGCTGCCGCTGGCCGACCTGGTGGCCCGTTACGCGACCGCGCTGCGCGGTTCCGACGGCGAGGGGCTGTTGGCCGCCGCGGCGGACTTCCGCGAGCTCGGCGACCCGGCCACCGCCGCCGACGCGGCGGCGCAGGCCGCGCTGGCGTTCAGCGCCGCCCAGCGCGGCAACCGGGCCCGGTACGCCGCCACCCTGGCCGCGCAGTACGCCGACGAGTGCGGCGGGCTGTGCACCCCGGCGCTGCGCAACCCGGTCACCCCGGTGCCGCTGACCGGGCGGCAGCGCGAGATCGCCGAACTCGTCGCCGCGGGGCTGTCCAACCGGGAGATCGCCGAGAAGCTCAAGACCTCGGTGCGCACGGTGGAGGGGCACGTGTTCCGGGCGTGCAAACGGGTCGGGGTGGACACCCGGGCCGAACTGGCCGCGATCATGCGGGCGGGCTCGGCCCGCACCCCGACCGTCAGCGGTAGGCGGTGAGCCGGGCCGCGATCGCGGTGCGCCCGTCGTCGTCGACGGCCCGCGCCTCGGCCACCCCGGTTCCGCGGCCGGCCCGCAGCACCGTCCCGACGTAACGGCTGCGGGGGCCGACCACGAACCGGCGCAGGAAGTTGACCTGCAGCGATCCGGTGCGCAGCGGCGCGTCGCCGCGGTCGGCGTTGAGCGCGGCGGAGGCGGCCAGTTCCAGCGCCGACGCCGAGACACCGCCGTGCACGATGCCCAGCGTGTTGTTCAGCACCGGGTCGGGCAGCTGGTACAGCACCGTCGCGGCCTCGCCGGCGGCCGGGCGCAGCGCCATCACCGCGGTGAGGTCGGCCGGATCCGGGACCGCGGCGGCGGGCCGGTCGGCTTCGGCACCGGTGTGGGTGTGGCCGCCCGGATCGGGGATGAAGCAGGAGTACACCGATCCGGTGCCGATGACGGTGGCGCCGTGGGTCAGTTCGCAGGCGGCCAGCGCGGTGTCGCGGGCCGGGCCGACCGGGCGCGCGGTGGCGCGGACCGGCTCGTCGGGGCGGGCGGCGACGACCTCGACCGCCTCCGGGGTGAGCTGCAGCGCCAGCTCGCCCGACACCGTCCAGCGGTCCGGGCCGCGGCGCAGGTGGTTGACCACCCCGCAGGCGTGGTCGACGAGCATGGCCAGCACGGCCAGCGTCGGCGTCCCGGTGACCGGGTTGACCAGCCCGCCGGCCGGGATGGTGGCGACGGCCCCGGTCGGTTCGGCACGCAGGGTGTCCACCCCGAACCGGCCCAGCGGGGTGTGCGGTGGGTACGGCATGCGGCAAGCATGGCCGCCGAACCGCCCGAATCGGAAGTTCTAAATTCTTCCTAAGGCTTGAGCAAAACGTGACACACTGGACAAGTGCTGCTCGGGGCGGGCGTATTCGCCCGCCGGCAAACACCACTCGACGGCGGTCCGGGAACCTGTCCGGGCCGGCCGGCCGTCGCGCGCCTGGTGCGGCGGGTGAAAACCCGGGCCCGACAACGAGATTCGTATCCGTCCCGCGCGGGTCGGGATCCGCCCCGCAACCAGGGCAAACGCCCCTGCTTAGGCTTGGCTAAGTTGGCATTTCGGGTGGTGTCTGACATATCGTGTTCGCACTACTCGTGGCGAGTCGGATTCATCCCGCCGTTCAACGCTGCACGGAGGCCCTCTCTCGCCCAGTCGGCCGGCGCCGCCGTTCGGGCCGCGCCGCGGCCGGCCATGCAGCATCGCGACAGCAAAGGTCAGGTGGGGATTGGTGCCTAATTCGCACAGCCTGAACACGGACAGCCCGAGCCGCGCCTATCGGCAGCCGAAGGCCCAGGGGCTGTACCACCCGGCGCACGAGCACGACGCCTGTGGTGTCGCCATGGTCGCCGACATGCACGGACGCCGCAACCGGGACATCGTCGAGAAGGCCATCACCGCGCTGCTCAACCTCGAGCACCGGGGCGCCCAGGGGGCGGAGCCCAACACCGGCGACGGTGCGGGCATCCTGCTGCAGATCCCCGACGAGTACTTCCGGGCGGTCTGCGACTTCGAGTTGCCCCCGGTGGGCAACTACGCCACCGGTATCGCCTTCCTGCCCCAGTCGGCCCGGGACGCGGCCGAGGCCTGCGAGGCGGTGGAGAAGATCGTCGAGGCCGAGGGCATGCGGGTGCTCGGCTGGCGCGAGGTGCCGATCGACGACTCCTCGCTCGGGGCGCTGGCCCGCGACGCGATGCCGACCTTCCGGCAGCTGTTCATCGCGATGGCCGACGACACGCTGCGCGAGCCCGGCGATCTGGAGCTGGAGCGGCGCGCGTTCGTCGTCCGCAAGCGGGCCGAGCACGAACTCGGCACCAAGGGCCCCGGCCAGGACGGCCCGGGGCGGGAGACGGTGTACTTCCCGAGCCTGTCCGGGCGCACCATCGTCTACAAGGGCATGCTCACCACCCCGCAGCTCAAGGCCTTCTACCTGGACCTGCAGGACGAGCGGCTGATCAGCGCGCTGGCCATCGTGCACTCGCGGTTCTCGACGAACACCTTCCCGTCGTGGCCGCTGGCGCACCCGTTCCGGCGCATCGCCCACAACGGCGAGATCAACACCGTCACCGGCAACGAGAACTGGATGCGGGCGCGCGAGGCGCTCATCGACACCGCCGTGTTCGGCCCGGATGCCGCCGACAAGATCTTCCCGGTGTGCACCCCGGGTGCTTCCGACACCGCCCGCTTCGACGAGGTGCTCGAGTTGCTGCACCTCGGCGGGCGCAGCCTGCCGCATGCGGTGCTGATGATGATCCCGGAGGCCTGGGAGCGGCACGAGTCGATGGACCCGGCCCGGCGGGCGTTCTACCGGTACCACGCGTCGTTGATGGAGCCCTGGGACGGTCCGGCGTCGGTGTGCTTCACCGACGGCACCGTGATCGGCGCGGTGCTCGACCGCAACGGCCTGCGCCCGTCTCGGATCTGGGTCACCGACGACGGCCTGGTCGTGATGGCCTCCGAGGCCGGGGTGCTGCCGCTGGACCCGGCCCGGGTGGTCAAGAAGCTGCGGCTGCAGCCGGGCCGGATGTTCCTGGTCGACACCGCGCAGGGCCGCATCGTCGACGACGAGGAGATCAAGGCCGAGCTGGCCGCCGAGCACCCCTACCAGGAGTGGCTGGACAACGGGCTGTTCCACCTCGACGAGCTGCCGCAGGGCGACTACCAGCGCATGCCGCACCACCGGGTGGTGCTGCGCCAGCAGGTGTTCGGTTACACCTACGAGGAGCTCAACCTCATCGTCGCGCCGATGGCGCGCAACGGTGAGGAACCGATCGGCTCGATGGGCACCGACACCCCGCTGGCGGTGCTCTCGCAGCGGCCGCGGATGCTCTACGACTACTTCCAGCAGCTGTTCGCCCAGGTCACCAACCCGCCGCTGGACGCCATCCGGGAGGAGTGCGTCACCAGCCTGCAGGGCACCGTCGGCCCCGAGGGCGACCTGCTGCACCCCACCCCGGACTCGTGCCGGCAGATCGTGCTGCCGCAGCCGATCCTGCGCAACCACGAGCTGGCCAAGCTCGTCAACGTCGACCCCGACCACGAGATCCGCGGCCGCAAGCACGGCATGCGGGCGGCGGTGATCCGCTGCCTGTACCCGGTGCGCCGCGGCGGCCAGGGTCTCAAGGAGGCGCTCGACGACGTGCGGGCCAAGGCCTCGGCGGCGATCCGCGACGGTGCCCGCATCATCGTGCTGTCCGACCGCGAGTCCGACGAGCAGCTCGCCCCGATCCCGTCGCTGCTGGCGGTCTCGGCGGTGCACCACCACCTGGTGCGCGAGCGCACCCGCACCCAGGTCGGCCTGATCGTCGAGACCGGTGACGCCCGCGAGGTGCACCACATGGCCGCGCTGCTGGGCTTCGGCGCCGCCGCGATCAACCCGTACATGGCCTTCGAGTCCATCGAGGACATGCTCGACCGCGGCGTCATCACCGGCATCGACCGCGAGAAGGCGCTGAGCAACTACATCAAGGCGGCCGGCAAGGGCGTGCTCAAGGTGATGAGCAAGATGGGCATCTCCACCCTGGCCTCCTACACCGGCGCGCAGCTGTTCCAGGCCATCGGCATCAGCCAGGAGGTGCTCGACGAGTACTTCACCGGGCTGAACTGCCCGACCGGGGGCATCGACCTGGAGGACATCGCCCGCGACGTGGCCCGCCGCCACGAGCTGGCCTTCCTGGACCGGCCCGACGAGCGCGCGCACCGCGAGCTCGAGGTGGGCGGCGAGTACCAGTGGCGCCGCGAGGGCGAGTACCACCTGTTCAACCCGGAGACGGTGTTCAAGCTGCAGCACTCCACCCGCACCGGGCAGTACGAGATCTTCAAGGAGTACACCCGGCTGGTCGACGACCAGAGCGAGCGGCTGGCCACCCTGCGCGGCCTGCTGAAGTTCAAGGACGGGGTGCGCAAGCCGATCCCGATCGAGGAGGTGGAGCCGGCCAGCGAGATCGTCAAGCGGTTCTCCACCGGCGCGATGAGCTTCGGCTCGATCTCCGCCGAGGCCCACGAGACGCTCGCCATCGCGATGAACCGCCTCGGCGCCCGGTCGAACTCGGGTGAGGGCGGGGAGTCCTACGACCGGTTCGAGCCCGATGCCAACGGCGACTGGCGGCGCAGCGCGATCAAGCAGGTCGCCTCCGGCCGGTTCGGGGTGACCAGCCACTACCTCACCAACTGCACCGACATCCAGATCAAGATGGCCCAGGGCGCGAAACCCGGTGAGGGCGGCCAGCTTCCGGGCCACAAGGTGTACCCGTGGGTGGCCGAGGTGCGGCACTCCACCCCGGGGGTGGGGCTGATCAGCCCGCCGCCGCACCACGACATCTACTCGATCGAGGATCTGGCGCAGCTGATCTACGACCTGAAGAACGCCAATCCGGGCGCCCGCATCCACGTCAAGCTGGTCTCCGAGGTGGGCGTGGGTACGGTCGCGGCCGGCGTGTCCAAGGCGCACGCCGACGTGGTGCTCATCTCCGGCCACGACGGCGGCACCGGCGCCTCGCCGCTGACCAGCCTCAAGCACGCCGGCGCGCCGTGGGAGCTCGGCCTGGCCGAGACCCAGCAGACGCTGCTGCTCAACGGCCTGCGCGACCGGATCGTGGTGCAGGTCGACGGCCAGCTCAAGACCGGCCGCGACGTGGTGATCGCCGCGCTGCTCGGCGCCGAGGAGTTCGGCTTCGCCACCGCGCCGCTGGTGGTGTCCGGCTGCATCATGATGCGGGTCTGCCATCTGGACACCTGCCCGGTGGGCGTGGCCACCCAGAACCCCGAGCTGCGCAAGCGGTTCGCCGGCAAGCCCGAATTCGTCGAGAACTTCTTCATGTTCATCGCCGAAGAGGTGCGCGAGCTGATGGCGCAGCTGGGTTTCCGCACCGTCAACGAGATGGTCGGCCAGGTGGGCGTGCTCGACACCGCCAAGGCCCTCGAGCACTTCCACAAGGTGCACAAGATCGACCTGTCGCCGGTGCTGCACGAGCCGGAGTCGGCGTTCATGAACCAGGACCGCTACTGCAGCTCCAAGCAGGACCACGGCCTGGACAAGGCGCTGGACCAGCAGTTGATCGCGATGTGCCGGGAGGCCATCGACCACGGCACCCCGGTGCGGTTCTCGACGAAGATCAGCAACGTCAACCGCACCGTCGGCACCATGCTGGGCCACGAGGTCACCAAGGCCTACGGCGCGCAGGGCCTGCCGGACGGCACCATTGACATCACCTTCGACGGTTCGGCCGGCAACAGCTTCGGCGCGTTCCTGCCGCGCGGTATCACGCTGCGGGTCTACGGCGACGCCAACGACTACGTCGGCAAGGGCCTGTCCGGCGGCCGTATCGTGGTGCGCCCGCCGGACAGCGCGCCGGAGGGCTTCGTCGCCGAGGACAACATCATCGCCGGCAACGTGATCCTGTTCGGCGCCACCAGCGGCGAGGCGTTCCTGCGCGGCCAGGTGGGCGAGCGGTTCGCGGTCCGCAACTCCGGTGCCACCGCGGTGGTGGAGGGTGTCGGCGACCACGGCTGCGAGTACATGACGGGCGGCCGGGTGGTCATCCTCGGCCCGACCGGCCGCAACTTCGCCGCGGGCATGTCCGGCGGGATCGCCTTCGTCTTCGACCCCGCCGGCGCGCTGCCGGGCAATCTCAACGGTGAGATGGTCGAGCTCGAACCGCTCGACGACGATGATCTGCAGTGGCTGCGCGGAATCGTCGCCGCACACGTCGACGCCACGGATTCCGCTGTGGGCCAACGAATCCTGAACGACTGGGATGGACAGGTGAAGCACTTCGTCAAGGTGATGCCGCGCGACTACCGGCGCGTGCTGAACGCCATCGCCGAGGCCGAACGCGCCGGCGCCGACGTCAACGAAGCGATCATGGCGGCGGCTCGTGGCTGATCCGCGCGGTTTCCTCAAGCACACCACTCGCGAGCTGCCGGCCCGGCGCCCGGTGCCGCTGCGGCTGCGCGACTGGAAAGAGGTCTACGAGGAGTTCTCCAACGAGGTGCTGCAGCGCCAGGCCTCGCGCTGCATGGACTGCGGGATCCCGTTCTGCCACAACGGTTGTCCGCTGGGCAACCTGATCCCGGAGTGGAACGACCTGGTGTACCGGGACCGGTGGCGCGACGCGATCGAGCGGCTGCACGCCACCAACAACTTCCCGGAGTTCACCGGGCGGCTGTGCCCGGCCCCGTGCGAGGCGGCCTGCGTGCTGGGCATCAACCAGGATCCGGTGACCATCAAGCAGGTCGAGGTCGAGATCATCGACAAGGCCTTCGACGAGGGCTGGGTGGTGCCCAAGCCGCCGAGCAGGCTCACCGGCAAGAAGGTCGCCGTGGTCGGCTCCGGGCCGGCCGGGCTGGCCGCCGCCCAGCAGCTCACCCGGGCCGGGCACACGGTGGTGGTGTTCGAGCGCGCCGACCGCATCGGCGGCCTGCTGCGCTACGGCATCCCCGAGTTCAAGATGGAGAAGCGCCACATCGACCGGCGGCTGGCCCAGATGGAGGCCGAGGGCACCGAGTTCCGGGCCGGCGTCAACGTCGGGGTGGACGTCACCGCCGCGCAGCTGCGCGCCGAGTTCGACGCGATCGTGCTGGCCGGCGGGGCCACCGCCTGGCGTGACCTGCCCATCCCCGGCCGCGAGCTCGACGGCATCCACCAGGCCATGGAGTACCTGCCGCTGGCCAACCGGGTGCAGCTCGGCGACCCGATCGCCGACGCGGACGGTCAGCCGCCCATCACCGCCAAGGGCAAGCGGGTCGTCATCATCGGCGGCGGTGACACCGGTGCGGACTGCCTCGGCACCGCGCTGCGGCAGGGCGCGGTCAGCGTGCACCAGTTCGAGATCATGCCGCGGCCGCCGGAGACCCGGGCCCCGTCCACCCCGTGGCCGACCTACCCGCTGATGTACCGGGTCACCTCGGCCCACGAGGAGGGCGGCGAGCGGGTCTACTCGGTCAACACCGAGCAGTTCATCGGCCGCGACGGCCGTGTGGTCGGGCTGCGCGCCCACGAGGTGCGGATGGTCGACGGGAAGTTCGAGAAGGTGGAGGGCACCGACTTCGAACTCGAAGCCGATCTGGTGCTGCTGGCCATGGGCTTCGTCGGGCCGGAGCGCTCGGCGCTGCTGAGCGACCTCGGCGTGGAGTTCACCGACCGCGGCAACGTGGCCCGCGACGACGACTTCCAGACCTCGGTGCCGGGGGTGTTCGTGGCCGGCGACATGGGCCGCGGGCAGTCGCTGATCGTGTGGGCGATCGCCGAGGGCCGCTCGGCGGCCGCCGGGGTGGACCGGTACCTGATGGGCCGCACGGCGCTGCCGGCGCCGATCAAGCCCACCGCCGCTCCGCTGCGGTAGCCCCCGGTCCTCCCGCGAGCAGACGCAGAACCCCCTGTTTCACGTTGAACCAGGGGGTTCTGCGTCTGCTCGCGGGGAAAGTCGGCGCGTCAGGAACCGTTTGCCCGCCGATGGGTGTGTAATGGCAACGGTGGCCCGGGTACGGCCCGGGCCCGCCGGACCAGCAATTCGCCGATCGCAGGAGTGCTCGTGTTCCGCAACCCGCTCACCCGGACCCGATGGGGCCGAATCGCCTGGTTGCTCCGACATCCGATCAAGAGCCGCGAGTTCCCGGCGAAAAACGAACGCCTCATCACCGCCGACGAGCTACTTCGCTACGGCTACTGACGCCGGACCCCGCCCGGCCGCCGGCGGTTTTGCCGGGGGCTAACCGGACAGCAGGCCGGAGTCGCGGATCGCCTCGGCCAGCGGCTCGAGCACGGCCGGGGTGTGCGGCGGCGGCAGGTACACGATCGCCAGGTCCAGCCCCTCGGCGCCGAGCGCGGCCGCCTCGTCGACGACCCTCGCGTAGTCCAGGTCGGTGCCGAGCCGTACGTGCGCCGACAGCGTGATCTCGTTCGGATCCCGGCCCAGCTCCGCGCAGTGCGCCGCCAGCACGTCGCGCTTGCGGGCGAACTCCTCCGGCGGTCCGCCCAGGTAGTTCCAGTGCTGGGCGTAGCGGGCGGTGATCCGCAGCGTGCGCTTCTCACCGTTGCCGCCGATGCAGATCGGCGGGTGCGGCCGCTGCGGGCCCTTCGGCTCGTTGCGCGCCTCGGTGAGCCGGTAGTAGCGGCCGTGGAAGGTCGTCGTCTCCTGGCTGAGCAGGCCGATCAGCACCTGGCAGGCCTCCTCGAACCGGTCCAGCCGTTCCTTGACGCTGCCGAGCTCGATGCCGTAGGCGTTGGACTCCTCCTCGTTCCAGCCCGCGCCGACGCCCAGCTCGAGCCGCCCGCCGGAGATGATGTCCAGCGCGGCGGCCATGTTCGCCAGCACCGCCGGATGCCGGTAGTGGATGCCGGTCACCAGCACACCGACCCGCAGCCGGGTGGTGGCCTGCGCCAGCGCGGTCAACGTGGTCCAGCCCTCCAGGCAGGGGCCGGCGGAGTCGGAGAAGATCGGGTAGAAGTGGTCGAACGTCCAGCCCGACTCGAACACGTCGATGCCGTCGGCGGCCTGCCAGACCGCCAGCATGTCCGGCCAGGTGGTCTCCTGCGGTGAGGTCTTGAAGGCGAAACGCATGCCAGGCACAACCGCGCCGGCGGGGCGGTGATTCCCGGCTCAGTGCGGCTGCAGCGCCACGTGCTGGCGGGCGTGCTCGATCGCCTCCTCGAGCGTGTCCACCAGGTGGTTCTCGTGGCGCAGCGAGTCGAACACCCCGACGTTGGACAGCAAGGCGGCGTGCTCGTCGCGCACCCCCTTGATGATCACGGTGATGCCGCGCTTCTCCAGGTCGGTGGCGATCTGGGCGAGCGTGTGGGCGCCGGTGGCGTCGAGGAACCCGAGCTGTGACATCCGGATGATCACCACCCGCACCTGCGGGGCGTCGGCCTCGGTGATCGCCGACGAGATCCGTTCGGCCGCACCGAAGAACATCGCCCCGTCCAGCCGCAGCAGGGCGATCTGCTCGTCACCGGGCCGGGCCGGGCCGGGCAGTTCCTCGCGCACCACGCTGGCCCGGCGCGCCACATTGCGCAGCGCGAAGAACGCCGCCACCAGCACGCCGATCTGCACCGCCTCGATGAGGTCGAAGCACACCGTGATCACGGCGGTGAGCACGAACGTCAGCGCGTCCGAGCGGGTCGAGCGCAGGATCTTGCGCACCGTGTGGGCCGAGATCATCCGGAACGAGGTGACCATCAGCACCCCGGACAGCGCGGCGAGCGGGATGGTCGACACCGGCCCGGCGGCCAGGTAGACCACGCCGAGCAGCAGCAGCGAGTGGGTGATCGCGGCCAGCCGGGTACGGGCGCCGGAGCGCACGTTGACCGCGGTGCGGGCGATCGCACCGGTGGCCGGCATGCCGCCGAACAGCCCCGAGGCCACCGACGCCATGCCCTGGCCGACCAGCTCGCGGTCCGGGTGGTACGGGCCGGTGGGCGACATGGTGGCCGCCACCCGCGCCGACAGCAGCGACTCGATGGCCGCCAGCGCGGCGATCGCCAGCGCCGCGCCGAGCAGCCCGCGCAGCGCGCCGAGGTCGGCGTGCGGCAGCACCGGGGCGGGCAGGTGCGACGGCAGTTCGCCGATGGTGGCGACGTTCAGCCCGCACAGCGCCACCACCACGGTCGCGACGATGACGGCGGTCAGTGACTCGGGGATGCTGCGGTGCAGGCGCGGCAGGATGAGCATGAGCGCGGCGACGATGCCCACCACCGTCAGGCTGCGCGCGGCGGCCGCCCAGTCGGCGTGGGCGACCACGGTCCAGGCCGCGACCAGGGTGCGCTGGCCGGCCGGCGCCTCGCCGGCGAACGCGGCCGGCACCTGCTGCAGGAAGATGATCGCGGCGATGCCGAGGGTGAAGCCCTCGATCACCGGCCACGGGATGAACGTCACCGCCCGGCCCAGGCCGGTCACCCCGGCCGCCAGCACGATCAGCCCGGCCAGCACGGTGACCAGGGCGATGCTGCCCAGGCCGTGCTCGGCCACGATCGGGGCCAGCACCACCGCCATCGCCCCGGTGGGGCCGGAGACCTGCACGTGCGAGCCGCCGAACACCGCCGCCACCAGCCCGGCCACCACCGCGGTGATCAGCCCGGCGGCGGCCCCGACCCCCGAGGAGATGCCGAACGCCAGCGCCAGCGGCAGTGCCACCACGCCGACGGTGACGCCGGCCAGGATGTCACGGCGCCAGCTGCGCGGCAGTTCGGCGTAGTCGCTGCGATTCGGCAGCAGCCGCGCGAGATTGTTCGCGGCCTTCGCGATCACTGCGAAACTCCAATCGGGGGAAGGTTTTTCAGTGTCTCGAGGTGGTCGCTCTGGGCGCCGAGGGTGTCGGCCAGAAAGGTGCGCGCGATGACCAGCAGTTCCGAGATCTTCGGGTGGGCCAGTTCGTAGAACACCGCGTTGCCGGTGCGCTGGGCGCTGACCACCTGGTGGCGTCTCAGCACCGCGAGATGCTGGGACAGCAGGGTCGGTTCGATGGCGGTGTCGGCGAGGATCTCGCTGACCGGGGTGGGCCGGCCGTTGGCCGACAGAATCTCCAGCACCCGGATGCGGGCGGGGTGGGCGAGCGCCTTGAACAGGTTCGCCTTGATCTCGTAGAGCGGCTGCTCGGGGCTGCCCAGGAACGAATTCGGCACAAGTCGACCTAACGAGTGGGTTGACGGATTGAAGAAAACCTCAATCCAAGGTAGGGGCGGGGCCGAGGCCCGGGCAAATCGCCGCGGCGTTGTGCGGTGCAACTCACACTGGAGGCATGGACCCGGTCACCGCCCTGCGTCAGGTCGCCTACTACAAGGACCGGGCGCGCGAGGATCCACGCCGAGTGATGGCCTATCGCCGCGCCGCCGACATCCTCGCGGCGATGCCGCCCGAGCAGCTCGAACGCCACGGCCGGGCCGGCAGCTGGCAGTCCATCCCCGGGATCGGGCCCAAGACCGCCCGGGTGATCGTCGAGGCCTGGGCCGGGCGGGAGCCCGATGTGCTCGTCGAGCTGCGGGCGACGGCCGGCGACCTCGGCGGCGGCGAACTGCGCGCGGCGCTGCGCGGCGATCTGCACGTGCACACCGACTGGTCCGACGGTTCGGCCCCGATCGAGGAGATGCTGCTGGCCGCCCGCGAGCTCGGCCACGAGTACTGCGCGGTGACCGACCACTCGCCGCGGCTGCGGATCGCGCACGGGCTCTCGGCGGACCGGCTGCGCCGCCAGCTCGACGTCATCGACGAGCTGCGGGAGCGGGTGGCCCCGCTGCGCGTGCTGACCGGGATCGAGGTCGACATCCTCGACGACGGCGGCCTCGACCAGGATCCCGAGCTGCTGGCGCGGCTGGACGTGGTGGTGGCCAGCGTGCACTCCAAACTGCGGATGGACGCCGCGGCGATGACCCGCCGCATGGTGCGGGCGGTGTCGGACCCCAACGTCGACGTGCTCGGCCACTGCACCGGCCGGCTGGTGGCCGGTGGGCGCGGGCTGCGGCCGGAGTCGGTGTTCGACGCCGAGGCGGTGTTCGCCGCCTGTGCCGAGCACGGCACCGCGGTGGAGATCAACTCCCGGCCCGAGCGGCGCGACCCGCCGGGCCGGCTCATCCGGCTGGCGATGGACCTGGGCTGTCGGTTCGCCGTCTCCACCGACGCCCACGCGCCCGGGCAGCTGGAGTTCCTCGGTTACGGGGCGCAGCGGGCCCTGGACCACGGGGTGCCGGCGGAACGGATCGTCAACACCTGGCCGGCCGAGCTCCTGCTGGCCCACTTCGGCTCGCCAACGTGAGCCTGTGTGCGGGAAATCGCGAAAAACCCGCGCACAAGCGCACGTTCACGACGCGGGGCGGGTGGCCTCCAGCGCCCGCAGCGCCAGCCAGGCGGTGGCCCGGTCGTCGGCGCTGCGCATCGACAGCCCGGTGAGGTCCTCGATCCGGCGGATCCGGCCGGCCAGCGTCTGGCGGTGGATGCCCAGCCGGGACGCGGTCACCCCCCAGGTGCCGTGCTCGGCCAGGTACACCCGCAGCGTCTCGGTGAGCTCGCCGTGCGCGCCGTCGGCGCCGCGCAGCGGATCCAACACGGCTGCAAGGCGTTTGCTGTCGGAAAAGGTCAGCCGGTTCAGGACGTAGTCGACGGTGGGCAGGGCCGAGTAGCGCACCACCGGCCGGCCCTCGGTGACCGCGGTCTCGTGCGCCTGGCGCGCCTCGGCGGCGCTGCGCTCCAGCGCGTCGGTGGGGGCCGGGGTGCCCAACCCGAGCCGCAGCGGCGCCCGCGCCTCGTCGACCAGGACGTGCGCCCGCTCGCCGAGTGCGCGGGCCTGGTCGTCGTTGACGAAACCCAGGACCACGCCGTGGGATTCGGTCAGCACGTGCACCGCGCCGAGCTCGTCGAGCCAGCGGATCGCCAGCCGCTCCGGGTCCACCGACTTGGACCGGGCGCTGAGCGCGAACGCCGTCAGCTGCTCCTCGTGCACGCCCCAGCGCCGCAGCAGCGCCGCCGCGGTCGCCCCGCCGGCCAGCAGCGTGTCCACCATGACCTCCCGGCCCAGCCGCTCGGTGCCGGTGTGGTCGTGGCGGCGCAGGATGAGGTCGAGCAGCGCGGCGGCCTGCGAGGCCAGCTCGCGGCTGTAGCTGGTGGAGTGCTCCCGCGACGAGATGACCAGGTAGGCGGTGAGATCCTCGCCCTGGCCCACCCGGTGCACCTGCAGCCCGGGGTGGCGCACCCGCACCGGGCGGTTGAAGGCCACCGCCACCGCGTCCTTGAGGTGCAGGCCGCCGGAGCCGGCCGTGGTGATCACCTGACCGTGCACGTCGAGCAGCACCGCCCACCCGTCGATGCGGTGCGCCAGCTGCGCGATCACCGCCTGCGCCCCGCCCCGGCGGGCCACCTGGGTGAGCACCTTGGTGCCCAGGGTGACCAGCCGGTCCTCGGCCGCCTGATCGGCCGCCAGCAACGCCACCAGCCGGGCGTGCACGAGCCGGTCGTCGGGCTCGGGCACCAGGATCAGGCCCACCCCGAGATCGGCGGCAAGCCCGTACAACTCGTCGTGCGGCGGGCCGCTCACCAGCACCGCGGGCGCCAGCGCCGCCGCCCGCTCGGCACCGGCGCGCAGCTGCGCCACGAACCGGTCCGGTGGGCCGACGACGAGCGTGGCGTAGTCCGGATGGCCGACCACGGCGAACTCCTCGAGGTGCACCGCGGCGTCCACCGGGGTCGACGGCGGCGGGCCGCCGCGCAGCTGCCCGTCGAGCACCCGCGCGATCGAGCTCAGGTCCCGCGCCATGGCAGCGAGTGTACAAAAGTGTGAATTCAGGGCCATTCAATCACAAACTTTCGCAGTGACGAACGGCACAAATGTCCTTACGATCCGTGGCTCGTAACCCGATAACGCCCATCTGCGAAGGACTGTGATGAAAGCTGTCGTCTTCCGGGACGCCCAGACACCCCTGGAAGTCGCCGACGTCGACCTCGCCGGCCCGAAGCCGGGCGAGGTCCGGGTGAAGATCGCCGCGGCCGGCGTCTGCCACTCCGACCTGCACGTCAAGCGCGGCGAGTGGGACGCGCCCGCGCCGCTGGTGATGGGCCACGAGGGCTCCGGCGTGGTGGTCGAGCTCGGCGAGGGGGTGACCTCGCTGGCGGTGGGCGACCACGTGGTGCTCAGCTGGGTGCCGCCCTGCGGCGAGTGCCGCTACTGCCGGTCCGGTCACGAGGCCCGCTGCCAGAAGGTGGCCACCCAGGTCGCGCCCGAGGGTGTGCTGTTCGACGGCACCTCCCGGCTGTCCTACCGGGGCGAGACCCTGCACCACTACCTGGGCGTGTCCTCGTTCGCCGAGGAGGTGATCGTGCCGGCCTCCGGCGCGGTGAAGGTGCGCGACGACGCGCCGCTGGACGTCATCGCGGTGGTCGGCTGCGCGGTCGCCACGGGGGTGGGCGCGGTGCTCAACACCGCCGCCGTCGAACCCGGCTCCACCGTCGCGGTCATCGGCTGCGGCGGCGTCGGGCTCAACGTGGTGCAGGGCGCGAAACTCGCCGGGGCGGAGCGCATCATCGCCATCGACGTGCTGCCCGACAAGACCCAGCTGGCGTTGCAGTTCGGCGCCACCGACCGCATCGACGCCTCCGCGGGCGACCCGGTCGAGCAGCTGTTCGACCTCATCGGCGACGGGGTGGACTACGCCTTCGACGCGATCGGCCGGACCACCACCACCGAGCAGGCCATCCGGATGCTCGGCCTGGGCGGGGCCGCGGTCGTCGTCGGCCTGCCCCCGACCGGGGCCAAGGCCAGCTTCGAGCCGCTCGTGCTCGCCGAGGCCGACCAGCGCATCCTGGGCTCCAACTACGGCTCGGTGCGCCCGTCCATCGACATCCCGGCCTTCGTCGACCGCTACATGGACGGCCAGCTCAAGCTCGACCCGCTGATCTCGGCCCGCCGCCCGCTCGACGAGGCCGCCGACGCGCTCGATCAGCTCGAGTCCGGCGGCGCGCTGCGAACCCTGCTCATTCCCTGATCCGGAGAAACCATGTCGACGATGTCAACCTCGTCCGGCACCGGCGGCAAGCCGGTCGACGCCGGTCTGCGGCGCGGCGTGATGACCGGGCCGGAGCTGGCCGCGCAGGCCATCGCCAACATCGCGCCCAGCGCCGTCATCGCCTTCACCGCCGCGGCGATCTTCGCCACCGCCGGCAACGGCACCGTGCTGTCGTTCGCCCTGGCCACCCTGGTCATCCTGTGCGTGGGCTACTGCGTCGTGGTGTTCGCCCGGCGAAACGCCTCGGCCGGGTCGCTGTACACCTACGTGGCCAAGGGCATCGGCCCCACCGGCGCCTACCTGGCCGGGGTGGCGCTGCTCATCGGCTGCTTCGGGATCGCGGCCGGCTCGCTCGGCGGCGCGGTCGCCTACGCCGCACAGTTCCTGACGCTCATCGGGATCCCCGCCCAGGGGCTGGCCTGGCAGGTGGTGCTGGCCGTGGTGCTCGGCGGGCTGGCGACCCTGTTCACCATCCGCGGCATCCGGCTCTCGGCCCGGGTCTCGCTGGTGCTGGAACTGATCTCGGTGGCCATCATCACCACCCTGCTCATCCTGGCGCTCGCCTGGGCCGGTGAAAGCGCCTGGGATCCAAGCCAGTTCACCCTGGAAGGGGCGCCGCTGCAGGGCGTGGCCGCGGGCATGGTGCTCGGCATCCTCGGGTTCGTCGGGTTCTCCTCGGCCGACGCGCTCGGCCGCGAGGCCCGTGACCCCTACACTGCGATCCCGCGCGCGATCATGTGGAGCGCGCTGATCGTCGGCGTGCTGTACGTGCTGGCCGCCTACACCCAGATCGCCGTGCTCGGTGACGATCTCGCCGAAAGCGCCAACCCGCTCGAGGACATCGCCAACCTGATCGGCATGCCGGGCTGGTTCGCGCCGATCCTGATCTTCGGGGTGGGTGCCTCGTTCTTCGCGGTGGTGGTCGCCCCGCTCAACGTGGTCGGCCGCATCGTCTACGTGATGGGCAAGGAGGGCGTGGTGCCCGAGCGGTTCGGGTTCACCCACGAACGCCACCTCACCCCGCACCGGGTGCTGCTCATCGCCGGGCCGGCCGCGATCCTGCTCGACGTGCTGCTGTTCGTCGTCGGCGGGGTGGACCCGATGGACGTCGTGGTGCGCGTCGACACCTACGGCACCTACGGCTACATGGTGGCCTACGCCCTGGTCGCGATCGCGTGTGTGCGCTACACCCGCCGCGAGCGGATGCCCAACCGGCTGGTGTGGGTGTGCGCCACGGTGGCGGTGGTGGCGATGGCCTACGTGTTCTTCGCCAACGTCTACCCGGTGCCGCCCTGGCCGCTCAACCTCATCCCGTACCTGTTCGTCGTCTCGATGCTGGCCGCCTACGGCTGGTACGCCTACCGGGTCCGGCGGGATCCGCAGGTGAAGGCCAACATCGGCCGCACCGAGACCGACATGCTCGAGGGGGTCGGCTGACCCCTCGCCAGGACTCCGAACGTGAGCCTGCGCGCCATTGCGTCCAGTCCCCCCGGCAAGCAGATCCGCGCAGGCTCACGTTCGGCATTTCGGGGTCAGGCGCCGGGGCCGTAGATCGCGCTCACCCAGATGTGGGTGAGGGTCTCGACGAGTTCGTCCTCCGGCACGGCCGGGGTCTCGCCGGTCAGCACCGCCATCATGGTGCGCTCGTTCATCTGGTTCAGCGCGGTGGCCAGGTCGTGGGCCGGCACGGTGACCGGGGCGGCGCCGCGGGCCCGTTCGGCCTCGATCACCGCCGCGGTCGCCTCGATCCAGCGCTGCATGAACCCCGACCACACCGCGCGCACCTCCGCGCTGGTGGCCAGCGACTCGGTGCCGGCCCGCGCGATCGCGCGGTTGGCGTTGAACGCGGTGAAGAACGCCTTGATGCCCTCGTGCACCACCGCGCGGGGATCGTCGGCCAGCCGCTCGGCCACCTCGTCGAACCGGGCGGTGAGCCGCTCGACCAGCGGCTCGATCAGCGAGACGAGCACCGCCTCCTTGGAGCGGAAGTAGAAGTAGAAGGTCGGCCGGGACAGTCCCGCGCCGCGGGCCAGGTCGTCGACGGAGATCTCACGGTAGGACCGCTGCTCGAGCAGGCGGGCCATCGTCGCCAGGATCGCCTGCTCCCGGTCGTCCCCCGTCGGGCGGGAGGAGCGGCGGCCGCGGGCGGCCCGGGGCTGGCTGGCGGTGGTCACGAGCAGCCACTTTACACCGCGTCGAAATTCTCAACACACTGTTGACCAACTCAACACCGTGTTGAATACTTGGGCGCATGACTGAGCACCTCGACGTCGTGATCGTCGGCGCCGGCATCTCCGGCATCAGCGCGGCCTGGCATCTGCAGCAGCGCTGCCCGGGCAAGCGCTACGCGATCCTGGAGCGCCGCGACAGCCTCGGCGGCACCTGGGATCTGTTCCGCTACCCGGGAATCCGGTCGGACTCCGACATGTTCACGCTCGGGTTCCGGTTCAAGCCGTGGACCGACCCGAAGGCCATCGCCGACGGCCCGTCGATCCTGGCCTACCTCAAGGAGACCGCCGCCGAGTTCGGCATCGACCGGCACATCCGCTACCGCCACCGGGTGCTGGCGGCGGACTGGTCCGACGCGGACGGCAAGTGGACGGTACGGGTGGACCGTGACGGCGAGGAGATCGAGCTGACCTGCTCGTTCCTGTTCGCCTGCAGCGGCTACTACAACTACGACGAGGGTTACCTGCCGGAGTTCCCCGGCTACGACGACTTCACCGGCACGATCGTGCACCCGCAGCACTGGCCGGAGGACCTCGACTACCGGGGCAAGCGGATCGTCGTCATCGGCAGCGGCGCCACCGCCATCACCCTGTTGCCGGCGCTGGCGAACTCCGGTGCCGGGCACGTCACGATGCTGCAGCGCTCGCCGACCTACATCGGCACCCTGCCGCTGGTCGACCCGTTCGCCGTCCGGGCGCAGAAACTGTTGCCGCCCAAGGCCGCCGCGGTGGCCATCCGGTGGAAGAGCATCCTGTACCAGTCGATGATCTACCAGCTCAGCCGCCGCTTCCCCAACTACATGCGCAAGACGCTGATGACCATGGCGGCGCGCCGGCTGCCCCCGGGCTTCGACGTGGACAAGCACTTCGGGCCGCGCTACAACCCGTGGGACGAGCGGCTGTGCCTGGCGCCGGACGGCGACCTGTTCAAGGTGATCCGCCAGGGCCGGGCCGACGTCGTCACCGACACCATCGAGACGTTCACCGCCGACGGCATCCGGCTGGCCTCCGGCACCGAACTGAAGGCCGACATCATCGTCACCGCAACGGGTTTGAACCTGCAGCTGTTCGGCGGCGCGGAGATCAGCCGCAACGGCGAACCGGTGCGGCTGGCCGACCTGATGGCCTACAAGGGCATGATGCTGTCCGGGCTGCCGAACCTGGCCTTCACCATCGGCTACACCAACGCCTCGTGGACGCTCAAGGCCGACCTGGTGAGTGAATTCGTCTGCCGCATTCTGAATTTCATGGACGAGCACGGCTACGACACGGTCGAGCCGCAGCACCCGGGCGACACCGTCGCCGAACGACCGCTGCTGGACTTCACCCCGGGCTACGTGCGGCGCGCCCTGGACTGGCTGCCCAAGGCCGGGGAGCGCACCCCGTGGCGGCTCAAGCAGAACTACCTGTTCGACCTGCGGCTCATCCGCTACGGCAAGGTCGACGACGAGGGCCTGCAGTTCGGCAGGCGCCGCGCGGCCGTCGTCGCGGGAGCCTAACTGCCGGGGGCGGTGGGGGCGACGACGACGATGCCGTCCTCGTCGGAGTAGGCGATCTCGCCGGGCACGAACGTCACCCCACCGAACTCGACGGCGACGTCGCGCTGGCCCGCGCCGGTCTTGGTGCTCTTGCGCGGATTGGTGCCCAGCGCCTTGATCCCGATGTCGAGGGTGCGCAGCGTCGCCGCGTCGCGCACCGCGCCGTTGACGATCAGCCCGGCCCAGCCGTTGCTGCGGGCCAGCTCGGCGATCACGTCGCCGACCAGCGCGGTGTGCAGCGAGCCGCCGCCGTCGATCACGAGCACCCCGCCGTTGCCGGGCTCGCTCAGCACCGACTTGAGCAGCGCGTTGTCCTGGAAGCAGCGCACGGTGCTGATCGGCCCGGCGAACCGGGTGCGGCCCCCGTACTGGTGGAACTGCAGATCACAGCTGCGGACCGACGGACCGATCTCGTCGACCAGGTCGGCGGTCGCGCGGGGTTCGATACTCACGGGCAAATGCTAGCCAGCGCCGGTCAGTCGCCCCGGCGGGCGGCCACCAGCACCGCCACGATGGCCAGCACGCCGGCGGCGACGGCGGCCAGCAGCGGCAGCCGTGAGTGGTGGTCGGGACCGGGCGGGGGAGCGGGCACCGGGCCGGCGACCGGGTTGTCGGCCGCGGCAACCGTGGACTTGGCCTGCGCCGCGATCTCCCGGGCCGCGGCGGCATCCGGCGCGGCCGGCTCGGGCTGCGGCTGCGGGGCCTCGACCGGGGACTGGGTCTGTTCCGGCCGGGTCTGCTCCGGCTGGGTCTGTTCGGGGGCCTGCGCGGGTTCGGCCGCCGGGGCCTTCTTGGCCGGCGTCTTCTTCGCGGGGGCTTTCTTGGCGGGTGCTTTCTTCGCCGCGGGGGCGGCCTTCTTCGCGGCCTTCTTGGCCGGCGCCTTCTTGGCCGGTGTCTTCTTCGCCGGTGGAGTCTGCTCGGCAGGTGCCGCGCCGGAGCCGGGCTCGGCTGCGGCCGACCCGCCACCCGCGGCAGCGGTCGACGGCTCGTCGGGGCGGTCCTGCGGGTCTGCCATGTGTGCTGCTCCTCTCGGGGTCGCACCCATCATGCCAGGTGGGCTCGGCCTCACCCGGTGACGGTCAGGGCGGCGGCGCCGGTCAGCGCCGCGCCCATCACGGCCAGTTCGGTCAGGGCGCGGGTCCGTGACACCGCCGCGGTGGCGTGGTGACGGCGTGCCGCGGGCAGCCAGTCGGTGCGGTTGCGCCAGCCGAGCACCAGCAGGCCCGCGGTCAACGCCAGTTTGGCCATGAGCACCCGGCCGTAGCCGGTGAACACCAGGTCGGACGGCGCGTCCAGGGCCACGACGGCCCCCGCCACCCCGCCCGCCGACAGCGCCGCCACGCACCACAGCGACAGCTGCGAGAACCGGGGCAGCACCCGGGCCCACCGGCCGCGGTGGCCCACCGTCAGCAGCAGCGCCGCCAGCACCCCGCACCACAGCGCGGCGGCCAGCGCGTGCACCGCGATCGCCGCCCCGCCCAGCGGGCTGTGGATGAGGTGGCCACTGAGCGTGCGGGCGCACAGCCCGGCCGCCGCCACCCCGGCGGTGGCGGCCAGCAGGGCGCCACCGCGCAGCGTGGCGGCCGTGGCCAGCACCGCCACCAGGGTGGCGCACACCAGGCTGAACACCACCGACCGGCCCAGCGTGGTGTCGGTCGCGTAGCGGATCACGGTGGCCGCCTCGACCGTCGTCGCCGGCCGGCCGGCGGCGCGGGCCGCCTGCACCACCAGTCGCGCCAACTCGGCCAGCAGCCACACCGCCGCGCCGATCAGCAGCGGCCGGCCGGCCCGCTCGACGAGTTCCGCGCGGCGCCGGCCGGCGTCGTCCAGCCACGGCACGACCGCGGCCCCGAGGGTGACCACGGCCGCGCAGTCGGCCACCGTGCGCACCGCGGTGTCGGCCGCGGGGGTCTGTGGCCGGCCCAGTGCCCACATCACGGCCACCGACGCCGCCAGCAGTACGGCACCGGCGACCGCCGTGCGGGCACCGGGCCCGCCGGTCACGCGCGGCGCCGGACCGCCCACCACACCCCGGCGGCGACCAGCAGCACCGCCACCGCGACGAACGGCCACACCGGTACCCCGCCCGACGCCCCGGACCCGGCCGGGGCGGCGGCCTCACCGGAGGCGGGTTCGCCCGGTGCGGGCTCGGATCGGGCGGGTTCTGCCGGCGCGGCCGGGGCGGTGGTGGCGCCCGGCCCCGGGGTGGTGAGCTCGAAGCTCCAGGAACCGGTCACGACGTGCCCGTCGGCGGAGGTGGCGCGGTAGTTCACCGTGTAGCTGCCGGCCGGGCCGAGGGGCCGCACCGCCACCTTGACCACCGCCCCCTCGACGACCGGGTCGCCGTCCTGCCACTGGCCGCCGTCCGGGCCGATCACCGTCATCGCCGCGAAGTGCGGCTGCATCGGCTCGTTGAATACCGCCTGCACCTCGGTGGGCGGGACGGCCAACGCCGATCCGTCGGTCGGGTTCTCCCCGATCCGGGCGGCGTGCGCCCCGGCCGACGGGGCGGCCACGAGGGCGAGCGCGGTCAGCAGCGCGGCGAGCACCGCGGCCGGCCGGATCACGCCCGCCTCCGCAGCAGCACCGCAGCCGTCACCGCGGCGGCGGCGACCACCAGCGACGCCCCGGCCAGCCAGCGGGCCGAGGTGTCGGTTGCGCCGGCGGCGGTGTCGGTTGCGCCGCTCGCGGCGGTGTCGGTTGCGCCGCTCGCGGCGGGCGGTTCGGCCACCGCCAGCGTGAGGGTGGGCGCCGGGTAGTCCGGCTCGGTGCCGTCGCCGGGCTCCGGCTGATCCCAGCGCACCTCGGTGCCGTCGTCGTAGATCTGCACCGCGGGCATGCTCAGCGTGTCGGTCTCCGGCAGCTTCACCGAGATGCGGAACAGCGCGAACTCGTCGGCGGAGATGCCCACACCGGGTTCGGCGGTCCAGGTCACCGACCGCACCGTGCCGGCCGCGTCGTCGCGGTCCAGGGTGGCGGTCCAGCCCGGCATCACCTCGGTGCGCACCGAGGCCAGGTCGGGCAGTTCCACCCGCAGCCCGGTGGTGCGGGCACCGGTCTCGGACTCGCCGGGCACCCGGAAGGTGAGCACCGCGTAGGCGCCCGGGGTGGGATCGGAGGCCTCCACGCGGACGTGCGCGGCGGCCGGCGCGGCGGTGGCCACGCCGAGGGTCAGGACGCTGCCGGTGACGGCAGCGGCGAGCAGGGTGCGCAACCGCACCCGGGTCGATGTCTTCATTCGATTCTGGCTTTCTGGTGTCGCAGGGATGTTTCGGCCGGTCATCGGACGACGGCCGGCGGTCCCCGGTGCGACACCGAGCAGGCCAACAACAGTGCGCGCAGCGGCTGGTCGGCCGCCCGCGGCGGCGACGGCGGTGCCGGCGCCACCGGCACCCGGGCCGGCGGCAGCAGGGTGCGCACCGTGCGCGAGAGCGCGGCGGCCAGCCGGTCGCCGACAGTGATGAGCAGCGCCCCGGCCAGCACCGCGGCCACGTGCGCGGCCGCCATCACCCACGCGGGCACGCCGGGGCCGGTCCGGGCGTGGGCGACCAGGCCGAGCGTGGCGTGTCCGGCGAGCTGTCCGGCGCCGAGCAGCACCACGAGCACCGGCGGGTGCGCCGACCGCGGCCAGGCCGCCACCAGCGCGCCGACCGAGGCGGCCACCAGGGCCAGCAGCACCGCCGCCGCACCCGACGGCGGCGCCCCATCGGCCGCACCGTGCGCGGCCACCGCCAGCGCCGCGGTCAACGCACCCGCGGCGCCGCCGCGCGCACGGCCCCCCGACGCCGACGATCCGGTCATCGCTGGATCAGGCCACCCCGAGTCGGGCCATCAGATCGGCGTCGATGGCGTCGAGCTGTTCGGCGATCGCGGCGTGGGCCGCCCGGCGGCGCGCCGCGGGCATGTTCTCGGCGGCGGTCACCGCGGCGGACAGATCGCGCAGCCGGTCGGTGATCGCGGTGACGAACTGCCTGGTCTCGGCGTCCTTGGGGTTCTTCTCGGCGACCAGCGCCAGCGAGCGCTCCGCCCCGGCGATCCGTGCCGACAGCTGCGCCCCGTGCCCGGAGAACTGACCGACCTGGCTCAGCGGCACCCCGAGCTCGTCGGCGCGGCGCTCGTCGAGATAGCCCCGCACCGCCACTGCGGCGCGGTAGGCGACCGGGACCACGACCGGGGCCAGCAGACGCGTCACGGTGAGCGCCCGGCGGATCCGCGTGGGCGACAGCAGCTTGCCCTCCTGCGCGGCCTTGAGCTGGGCCTCGGCCACCTTCAGCGCGGTACGGTCGCTGCGCCGCTGGGCGCGCAGCTGCGCCTTGACCGCCCGGGCCGCCGCCCGGTTCTCCACCTTGATGCGGCGAGCCTCGTTCTTGGCGGCGAGCCTGGCCTCTAGCTTCGCCTTGGCCTTGATGGCCCGGGCTTCGGCGCGGCGCTGGGCGCGGCTCTTACGTCGCTTGAACAGGGCCATCCCGGCAGCCTCCCGGTCGGTGTCGGACGTCCGGTGCGGACGTATCGCGATTTCGGCAGCCCAACACTATCGCTAGAGGTCACACGCGTGCCCGCGCGCCCGGCGCCGCGGCGGCCGACACCGACACGGCCGTCGGCCGGTCGCCGAAGCATCTTGGCTTTACCCCGGTCAGAGGGCATGCTTGAACGCACACGTTGCTCGGGTTGGGTCCGGGGTGGCGATCACGACCGAGCTGCTCGGCCGGAGCGGTGATTTCGCGGACCGCGAGAGGGGGTTGTATGCCGGCAAGCCGGCGCGTGACGCGCGCCGTCAACGAAGTGCTCGACCTCGCCCCGCGGCACGGGGAGGTCACGCTGACGCGGCTGGTCGAGGCCGTCAGCGCCGACCGCGGCCGGCCCATCGAGATCAAGCTCGCCGACCTGCCGCCCGGCGTCTGCGGCCAGTGGCGCGAGTACCACGACCGAGACGTGTTCCTCATCCAGCGCGGCATGCCGGCCAGCGACCGCACCCTGGCCCACGAACTCGGCCACCTCGTGCTCGGCCACTCCGGGACGCCGGTGGAGGAGGCCGCCCGCGAGGTCGTCGAACTGGCCGGGTCGGATCTGATCCGCTACATGCTCAACCAGCGCACCGGATGCATGGGGCCCAGCGGCGAGGACGCCGAGCAGGAGGCGGAGGACTTCGCCGCGCTGCTGCTCTTCCGACTCGGCCGGCTGCCCTCGGACCGGTCGTCGATCGTGCAGGTCCGCCTCGGGGAGGCATTTGGTTGATCATCTGGCTGATCGCCGCACTGCTCGGGCTGGCCACGGGCATGCGGATCGGCTGGGCCCTGGTCCACAAGCAGTCCGTGGTGAGCACGGCGATGATCGTGGCGCTGGGCAGCCTGGCCACCGTGGCCGCCCTGAACTGGCGGCCGTTGACCCTGCTCGTCGACGACGTGTCCGGCTGGCCCAACCTGGCCATGGGGCTCAGCGAGGTGGCGCTCGTCGCCTGCGCGGCCGGGAGCTGCGTGATGATCACCGCCGCCGCGTCCACCAAACGTCCCACGACGGTTCGTCGGGTCGCCGCCGTGCAGTACGCGGTGGCCGGGGTGGTCGCCGTGGTCGCCCTGGCCCGGTTCTTCGGGGCGGGTCGCCAGCCCGAGATGACGACCGAGGAGTACCTGAGCCGCACCCTGGGCGCGCAGGGCGCGACGCTGCCGTGGCTGGTGCCGCTGCTGTACGTGATGCTCGCCTCGACGCTGGTGGCCTGGGCGGGGCTGCGTTACTCCAACCGCAGCCGCCGTGGCCGGGCGTTGTTCCTGTTCACCGTCGGCATCGTGCTGATCGTGCTGGCCAGCGTGTTCGTGCTGCTGCGCGCGGTTGCCGCCACCGAGCTGGTCGGGATCGGGTCGGCCGCGACGCTGCTGGGGGCGGCGATGGTCGTGGTCGCGGCCGGGTCGCTGCTGCCCAGCCTGGAGGACTGGTTCGGGGCGCGCCGCGAGCTGGCGGTGATCGAGCCGCTGCTGACCGAGCTCAGCCGGCGCCAGCCGGACCTGGGCATCGGCGAGCGGCCGCGCGGTCCGCTGGTGTTCCGGGTGGCCGAGCGGATGTCGCTGATCTCCGACGGGCTGTATCTGGAGGCCACCGCGGCCGAGGCCGCCCGGCGGAAGGCACCGGCCCGGGCCGCGGCCGGCTGCGACCGCGCCGAGGAGGAGGCCGACGGGCCGGCCGGGGACGCGGTGGTCCGGGACGGGGGAACCGACGGCGCCGATGAGCTCGACCCCGAGCCGGTGCCGGTGCCGCCGGAGGAGCGGGCCGCCGCGATCGCCGCGTGGATCCACGCGGGCCGGGGTGGCGCGCACGGCCAGGCGCGCCGGAAGTTCCCCGGCATGGCCTGGCTGCGGCAGCCCGAGTCGTACTCGGACCGGGAATGGATCCTGGCCATCGCCGACCGCTACCGCGACCTCGTCCGGGCCGACGAGGACGAGGTGGTCTGACCGGCCCCAAAACATGAGCCCGCGCGCGGCACTCCGCGCACGGGCTCACGTTCGTCGGGACCGTCAGTTCTCGTCGGTCTCGGCGTCGAGGTTCTCCTTGCGGCGCAGCTCCTCGGCCTTGCGGATGACCTCTTCCTGCGCCTCCTTGGACAGGCCGATGGTGCGCGCGGCGATCTTGCGCACGCCCTCGTCGCGCATCTGGGCCAGCCAGGTCAACTCGCGGTCGAGCTTCTCGAAGTACTCGTCGTCGGTGAAGTAGTCCGGCTTGATCCGGAAGAAGTTGGCCAGCGCGGCCATCGTCGCCGCCGACGGGTTGGTCCGATTGCCGGAACGCAGCTGCGACAGGTACGGCGCGGACATGGTGATGCCCTCCGCCTTCAATGCGGCGATCACTTCAGCCGACGTGTGCGGGCCGCGCCCCGGTGGGTAAACCGTCTCGAAGAGGCGGTTCAGCCGGTCGGCGAACGTCTTGCTCATCGAATTGACCTCCACATGCTTGTCGAGCGGCTATCAGGCGGGCGTATTTGCTGATCATCGTAGCGACTGATGACCACCCAACCAAGTACCAACCGGGGAAGAGTTAACTCGCTGGTTGCACGAGCGCGGCTCGTCGAGGTCCGTCGACACCGCCGGTGGATCGGCACCGTCCCGGTGAATGGTGTGGTGAGAAGAAGGTGACCCGGTCGGCCCCACCGGGGCGAGGAAGTCCGGAGAAGAATTGTCGCACAGGTAAACGAGTTGCCGCCGGGAACTGGCAGGGTTATCCGGCCTGTACCGGAAGGTGTTTGCTAGTCGTCCATAACCGCACGTCTGCGGCAGGGAGCGCCCGGAAAACCGGGCTGTCGCCTTGCCGCCGTGGCCGATTCAGTGCTCGGCAGCGCGGGCGTCCGTCGGCCGGAGTGCGGGGTCGCCGGCCGGGCCCGACCGCCGGCGCCGCCGGCCGAGGCCCG
>NZ_CALDGS010000004.1 GCF_937941905.1 uncultured Mycolicibacterium sp. | reverse complement strand
GCGTCGAAAGACGCGACATCGGAACCGGGCGCGTCGAAAGACGCGACATCGGGACCGGGCGCGTCGAACGAATCCGACGTCATCGGGCGTCCCGGCGGGCGAGGTCGGACGGGCCGAACGCGTCGGGCAGCAGTTCGCCGAGCGGACGGGGCCCGGCCGGGTGGTCGATGAGCAGTTCGGGTCCGCCGTGCTCGAGCAGCACCTGCCGGCACCGTCCGCACGGCATCAGCAACGCTTTGTCCGGCCCGACACAGCTCAATGCGATCAGTCGTCCGCCCCCGGTCGAGAACAGGACGCAGACCACACTGCACTCGGCACAGAGACCGAGGCCATATGAGACATTTTCCACATTGCAACCGACGACGACGCGTCCGCTGTCAACGAGTGCCGCCGCGCCGACCGGAAAGTTCGAGTACGGCGCGTAGGCATGCCGGGATGCTTCGATCGCCTTGTGGCGCAAGGCATTCCAATCGATTTCCGGCGTCACCGCGCCACCCGCCGGCGGCCTTCTGAATCCATTCCGAACACCCCGTTCCGCCGCCTCCAGCAAAGATAGGCGACCCTAACTCCGCGTCGTCGACCACCCCGGACGGGTACACCGTAATTCGTTGCGGACCAGGAGTGGGACTAAAGTCGCCCGCGGGGTTCGGGAAGGTGCGGCAACCGTCCACGCATTCCGCAGCCCGGATCCACCGATGGCGTTGGAGGTCACTTTGAGCACTCAGGCGAGCCCGGCGGTGCCGGCGCCGCGGACTCAACGGTCGCGCCGGCGCACCCTGTACCGCGGCGATCCCGGCATGTGGTCATGGGTGTTGCACCGCATCACCGGCGCGACGATTTTCTTCTTCCTGTTCGTACACGTGCTGGACACCGCACTGGTGCGGGTCAGCCCGGAGGCCTATAACGAGGTCATCGAGACCTACAAGACCCCGATCGTCGGGCTCATGGAGCTCGGCCTGGTTGTGGCGGTCCTGTTCCACGCGCTCAACGGCATCCGGGTGATCCTCATCGACTTCTGGTGGCAGGGCGCCCGCTACCAGCGGCAGATGCTGTGGGCCGTGGTGGCGATCTTCCTGCTCGTGATGATCCCGGTGCTCGGTGTCATCGGCATGCACATGATGGAGCAATTCGGATGACCGCGTCTGCAGGTGAGAACCGGCTCGGCCCGCCCGCCCCGGTTCTGGAGAAGAGTCACGACCGGCCGGCCGGCCTGGACAACCCGCGCGCCCCGCGGCGCCGCAGCGGCGTGCCGAACTTCGAGAAGTACGCGTGGCTGTTCATGCGCTTCTCCGGCATCGTGCTGGTGTTTTTGGCCCTCGGCCACCTGTTCATCATGCTGATGTGGCAGGACGGGGTCTACCGGATCGACTTCAACTACGTCGCCGAGCGCTGGCAATCCCCGTTCTGGCAGGTCTGGGACCTGCTGCTGCTGTGGCTGGCGCAGCTGCACGGGGCCAACGGGATGCGCACCATCATCGCCGACTACGCGCGCAAGGACTCCACCCGGTTCTGGCTGAACGCCCTGCTCGCGGTGTCGATGGTGTTCACCCTGATCCTGGGTACCTACGTGCTGCTGACGTTCGACGCGAACATTTCTTGACGGGGAGCCTCGCATGATCCACGAACACCGTTACGACGTCGTCATCGTCGGCGCCGGCGGCGCCGGCATGCGCGCCGCAGTCGAGGCCGGCCCGCGCGTGCGGACCGCCGTGCTGACCAAGGTCTACCCGACCCGCTCCCACACCGGCGCGGCCCAGGGCGGCATGTGCGCCGCGCTGGCCAACGTCGAAGAGGACAACTGGGAGTGGCACACCTTCGACACCGTCAAGGGCGGCGACTACCTCGCCGACCAGGACGCGGTCGAGATCATGTGCAAGGAGGCCATCGACGCGGTCCTCGACCTCGAGAAGATGGGGATGCCGTTCAACCGCACCCCCGAGGGCCGCATCGACCAGCGCCGGTTCGGCGGGCACACCCGCGACCACGGCAAGGCCCCGGTGCGCCGCGCCTGCTACGCGGCCGACCGCACCGGCCACATGATCCTGCAGACGCTGTACCAGAACTGCGTCAAGCACGACGTGCAGTTCTTCAACGAGTTCTACGCGCTGGACCTGGTGCTCGCCGAGACCGACGGCGGTCCGGTGGCGGCCGGCGTGGTGGCCTACGAACTGGCCACCGGCGACCTGCACGTCTTCCACGCCAAGGCGATCGTGTTCGCCACCGGCGGTGCCGGCCGGATGTACAAGACCACCTCGAACGCCCACACGCTCACCGGCGACGGGCTCGGGGTCATCTTCCGCAAGGGCCTGCCGCTGGAGGACATGGAGTTCCTCCAGTTCCACCCGACCGGTCTGGCCGGCCTGGGCATCCTCATCTCCGAGGCCGTGCGCGGCGAGGGCGGCCGACTGCTCAACGGTGAGGGCGAGCGGTTCATGGAGCGCTACGCCCCGACCATCGTCGACCTGGCACCGCGCGACATCGTGGCCCGCTCGATGGTGCGCGAGGTGCTCGAGGGCCGCGGCGCCGGCCCGAACAAGGACTACGTCTACATCGACGTGCGCCACCTCGGCGAGGACGTGCTCAACGCCAAGCTGCCCGACATCACCGAGTTCTCCCGCACCTACCTGGGTGTGGACCCGGTGACCGAGCTGGTGCCGGTCTACCCGACCTGCCACTACCTGATGGGCGGCATCCCGACCACGGTGCACGGCGAGGTGCTGCGCAACAACACCCAGATCGTGCCGGGCCTGTACGCCGCCGGCGAGTGCGCCTGCGTGTCGGTGCACGGGGCCAACCGGCTGGGCACCAACTCGCTGCTGGACATCAACGTGTTCGGCCGCCGGGCGGGCCTGGCCGCGGTGGAGTACGCCAACAACCACGACTTCGTCCCGCTGCCGCCGAACCCGGCCGGCGACGTGGTCAAGTGGATCGACAACATCCTCTCCGAGCACGGCGACGAGCGGGTCGCCGACATCCGCGGCGGGCTGCAGCAGTCGATGGACAACAACGCCGCGGTGTTCCGGACCGAGGAGACGCTGAAGAACGCGCTCACCGACATCCACAAGTTCAAGGAGCGGTACTCGCGAATCACGGTGCACGACAAGGGCAAGCGCTACAACAGCGACCTGCTCGAGGCGATCGAGCTGGGCTTCTTGCTGGAGCTTGCCGAGGTCACCGTCGTCGGCGCGCTCAACCGCAAGGAGTCCCGCGGCGGCCATGCCCGCGAGGACTACCCGAACCGCGACGACGTCAACTACCTGCGCCACACCATGGCCTACAAGCAGGGCACCGAACTGCTCAGCGACATTCGGCTCGACTACAAGCCGGTGGTGCAGACCCGCTACGAACCGATGGAGCGTAAGTACTGATGAGCGCACCTGTCGTGGAGAAGAGCCAGGCCGACAACCTGCCCCCGGTGCCCAAGGGCGCGGTGTTCGTCACGCTGAAGATCGCCCGGTTCAACCCGGAGAACCCCGACCAGTACGCCGATACCGGCGGCTGGCAGAGCTTCCGGGTGCCGTGCCTGCCCAGCGACCGGCTGCTGAACCTGCTGCACTACGTGAAGTGGTACCTCGACGGCACGCTGACGTTCCGCCGGTCCTGTGCGCACGGGGTGTGCGGGTCGGACGCGATGCGGGTCAACGGGGTCAACCGGCTGGCGTGCAAGGTGCTGATGCGCGACCTGCTGCCGAAGAACCCGAA
>NZ_CALDGS010000003.1 GCF_937941905.1 uncultured Mycolicibacterium sp. | reverse complement strand
GGTGCTGATCGTCCCGCAGTCGCTGGCGCGGCTGCACCACCGCCGCGACCTGACCTACCGGCCGATCGTCGACGCCCCGACCTGCGCGGTCGGGCTGGCGTTCCCGGAGGGGGCACCGTCGGTGCTGGTCGAGGAGTTCATCGGGATCGTGCGCGGACGCCGGCCCGGCTCCAGCCGCGGGACCCCGCCGCCGCCGAAACGCACGGCCCGGGAGAAGACCCTGGCCAAGCAGGCCGCCCGCGCCGCCGCCGGGAAGGTCCCGCGGCGGCCGGCGAAGCCCAGGCGGGGGAGACGCTAGCGGACGGTGACCGTGCCGTCGTCGTTGATCAGCCACGCCGGGTTGACCGCGACCTCCCACACGTGGCCGTCGAGGTCGGCGAAGTACCCGGAATACCCGCCCCAGTAGGTCTTCTCGGCCGGTTTGATGATGGTGCCACCGGCGGCGGCCACCTGCGCCAGGACCGCGTCGACCTCGGCCTCGCTGCGCTGGTTGATCGCGATGCTGATGCCGCTGAACCGACCGTCGACGGGAACGCCGCAGTCGTTCGCCAGGTCCTCGCGGCCGAACAGCGCCAGCGCGATGCCGGGGAGCTGGTAGAAGACCACGCCGTCGTACACGCCCGCCGGTGTCCAGCCGAGGCCGTCCTCGAAGAACGCGCGCGACCGCGTCAGATCGTCGACGCCGAGGGTGAGCAGGCTGATGCGCTGTTCCATGCAGCCAGCCTAAAGGTAAGGCTTGCCTTACTGTGTCCGAGCGCCTACATTTAGCGGAAACATTTCCTCTAAATTGGGGGTTCCACGCTGATGACCAGGCGTTTCTCCGTGTTCGTCGCCCTGCTGGCCACCGCCGTGCTGGGCCTGGCACCGGCCGCCGCGGCCCAACCCGAGGCGCACGCCGTGGAGGAGTTCGCCATCACCTCCGAGGTGCCGACGCTCGAGGAGCTCGACGCCCAGATCAAGCTGCTGGTGGCCACGCCGGCCCCGGACTGGGTCAAGGCCGCCCAGCTCGAGGGCGGCGACCGCGCGGTGATCGTGCCGAAGATGATCTACCGGCTCGGCTTCTTCCGCGCGCCCAAGGGTGCCAGCCAGGTCACCGGCCCCGAGACCCACGACGGCGACCGGCACACCGCGATCATCAACGCCAGCCGGCAGGGCTCGCCGACCATCCAGATCGAGGCCGAGTGGCGCCGCATCGACGGCCGCTGGAAGCTGGCCAGCAAGTCGCTGTGCAACGGCATCAAGACCGTGGGCCTGCCCATCCCGTGCAACTTCCAATGATCGAAGTTCACGGTCTGACAAAGGTTCTCGGCAACCGCACCGTCATCGACGACATCACCGCGAGCTTTCCGGCGGGTACCGTCACCGCGCTGCTCGGGCTCAACGGCGCCGGCAAGACCACCCTGCTGCGGCTGATCGCCGGCCTGACCCGGCCCGATGCGGGCGCCGTACGCACCGGCGGACCGGTCGGCTTCCACCTCGGGCCGGGGGCGATGAACCCCCGCCACACCGTGGGGCGCCACCTGGCCTGGCTCGCCGCGCTGCACGGGGTGGCGGCCGCCCGCATCGACGCCGTGCTCGCCGAGGCCGGTCTGGCCGGCCGGCGCCGCGAACGCATCGACCGGCTCTCGCTGGGGATGCGCCAGCGGCTGGCCATCGCCTCGACCCTGCTCGCCGACCCGCGCACGCTGCTGTTCGACGAGCCGCTCAACGGCCTCGACGTGCCCGGCATCGTCTGGTTCCGCGGCCTGCTGCGGCGACTGGCCGACGACGGCCGCACCGTCGTCGTCGCCACCCACCTGCTCGGCGAGGTGGCGCTCACCGCCGACCGCATCCTGCTGCTCGTCGACGGCCGGTTGCACACCGCCGGGCCGCTGCGCGATCTCACCCCGCACGGGGCCGACGTCCGCGAATGGCTGGAGACCACCCTGCTGGAGTGCGTGTGAGCACCGCGGTGTGGCGCAGCGTGCACGCCGAGGCCGTCCGCTCCGGCGGCCCGAGCCGGCTGTGGACGGTCGTGGTGCCGGCCGCCGTCGCGGTGCCGCTGGCCGTGACCTTCGGGATCGCGGCCGTTGCCGAGGCGTTCGCCCGCATCCCGGGCCAGATCTCGGTGCTGGCGGTGACCACCTCCAACGCCGCCTACTGGGTCATCACCATCACGCTCACCCTGGTCGCCGTCGCCGGCGCCGACGGACAGGCCGCCGAGAGCCGGTACCGGACCGCGGATTTCGTTCGCCTCGCGGTCGGCCGCCCGGTGGCGGTGCTGATCGGCCGGTGGCTGTTCTACGCCGGGCTGGGAGCGCTGCTCACCGCGGTGACACTCGTCGTCGCGCTGGTCGGGTTGCCGGCCGTTGCGCCGACCGTCTACGGACCGGTCTCGCTGGCCGATCCGGTGGGCATCCGGTTGGCCTGGACCCTGCCGGTGCTGGCGGCGTTCGCGGCCGGGGCCGGGGTGGGCGTCGGTGCGCTGACCCGCGCCCCGCTGCCCGCCGTCGGTGGGATCCTGTTGTGGTCGTTCGTCTTCGAGACCGCCGCGGGGTATCTGCCCAGTGGGGCGACGCTGCAGCGGTTCCTGCCGATGTTCAACGTGGTGTACGCGGCCGGGCAGGAGACCGTGCTGACCCCGCCGTGGAGCCGCGACGCCGCGCTGCTCTACAGCTGTGCGGTGTTCACCGCCATCTTCACCATCGCCGCCCTGGACCGGGCGGCTCGAGAAAGGACAGCCCGAAATGACTGACAGGCAATCACTTCCGCTGCCGACCCGGTCGGACGCCGACCTGCCCGGGCACTGGCTGCTGGCCCGGCTGGGCAAGCGGGTGCTGCGCCCCGGCGGGCTGGAACTGACCGGCCGGCTGCTGGCCGCCGCCCGGGTGACCGACGCCGACGTCGTCGAGCTCGGTCCCGGGCTGGGTCGCACCGCCGCCGACATCGTCGCGCTGCGGCCGCGCTCCTACGTCGGTGTCGACGACACCGCCGCCGCCACCGAGAACGTCCGCAAGGTGGTGGCCCCGGTCGGCGGTGAGGTGGTGGTCGCCCATGCCGCCGAGACCGGCCTGCCCGCGGACAGCGCCGATGTCGTCATCGGCGAGGCGATGCTGACGATGCAGGGCGAGCGCGACAAGCGGGCCATCGTCGCCGAGGCGTTCCGGGTGCTGCGCCCCGGCGGCCGGTACGCGATCCACGAACTCGGCCTGCAGCCCGACGACGTGGCGCAGGACATCAAGGACGAGATCCGCCGCGACATGTCGCGGGCGATCAAGGTCAACGCCCGCCCGCTGACCGTCGAGGAGTGGAAGAAGCTACTCACCGACGCCGGATTCGAGATCGAGACCGTCGACCGGGCGGAGATGGCGCTGCTCAACCCCTCCCGGGTGCTCGCCGACGAGGGGCTGTTCGGCGCGCTGCGCATCGCCGGCAACCTCATCCGCCGCCCGGCCGCCCGGGCCCGGGTGCTCGGCATGCGGCGCACGTTCCAGCGCTACCGCGACAAGCTCACCGCGGTCGCGATCGTCGGGGTGGTCCCGCGCTAACCTGCCACTGATGTCCGTACCCGTTCACCGCGCCGGCGCCGCGCCGCGCGCCGACCGCGGCGCCGGTGTGCAGCGACGCCGGGTGCTCGAGGTGGTCCGCAACGCCGCGGACGGGGTGGACGCCCGGCAGGTCGCCGACGCGCTGGGCATCCACGTGACCACCGCCCGGTTCCACCTGGCCGCGCTGGAGGAACAGGGCGTGCTGCGGCGCCGCCGCACCGGCGGGGCCGGCCGGGCCGGGCGGCCCCGGGCCGTCTACGAGCCCGCCCCGCGACTCGACTACGCCGACATCGTCGCGCTGTTCGCCGCCCACCTCGGCGGCACCGCCGCGGAACGGGAGACGCGGGCGGTGCGCATCGGCGCCGACCTGGCCCGCCGGGCCCGGGTGGCCCGGTTGCGGCCGGAGGACACCGTCGCCGACATGGTCGTCGCCACCCTCACCGAACTCGGCTTCCAGGTGCGGTCGGTGCTGACCTCGTTCGGTGCGACCACGGTGCAGATCTGCACCTGTCCGTTGGCCGAGGTCGCCGCCACCGCACCGGAAGTCGTGCGCGGCATCCAGCAGGGACTGATCCAGGAAGTGATCGACCGCAACGCCGACGCCGTCGGTGCCCGCTACCAGGCGTCGGTGACACCGGACCCGCACGGGGGCTCGTGCGAGGTCAACCTCGTGCTGCGCCCCGAGCGCTGAGAAGTACACGTCCCCGGTGCCGAAAGCCGGGGCAGGAGAGGAGAACCCATGACCGCGTCCACCGCTCTGTCGCTGCACCGGCTCGCCGACGAGCAGATCGCCGCCGCCAAGGCAGCCTCGGCGGGCCGCTCCGCGCAGAGCGTGTTCGGCGGCAGCGACAAGACCCTGCGCCAGACCGTGCTGGCGCTGGCCGCCGGCAACGGCCTGGCCGATCACGAAAGCCCCGGTGAGGCAACACTGTTGGTGCTGCGTGGTCGGGTCCGGCTGAACGCGCCGAGCGGGAACGTCGAGGCGGCCGCCGGCGACTATCTGGAGATCCCGGCCGAGCGGCACAGCCTCGACGCGCTCGAGGACTCGGCGGTGCTGCTGTCGGTGGTGCCCCGCTGACGGTTACCCGCGCACCGTGTGCTGGGGGCCCTGTGCCTTCTTGTACAGGGCCTTCAGCATCCGGTCGCGGAACCAGGCGTTGTCGATCAGCCGCAGGCCGGCCTCGGCCAGCTTCGGCTGTCCGATCAGCTTGTGCATGATGCGGCCGCGCCGGTACTCCTTGCCCCAGGCCTCTTCCATCCGCAGCTGGTAGTTCGTGAAATCGTCCGGCCCGCCGTTGGTCAGCGCGGCGATCGCGCACTCACCGGCGGCCAGCCCCGACTCCAGCGCCTTGGAGATGCCCGCACCCGACGCCGGCTTACCCGCGCCCAGCGAGTCGCCGACGAACAGCACACCCGGGCGCCACGGCGGCCAGGCGGTGAAGCCCATCGGCAACCGCCAGGCCCGCACGCTGCGGTTCTTCTTGAGCTCCTCGATCGGCGGCAGCTCCCACTCGCGCGGCAGCGAGCGCATGAACTCGCCGAGGAACTGGGTGGCGTTGATCGCCTGCCAGTTCTTGTAGCTGTTGACGTAGCCCAGGCCGATGTTGAACCGGCCGCCGCCCATCGGGAACACCCACCCGTAGCCGGGCAGCTGATCGCCCTGGAACCGCAGCTTCAGGTAGATGTCGAGGCTGTCGGTGTCGGGCCGGTTGGCGTCCATCTCGGCCCGGATCGCGATCGCCGAGTAGCCCTTGTACTCCGAGTCGATCTTCAGCGCGCGCTTGATGGGGGAGTAGGCGCCGTCGGCGGCGATCACCGCGTCGCCGTAGACCTTCTCACCGCTCTTGAGCGTCACCCCGACGACCCGGCCGTTCTCCACGATCGGGGCGGTGACCTCCGCGCCCTGCCGCACCTCGGCACCGGCGGACTCGGCGTGCTTGAGCAGCGTGGTGTCGAGCCGTTCCCGGCTGACCGTGTGCCCGTGGTCGGGCATGCCCGGGCGCTTGGGGAACGACAGCTCCCACTCGCTCGGGCTGAACACCGTCACCCGGTTCACCCGGTGATAGGTCGCGACCTCCTCGGCGAGCCCCATCTTCTGCAGGTAGCTCACGGCGCGGGCGGTGAGGCCGTCGCCGCACGGCTTCGGGCGCGGGAACACCGCCTTGTCGAGGACCACCACCTTCGCCCCGGTCTGGGCGGCCTGCCATGCGGCCGCGGAACCCGACGGCCCGCCGCCGGCGATGACCAGGTCGTAGCGCTGCGTCATAACCCTCGTCTCGGTTTGCTCGGTTGCCGCAGCGATCCTACCGGAGCGAGCGACGGCGCACCGCCGCGCGCGCCCCGGCTGTGACGAACGCGAAACGCCCGCCGCGCCCGCGCGGTCGGCGCAGGTCAGGGATGCCGCACGGGTACAGTGGTCCCGTGCGGCGAGGGGCGAGGCCACGGTCGGGTGGCGAGTCGGGCGGCAAAGTCGATGCCCGCAGGGAACGTTGGCGCGAACACCGCAAGAAGGTGCGCGCGGAGATCGTCGACGCCGCGTTCCGCGCCATCGATCGGCTCGGCCCGGATCTGAGCCTGCGGGAGATCGCCCAGGAGGCCGGCACCGCCAAGCCGAAGATCTACCGCCACTTCACCGACAAGTCCGACCTGCACCAGGCCATCGGCAAGCGGCTGCGCGACATGCTGTGGGCGGCGATCTTCCCGTCGATCGACCTGGCCGCCGACACCGGCCGCCAGATCATCCGCCGCGCCGTCGAGCAGTACGTGCGGCTGGTCGACGAGCACCCCAACGTGCTGCGGTTCCTCATCCAGGGCCGGTTCGCCGAACAGGGCGCCTCGGCGATCCAGGCGCTCAACGAGGGCCGGGACATCACCCTGGCCATGGCCGACCTGTTCGACCAGGAGCTGCACGACATCGAGCTCGACCCGACCGCGCTCGAGCTGGCCGCCTACGCGGCCTTCGGCTGCGTCGCCTCGGCGACCGACTGGTGGCTGGGCCCGGACCCGGACAGCCCGCGCCGGATGTCCTCCGAACAGTTCGTCGCGCACCTGACCACGATCATGATCGGCTCGATCAGCGGCACCTGCGAGCTGCTCGGCGTGGAGCTCAACCCCGATCTGCCGCTGCACGCCGGAGTGCGGCGGCGCGAGAGCGTCGCCTGAGCGGCCCGGCGTACAAGGAGGGACCAAGGTCCCGTTGACACCGTCCTGGTCCGTCCGGACGATGGAACTACCCGGTACCGCCGGTCCCAGGAAGGATGACGCGATGACCGTTGCCGAACAGCCGGCCGACACCACGGCGACCACCCCACCCGTGCGCACCGCCGCCCTCGTGATCGGGACCGGGTTCTCCGGGATCGGGATGGGCATCGAGTTGCAGCGCCGCGGGGTGGACTTCCTCATCCTCGAGAAGGCCGACGAGATCGGCGGCACCTGGCGGGACAACACCTACCCCGGGTGTGCCTGCGACATCCCGTCGCACATGTACTCGTTCTCCTTCGAGCCGAAGGCCGACTGGACGCACATGTGGTCGTTCCAGCCGGAGATCCTGGACTACCTGCGCGGGGTGGTCGACAAGTACGGGCTGCGCCGCTACATCGAGTTCGGCGCGCAGGTCGACCGCGCCCACTGGGACGACGCCGAGATGCGCTGGCACGTCTTCACCACCGACGGCCGCGAGTACGTCGCGCAGTTCCTGATCTCCGGGGCCGGGCCGCTGCACATCCCGTTCATCCCGGACTTCGAGGGCCTCGGCGACTACACCGGGACGGCCTTCCACTCCGCGCAGTGGGACCACGGCGTGGACCTGACCGGCAAGCGGGTCGCGGTGATCGGTACCGGCGCCAGCGCGATCCAGATCATCCCCGAGATCGCCGGCCGGGTCGGCGAACTGCACGTCTACCAGCGCACCCCGGCCTGGGTGATGCCGCGGCCCAACAACCCGATCCCGGCCTGGGCGCGGCGGATGTTCGCCACCGTGCCCGGCACCCGTGCCCTGCTGCGGGCCGGCATCTACTGGGCCCACGAGTTCGTCGGCTTCGCCATGACCAAGCAGCCCCGCCTGCTGAAAATCGGTGAGCTGCTGGGCAAGTGGAACATCCGGCACAGCATCCGCGACCGCGAGCTGCGCCGCAAGCTCACCCCGGACTACCGGGCCGGCTGCAAGCGCATCCTCAACTCCGACACCTACTACCCGGCGCTGGCCCGGCCGAACGTGCACGTCATCACCGACCGCATCGCCCGGTTCAGCCCGACCGGCATCGTCACCGCCGACGGCACCGAGCGGGCCGTGGACGTGGTGGTGTTCGCCACCGGCTTCCACGTCACCGACTCCTACACCTACGTCGACATCAAGGGCCTCGGCGGGGAGGACCTCGTCGACCGGTGGAACCGGGAGGGCATCCAGGCGCTGCACGGGGTGACCGTCGCCGGCATGCCCAACCTGTTCTTCCTGCTCGGGCCCAACACCGGGCTCGGCCACAACTCGGTGGTGTTCATGGTCGAGTCGCAGATCCGCTACGTGGGCCAGGCCATCGAGGCGGTGCTGCGGCGCGGGGCGCGGGCCCTGCACCCCAGCCGCGAGGCGCAGGACGCCTACAACCGCAAGCTGCAGGAGGAGCTCGGCGGCACGGTTTGGAACACCGGCGGCTGCCGCAGCTGGTACCTCGACGAGCACGGCGTCAACCGCACCCTCTACAGCGGTATGACCTGGCAGTACTGGCTGGAGATGAAGCGCTTCGACCCGGCCGAGTACGAGTTCCTCGGCGGCGCGGGCGACACGCGATAAACACAACATCTCGGGTTCTGTCGCCCTCGATCACACAAGAGGTAGTGTTCGAGTACGCAATCCAGAGTTGGAAGGTGGCGTGCAGGTGAGCGAGGGTCAGAAGCTGATCGACCGGGTCTCCGCGATCAACTGGAACCGGGTGACCGACGAGAAGGACCTCGAGGTCTGGCACCGGTTGACCGGCAACTTCTGGCTGCCGGAGAAGGTGCCGGTGTCCAACGACATCCAGTCCTGGAACACCCTGACCGATGCCGAGAAAGAGCTGACGATGCGGGTGTTCACCGGCCTGACGCTGCTGGACACCATCCAGGGCACCGTCGGCGCGGTGAGCCTGATCCCGGACGCGATGACGCCGCACGAGGAGGCGGTGCTGACCAACATCGCGTTCATGGAGTCGGTGCACGCCAAGAGCTACAGCAACATCTTCTCCACGCTGTGCTCCACCGCCGAGATCGACGAGGCGTTCCGCTGGTCGGAGGAGAACCCGAACCTGCAGCGCAAGGCCGCCATCGTCATGGAGTACTACCGGGGCGACGAGCCGCTGAAGCGCAAGGTGGCCTCCACGCTGCTGGAGAGCTTCCTGTTCTACTCCGGCTTCTACCTGCCGATGTACTGGGCCAGCCGGGCCAAGCTGACCAACACCGCCGACATGATCCGGTTGATCATCCGCGACGAGGCCGTGCACGGCTACTACATCGGCTACAAGTACCAGCGTGGGCTGGCGCTGGTCGACGAGGCCAAGCGCGCCGAGCTCAAGGACTACACCTACGAGCTGCTCTACGAGCTCTACGACAACGAGGTCGAGTACACCCAGGACCTCTACGACGGGGTGGGGCTGACCGAGGACGTCAAGAAGTTCCTGCGCTACAACGCCAACAAGGCGTTGATGAACCTCGGCTACGAGGCGCTGTTCCCCAAGGACGAGACCGACGTGAACCCGGCCATCCTCGCCGCGCTGGCCCCCAACGCCGACGAGAACCACGACTTCTTCTCCGGCTCGGGGTCGAGCTACGTCATCGGCAAGGCCGTCGTCACCGAGGACGAGGACTGGGACTTCTAGTGCCGCCGCGCTCTATCGGCGGGCGGGCGATCCGCTCGCGCCCGGGGGAGGTCTCGTGCGCGTTCGAATAGCCGCAACGGTGTCCGGGCTCGCCGTCGTCGCGGGTTTGGCGGGTGCTGTTCCGGCATCGGCGACGCCGGAGGACGAGTACCGGTTTCTGCAGGCCATCGCTTCGATGAACGGGAGTTACTCGAGTTGGCCTCGTTTCCTGAGCGGGATGCAGCCGGTGCCGGTGGCCCTTCAGGCCTGCGCAGCACTCGACCGTGGCGGCGATCCGCTCGCGCCCGTGCTGGAAGCCGCCGGCCCGTCGGACTATTCCCACTACTACGCAACCATCTTCGTCGGCTACGCCATCCAACACCTGTGCCCTGAACACACCGGCGCAGTCGGACCGGTGTAGTCCGGAGCGTTCGACCTTCGGCATCGACACAACTGCCCGCCGGGAATCGGGGTCACCGATCCCCGGCGGGCAGTTATCTTGCCGCGTAGCGGGTTACGCTCGCGGAAGGTCCGATCGCCGGCCTCAGCCGCGCAGCGATGCGGTGTCGATCACGAACCGGTACCGCACATCGCTGGCGAGCACCCGCTCGTACGCCTCGTTGATGTAATCCGGTGTGATGAGCTCGATCTCGGGCTGCACGCCGTGCTCGGCGCAGAAGTCGAGCATCTCCTGGGTCTCGGCGATCCCGCCGATCAGCGAACCGGCCACGCGGCGCCGGCCGCGGATCAGCGCCGCGGCGGGCAGCGTCAGCGGCTGGTCCGGCATGCCCAGCAGCACCAGCGTGCCGTCCACCCGCAGCAGGCCGGCCAGCGCCGCGAGGTCCACCGGGGCCGAGACGGTGTTGATGATGAGGTCGAACCGGTTGCGCAGCACCTTGAAGGTGTCCGGGTCGCTGGTCGCGTGGTAGTGGCTCGCGCCCAGCCGCAGCCCGTCCTCCATCTTCTTCAGCGACTGGCTGAGGACGGTCACCTCGGCACCCATCGCGTGCGCGAGCTTGACGGCCATGTGGCCGAGGCCGCCGAGGCCGACGACGGCGACCCGCTTGCCCGGGCCGGTGTTCCAGTGCCGCAGCGGCGAATACGTGGTGATGCCGGCGCACAGCAGCGGCGCCGCGGCCTCCAGCGGCAGCGCGTCGGGGATGCGCAGCACGTAGTTCTCGTCGACGACGATCGCGCCGCTGTAGCCGCCGTAGGTGGGTTCACCGTCGCGCCCCACGGCGTTGTAGGTGCCGACCATGCCGCGCTCGCAGAACTGCTCGACGCCGGCCGTGCAGTACTGGCACTCGCGGCAGGAGTCCACGAAGCAGCCGACCCCGACCCGGTCGCCGACGGCGAACCGCGTCACCGCCGACCCGACGGCGGTCACCACTCCGGCGATCTCGTGGCCGGGCACCACCGGGTAGTTCGGCCGGCCCCACTCGCCCCGCACGGTGTGGATGTCGGAGTGGCAGATGCCGGCGAAGTGGATGTCGAACGCCACATCGTGCGGACCCAGGTCCCGGCGGGTGATCGTGGTCGGCGTCAGCGGTGCGGTGGGGGAGGTGGCGGCGTAGGCGGAGACGGTGGTCGGCATGGCAATCCTCGAAATCGGCGGTATCGCGCACAGGGCACGGGCGCAGTGGCCCGAGGTACTACAACGAACGACGGCCCGTGGGCCATCCCGGTCCGGAGGCGAACGTCGCCGACGTCACAGTCCGGGGGCGCGGACCACGCCGGCGAAGGAGACCCGCTCGTAGCGGGCCAGCCCGGCCTTGGTGAACGGATCGCGCGCGACGAGCGCGTCGGCCTCCTCGGCGCTGATGTCGCCGGTGATCAGCACCCCACCGGTCTGCGACTCCTGGCGGCCGGCGAGCAGGATCCGGCCGGCCTCCACCTCGCCGCGCAACCACTCCAGATGGGCCGGGCGGGCCTCGTCGATGGCCTCCAGGGGCTTCAGATAGGTCGAGATCAGCGCATGGAACACGGCAGTGACGTTAGTGCATCGCCGGCTCAGTTGATCGGGGCGTCCACCCACCGCAGGTCGTCGAGGATGCCGCGGGCCGCGACGATGTTCTGCCCGGTCTGCCACACCTCGTTGTTCACCACGAACACCCGGTTGTCGCGGTAGGCCGACAGCGCCCGCCACGCGTCGCTGGCGAACAGGGTGCGGGCCCGCTCCTTGGCCGCCGGCGAGTCGAACGACACGTACATGATGTCGGCGTCGGCGATCCCGAAGTCGGCGTCGCCGAGGTCGGCGTCCGAGGCGGCGAGCTCGATGTAGGGCCGGTCGGTGAACCGCTGGGCGGCGGGCCGGTCCAGGCCGACCCGGGCCAGCACCGAGGCCGGGAAGTTGTTCGCCCCGAACACCCGCACGGCGTCAGGGGTGAGCTGCACCACCGACGCCTGGAAGTGGGTGGCGTCGTGCTCGGCGCCGGTGCGGGCGGCGGCTTCGTCGAACTCGTCGAGCAGCCGGGTCGCGGTGTCGAACCGGCCGGTGGCCGCGCCCACGATCCGCAGGTTGGCCTGCCAGTCCGCCCCGGCCGGGCCGGTGAACACCGTCGGCGCGATCGCCGACAGCGCCGGGTACAGCTGCGGGGTGAGCGCCTGCGAGCCCAGGATCAGGTCGGGCCGCAGCGCCCGGATCTCCTCCAGGTTCGGCTCGGCGCGGTGGCCGGCCGCCGGCAGCTGGTGGATCACCGTGCCCAGGTAGGCGGGCTGGGTGTCGGCGCCGTCGGGCAGCGCGGCGGCGACGATGCGCGACTGCAGCCCCAGCGCGCACAGCGCGTCGAGCTGGTCGCCGGCGAGCACCACGATCCGCTGCGGATCGGCCGACACCACGGTGGAGCCCGCCGCGTGGCGAACGTCACGGAACTCGGGGCCGGGGTCGACCGGGGCCGGCTCGGGAGCGCACGACTCGTCCGGCCGGCGCTGATTGCCCAGCACACCCGCCCCGGCGACGGTGGTCGTGCTGGTGATCACCGAGGTGAGCGGCGCCTCGGCGGTCTCGGACCCGCCCAGCGGTCCGCAGCCGGCCAGCAGCACCGGGGCGACCAGGGCCGACACGGCCGCGACGGGCAGCAGATGCGGTCGCCGGTTGAACACGCGCAGACGTTAACATCGACCACCCGGCCACCCGGTGGCCGGACACGGCGGGGGAGTACGACAATATGTAGGAGCCCGGCATCGGCTCCGCGTCGACAGCGGATAGGATGCTTGGCGACCACTGCGGGGATGTCCCTGATGAGCATTTGGAGGACCTGTTGGTAGCCGAAGCGCCCCCAATCGGAGAACTCGAAGTTCGGCGTCCATTTCCGGAGCGCATGGGGCCCCGGGGCAACCTGATCTACCGGCTGATCACGACCACCGATCACAAGCTGATCGGGATCATGTACGTGGTCACCTGCTTCGTGTTCTTCTTCGTCGGCGGCCTGATGGCGCTGCTGATGCGGGCCGAGCTCACCGCGCCGGGACTGCAGTTCCTGTCCACCGAGCAGTACAACCAGCTGTTCACCATGCACGGCACGGTGATGCTGCTGTTCTACGCGACCCCGGTCGTGTTCGGCTTCGCCAACCTGGTGCTGCCGCTGCAGATCGGCGCCCCCGACGTGGCCTTCCCGCGGCTGAACGCGTTCAGCTACTGGCTGTTCCTGTTCGGCGCGCTGATCGCGCTGAGCGGGTTCATCACCCCGGGCGGGGCGGCGGACTTCGGCTGGACCGCCTACACCCCGCTGTCGGGCGTGGTCGCCTCACCCGGGGTGGGCGCGAATCTGTGGATCATGGGCCTGGCGGTGGCCGGCCTGGGCACCATCCTCGGTGCGGTCAACATGATCACCACCGTGGTGTGCATGCGCGCCCCGGGCATGACCATGTTCCGGATGCCGGTGTTCACCTGGAACATCCTGGTGACCTCGATCCTGGTGCTCATCGCCTTCCCGCTGCTGACCGCGGCGCTGTTCGCGCTGGCCGCCGACCGTAAGCTGGGCGCCCACATCTACGACCCGGGCAACGGCGGGGTGATCCTCTACCAGCACCTGTTCTGGTTCTTCGGCCACCCCGAGGTGTACATCATCGCGCTGCCGTTCTTCGGCATCGTCAGCGAGATCTTCCCGGTGTTCAGCCGCAAGCCGATCTTCGGCTACACCACGCTGATCTACGCCACCATCGGCATCGCGGCGCTGTCGGTCGCGGTGTGGGCGCACCACATGTACGCCACCGGCGCGGTGCTGCTGCCGTTCTTCTCCTTCATGACCTTCCTCATCGCCGTGCCGACCGGCATCAAGTTCTTCAACTGGATCGGCACCATGTGGAAGGGGCAGCTGACCTTCGAGTCGCCGATGCTGTTCTCGATCGGCTTCCTGGTCACCTTCCTGCTCGGCGGTCTGTCGGGCGTGCTGCTGGCCAGCCCGCCGCTGGACTTCCACATCAGCGACACCTACTGGGTGGTGGCGCACTTCCACTACGTGCTGTTCGGCACCATCGTGTTCGCCACCTACGCCGGCGTGTACTTCTGGTTCCCGAAGATGACCGGCCGGATGCTCGACGAGCGGCTCGCCAAGTGGCACTTCTGGCTGACCCTGATCGGCTTCCACGCCACCTTCCTGGTGCAGCACTGGCTGGGTAACGAGGGCATGCCGCGCCGCTACGCCGACTACCTGCCGTCGGACGGGTTCACCACGCTGAACATCGTCTCGACCGCCGGCTCGTTCATCCTGGGCGCCTCGGTGCTGCCGTTCGTGTGGAACGTCTTCAAGAGCTGGCGCTACGGCGAGCCGGTGACCGTCGACGATCCGTGGGGCTACGGCAACTCGCTGGAGTGGGCGACCTCCTGCCCGCCGCCGCGGCACAACTTCACCGAGCTGCCGCGGATCCGCTCCGAGCGGCCGGCGTTCGAGCTGCACTACCCGCACATGATCGAGCGGATGCGGGCCGAGGCCCACATCGGGCGGTCGCACCACGCGGACGCCGACGCCCGAACGTAGTACCGACAACACCGACGAGAGGTGAGCATGGCGACCAAGGTGTCGGTACTGATCACCGTCACCGGCGTCGACCAGCCCGGCGTCACCTCGGCGCTGTTCGAGGTGCTGTCCCGGCACCACGTCGAGTTGCTCAACGTCGAACAGGTGGTGATCCGCGGCCGGCTCACCCTCGGGGTGCTGGTCGCGGCACCGTCGGAGATCGCCGACTCGACCGCGTTCCGCAACGCGGTCGAGTCGGCGATCCGCGGTGTGGGGCTCGAGGTGACCATCGAGCGCAGCGACGAGGCCCCGATCATGCGGGAGCCGTCCACCCACACCATCGTCGTGCTGGGCCGGCCCATCACCGCCAAGGCGTTCGCCGCCGTGGCCCGCAAGGTGGCCGAGCGCGGTGTCAACATCGACTTCATCCGCGGCGTCTCCGACTATCCGGTGACCGGGCTGGAACTGCGGGTGTCGGTGCCGCCGGACCGGGCCGTCGACGAGCTGAAGCGGGCGCTGGCGCTGGTGGCCGTCGACGAGGGCGTCGACATCGCGCTGGAGGACTACAGCCTCAACCGGCGCGCCAAGCGGCTGATCGTGTTCGACGTCGACTCCACCCTGATCCAGGGCGAGGTCATCGAGATGCTCGCCGCGCACGCCGGCGCCGAGGCGCAGGCGGCGGTGGCCGCGGTGACCGAGGCGGCGATGCGCGGCGAACTGGACTTCGCCGAATCGCTGCACCGGCGGGTGGCGACCCTGGCCGGGCTGCCGGCCTCGGTGCTCGACGAGGTGGCCGCCAAGCTCGAGCTCACCCCGGGTGCGCGCACCACGCTGCGCACCCTGCGCCGGCTCGGCTACCACTGCGGCGTGGTCTCCGGCGGCTTCCGCCAGGTGATCGAGCCGCTCGCACAGGAACTCATGCTCGACTTCGTGGCCGCCAACGAGCTCGAGGTCGTCGACGGCAGGCTCACCGGCCGGGTGGTCGGCGAGGTGGTGGACCGGGCCGGCAAGGCGCGGGCGCTGCGCGAGTTCGCCGGCCAGGTCGGGGTGCCGATGGAGCAGACCGTCGCCGTCGGCGACGGCGCCAACGACATCGACATGCTCTCGGCGGCCGGGCTCGGGGTGGCGTTCAACGCCAAGCCGGCGCTGCGCGAGGTCGCCGACGCCGCGCTGAACCACCCCTACCTGGACACCGTGCTGTTTCTGCTCGGCATCACCCGCGCCGAGATCGAGGCCGCCGACGCCGTCGACGGTGTGCTCCGCCGCGTCGAGATCCCCGACGACTGACCGGGCTCAGACCACCACCGCGGCGGGGCCGGGTGCGGCGGTGCCGGTGACCGAGCGCCAGGCGCGGGCGGTGAGCTCGACCGCCGCGGCCAGCTGCGGCTCCGGCAGCGTGTAGGGGATCCGCACGAACCGCTCCAGCGTGCCGTCCACCCCGAATCTGGGCCCGGGCGGCAGCTCCACACCGAGCCGGGAGGCGGCCGCGCACAGCGCCGAGCTGACCGGTGCGGGCAGCCGCACCCACATCGACATGCCGCCCCGGCCCGGCAGCGGCTGCCACTCCGGCAGTTCGGCGGCCAGCAGCTCCAGCAGCAGCGCCCGGCGCCGGCGCAGGATCTCCCGGCGCTCCGGCAGGATCTCGTCGAAGTGCTCCAGCAGGTGCACCGCCGCGAGCTGCTCGACGATCGAGGTGCCCAGGTCCAGGGTCGAGCGCACCGCGCGGACCGCGGCGAGCGTGGCCGGTTCGGCACGGATCCAGCCGATGCGCAGCCCGGCCCACACCGACTTCGACATCGATCCGATGGTCAGGACCAGCTCGCTGCGCCCGGTGAACGCCGCCGCCAACGGTGCGGGCACCGGTTCGTCGAGCCACACGTCGGTCATCGTCTCGTCGACGATCAGCCGGGTGCGGCTGTCGGCGACGATGTGCGCCAACCGGTTCCGGTCCGCGGGCGGCATGGTGAACCCGGTCGGGTTCTGGTTGTCCGGGATCAGGTAGGCCAGGGCGGGACAGAGCTGGCGCACCGCGGCGTGCAGACCGTCGAGGTCCCAGCCGCCGGCCGCCATCGGCACCGCCACCGGCCGGGCGCCGGCGGTCGAGATCGCCGACAGCGCACCGTGATACGTCGGTTGCTCGACGAGCACCCGGTCCCCGGGCCGGCCGTAGGTGGCCAGGATCAGCGCGATCGCGTGCTGGGCGCCGTTGGTGACCATGATCTGCGCGGGGTCGGTGGGCAGCCCCCGGGCGGTGTAGCGCTCGGCGATCGCGGTGCGCAGCTCGGCCACCCCGGTCAGGTCGTGGCCGGTCTGCCGCAGATAGCCGGCGGCCCGGCGGGTGGCCTCGGCGAACGCCTCCTGCACCGCGGCCGCCGGGGCGGCCAGCGCGGCGGCGGCGAGGTTCAGCCCCGCCGGTGCGGCCCCGGCCGGCGGCTGCGGGGTGCGCGGCAGGGCGACGGTGGCGCGGGCGCCGCGGCGGGCGTGCAGGAAGCCGTCCTCGCGTAACGCGGTGTAGGCGGCGGTGACGGTGGTGCGCGAGACGTGCAACGCCTCGGCCAGCGCCCGCTCGCTGGGCAGCCGGGACCCGACCGGCAGCCGGCCGTCGACGACGAGCATCCGCAGCGCGTCGGCCAGGCCCCGGTAGACCGGCCCGCTGCGGGCGGAGGTACGCCAGTTGCCGAGCTCCCGGGCCACATGGTCGGCATCCAGGGCTCTGACCGCGATACTCGTCGCCATTTCCAAGCCAGTATGCGCCAACTGGCTATTGATGTACAGGCCAGATGCGGCGGACGCTCGAGTCATGCCGAAGTGGTTGGTGAAACTGGCTCGACTGCTCGAGGAGTTGATGGATCCCCGGATGGGGCCCTACCCGCCGCTGCCCGGTGACTGCGACGAACGCCGGGTACTCGGCGAGCTCACCGCCATCCGAGCCCGCTTCCAGGACCATGCCTGAGCGGGTCTCTACGATGGTCGAGTGCCGGAAGTAGACCGTGACCTTGCAGCGGCCGACCCCGACCTGCTCATCGAATTCCACGACGTGACGCTCCGCCGCGGCGGACGCACCCTGGTGGGCCCGGTGACCTGGTCGGTGGAACTCGACGAGCGCTGGGTGGTGATCGGACCCAACGGGGCCGGCAAGACCTCGCTGCTGCGCATCGCCGCCGCCATGGAGTTCCCCTCCTCCGGCACCGCCGCGGTGCTCGGCGAGCGGTTCGGCCGCACCGACATGTCCGAACTGCGCGCCCGCATCGGCCTGAGCAGCGCCGCACTGGCGCAGCGCATCCCGGGCGGGGAAGTGGTGCGCGACCTGGTGGTCTCGGCCGGGTACGCGGTGCTCGGCCGGTGGCGGGAGAACTACGACGACATCGACTACGCGCGCGCGGTGGACATGCTGGAGAGCGTCGGCGCCGAACACCTCGCCGACCGCACCTACGGCACGCTCAGCGAGGGCGAGCGCAAGCGCGTGCTGATCGCCCGCGCCATGATGACCGACCCCGAGCTGCTGCTGCTCGACGAACCCGCGGCCGGGCTGGACCTCGGCGGCCGGGAGGAGTTGGTGGCCCGGCTGGCCGACCTGGCCGCCGACCCGGACGCCCCCGCGCTGGTGCTGGTCACCCACCACGTCGAGGAGATCCCGCCGGGCTTCACCCACTGCCTGATCCTGTCCGAGGGCGGGGTGGTGGCCGCCGGCCTGCTCGGCGACACCCTGACCGCCGAGAACCTGTCGAAGGCGTTCGGCCAGCAGATCGCCCTGGACGTCATCGACGGCCGCTACTTCGCGCGCCGCGCCCGCCGGCGGCCGGCCCACCGGAGGACCACCGCATGAGCGCACCCGAACCGCCGCTGACCCCGCGCCCGGCGGCCACCGTCGTGCTGATCCGCGACACCCCCGAGGGCATCAAGGTGTTCCTGATGCGCCGGCACAAGCAGATGGACTTCGCCGGCGGGGTGATGGTGTTCCCCGGCGGCGGTGTGGACGACCGCGACCGCAACGCCGACATCGCCTGGGCCGGGCCGGAACCGGCGTGGTGGGCCGAGCGGTTCGGGGTGGACGAGGAGCTCGCCGAGGCGCTGGTCTGCGCCGCCGCCCGGGAGACCTTCGAGGAGTGCGGGGTGCTGTTCGCCGGCCACGCCGACGACCCGGACCAGCTCGTCGACGACGCCTCGGTCTACCACGACGCCCGCGCCGCCCTGGCCGACCGCACGCTGTCGTTCGGCGAGTTCCTGCACGACGAGAAGCTGGTGCTGCGGGCCGACCTGCTGCGCCCCTGGGCCAACTGGGTCACCCCGAAGGAGGAGCGCACCCGCCGCTACGACACCTACTTCTTCGTCGGCGCCCTGCCGGCCGGCCAGCGCGCCGACGGCGACAACACCGAGACCGACCAGGCCGACTGGGTCACTCCCCGGCAGGCCCTCGACGACTTCGCCGCCGGGCGCACCTTCCTGCTGCCGCCCACCTGGACCCAGCTCGACTCGCTCGTGGGCCGCACCGTCGCCGAGGCCATGACGGTCCAGCGGCAGATCCGGCCGGTCCAGCCGCACCTGGTGGTGCGCGACGGCAACTGGGAGATCGAGTTCTTCGACAGCGACCGCTACAACGCCGCCCGGGCCGGCCGCGATCCGGGCGACGGCTGAGGCCGCCGTGCGCGAGTTCGTCACCGTCACCGACACCGCCGCCGCCGGGGTGGCCGAGCTGCGGCTGTCCCGGCCGCCGGACAACACGCTCGACCGCCAGGTCTACCTCGAGCTGGCCGACGCGGCCGCCGAACTGGCCGGCCGCGCCGACGTCGCCGCGGTGGTGCTCTACGGCGGCCACCACGTCTTCAGCGCCGGCGACGACGTGCGGGCGCGGCACCGGTGCTCGCCCGCGCAGGCCGCGATCACCGACGCCGCCGCGGCCGCGGCGTTCGACGCGATCGCCGCGCTGCCCAAACCCACGGTGGCCGCCGTCAGCGGCTACGCCCTGGGGTCGGGGCTGTCGCTGGCGCTGGCCGCCGACCGGCGGATCAGCGGCGACAACGCCAAGTTCGGGGCCACCGAGATCCTGGCCGGGCTGACCCCGCTCGGCGGCGGCGCGGCGCGGCTGGCCCGCGCGATCGGCGCGGCGGCGGCCAAGGACCTGGTGTTCACCGGCCGGTTCGTCGACGCCGAGGAGGCGCTCGCACTCGGCCTCGTCGACGAGATGGTGGCCCCCGACGACGTCCACCGCGCCGCGCTGAGCTGGGCCCGCCGGGTCGCCGACCACCCGGTGCAGGTGCTGGCCGCCGCCAAGGCCCGGTTCGCCGGTTAGGCTGCCCAGCATGACGCGTATCGACCCCGGCGCCACCGACGAGGTGATCCCGGCCCCGAACCCGCACGCGACGGCCGAGGAGGTGGAGGCGGCCCGCCACGACACCAAGCTGGCGCAGATCCTCTACCACGACTGGGAGGCCGAGACCTACGACGAGAAGTGGTCGATCTCCTACGACCAGCGCTGCATCGACTACGCGCGCGGCCGGTTCGACGCGATCGTTCCGCCCGAGGTGCAGCGCGAGCTGCCCTACGAACGGGCCCTGGAGCTCGGCTGCGGCACCGGGTTCTTCCTGCTCAACCTGATGCAGTCCGGGGTGGCCCGGCGCGGCGCGGTGACCGACCTGTCCCCGGGCATGGTCAAGGTCGCCACCCGCAACGGCCGTTCGCTCGGGCTGGACATCGAGGGCCGGGTGGCCGACGCCGAGGGCATCCCCTACGACGACGACACCTTCGACCTGGTGGTGGGGCACGCGGTGCTGCACCACATCCCGGACGTGGAGCTGTCGCTGCGCGAGGTGGTCCGGGTGCTCAAGCCGGGCGGTCGCTTCGTCTTCGCCGGCGAGCCGACCACCGTCGGCAACAGCTACGCCCGCGCGCTGTCCACGCTGACCTGGCACGTCACCACCAACGTCACCCGGCTGCCGGTGCTGTCGGGCTGGCGCCGGCCGCAGCAGGAGCTCGACGAGTCCTCCCGGGCCGCCGCCCTGGAGGCCGTCGTCGACCTGCACACCTTCGATCCGGCCGACCTGGAGCGGATGGCCCGCAACGCCGGTGCGGTCGAGGTCCGCACCGCCAGCGAGGAGTTCACCGCCGCCATGCTCGGCTGGCCGGTGCGTACCTTCGAGGCGGCCGTTCCGCCGGGCAAACTCGGTTGGGGCTGGGCGAAATTCGCCTTCAACAGCTGGACCACGCTGAGCTGGTTCGACAACCACCTGTGGCGCCGGGTGGTGCCCAAGGGCTGGTTCTACAACGTGATGATCACCGGGGTGAAACCGTCCTAGTTGCCGGGGTATTCGTTCACACTCGACGACATCGCCTATCTCACCGGGCCGTCCGGTGAACAGGCGCTGGAGCGGGCCGCGGCCAGGCCGCTGACCGAGGCCAGCCTGCTTGCCGACATCGGTTGGGCGAAAACACATTTCGGTGACCATGCGGCCGCGGTGGTGGAGACGGTGCTGCTGCGGCGGCGGGCTGCGGCGAAGTTCGCCGAGGCGGACAGTTGGCTGTTCACCGACGAGGCGCTGCAGCAGGCCACCGCCGCGCCGGTGGCCGCCCACCGGGCCCGCCGGCTGGCCCGCCGCCGGGTGCACGACGTCACCTGCTCGATCGGCACCGAGGTTGCCGCGCTTGCCGATTCGGCCGAACTCGTGATCGGCAGCGACCTGGACCCGGTGCGGTTGGCGATGGCCCGGCACAACCTGCGCGACCGGGCGTCGGTGCTGCTCTGCCGTGCCGACGCCCTGCGTCCGGTGAGCACCGGCACCGCCGTCGTCGCCGACCCGGCCCGGCGCAGCGGCGGCCGGCGCCGCTTCGACCCGCGCGACTACACCCCGCCGCTGGATGCGCTGCTGGCGGTCCACCGGGGCCGCGACCTGGCGGTGAAGTGCGCTCCCGGAATCGATTTCGACGCCGTGACCCGGATGGGGTTCGACGGCGAGATCGAGGTGGTCTCGGCCGGCGGCGGCGTGCGGGAGGCCTGCCTGTGGTCGGCCGGCCTGGCCGAACCCGGGGTGCGCCGGCGCGCCACCCTGCTCGACCGCGGCGAACAGGTCACCGACGCCGACCCCGACGACTGCCCGGTCGCCGAGCCGGGCCGCTGGATCATCGACCCGGACGGCGCGGTGGTGCGGGCCGGGCTGGTCCGGCACTGGGCCGCCCGGCACGGGCTGTGGCAGCTCGACCCGGCCATCGCCTACCTGTCCGGCGACCGGCTGCCCGACGGGGTGCGCGGCTTCGAGGTGCTCGAGACCCTGGGCTACAGCGAGAAGCGGCTGCGCGGCGCGCTGGCCGGCCACGACGCCGGCGCGGTGGAGATCCTGGTGCGCGGCGTCGACGTCGACCCCGACGCGCTGCGGCGCCGGCTGCGGCTGCGCGGCTCGGCGCGGCTGTCGGTGGTCATCACCCGGATCGGCCCCAAAGGCGCAAGCCGGGCAACGGCATTCATATGTCGTCCGTCACGTTGAGCCGCGACGTAGGCTTGCAGCAGACGCGCCGGCGGCCGAGCCGGCGCCGGACAGCCAGCGAGGACGAGCGAATGCGCATTGCCCAGGTGACGGCCGTGATCGCGGCCGCCGGCCTGTTGACCGCCGCCCCGGCCGCCGGTGCACAACCCGCGTGCGGTGCCCTCGGCGGCACCGTCGACGCCGACCGGGTGTGCCGCGTGCACGCGGAGAGCCCCAACTACACGCTGGACTTCGCGTTCCCCACCGACTACCCGGACCAGCAGCCGCTGACCGACTACCTGACCCAGACCCGCGACGGGTTCGTCAACGTCTCCGACATGCCCAACGCCCGCGACCTGCCCTACGTGCTGGACGCCAAGGGCACCGCCTACCGCTCCGGCACCGGTACGGGCGGCACCCGCAGCCTGGTGCTGGAGGTCTACCAGAACGTCGGCGGCCTGCATCCGCAGACCTGGTACAAGGCGTTCAACTACGACCTGGCCAAGGGCGCCCCGATCACCTTCGACACGCTGTTCGACGCCGAGGCCGACCCGATGGCGGTGATCTTCCCGGTCGTGCAGCGCGAGCTGCGCCGTCAGACCGGCATCGACCAGCCGATCCCGGCCGGGCAGGGCATGGACCCGAGCCACTACCAGAACTTCGCCATCACCGACGACGAGGTGATCTTCTTCTTCGGCCAGGGCGAGCTGCTGCCGGAGTCGGCCGGCGCCGCCCGGGCGGCGGTGCCGCGCGCCGAGCTGGCCGAGGTGCTGGCCCGCTAGCGGCCGCCGGTCAGCGCGGCGCGAAGCCGTACACCCGGCCGTCGCTGGTGGCGGTCACCACCCGGCGGTCGTGGCTCACCGACACCCCCACCGGCCAGCCGGTGGCCTCCGGCAGCGGATGGGTGGCCACGGTGCCGCCGTCGGCCGGGTCGAACACCAGCAGGGCCAGGCCCTCGCCGTCGCGGGCCACCGTGTAGGCCACCTCGGCACCGGCCCGGCTGGCGGTCGACAGCGGCTCCACGTCGTCGCGGCGCCAGACCACCTCGCCCCGGTCGCCGTCGTCGCGCACCGCCACCAGCCGCGCGCCCGGCCCGCCGCCGGCGACCAGCAGCCCGTCCGGGGACAGCGACGGCGGGGTGAGCGGCTGGAACCCCAGCGCCACCGACCACCGGACCTGGCCGTCGGCGGCGTTGAGCGCGTACAGCCGCCGGTCCCGGCCGTTGACGTAGACGGTCGACCCGTCGGCCGACAGCACCGGGCTGGCGATCGGGCCGCCGCCGACCGCGTCGGAGGTCCAGGCCCGGGTCAGCAGCGTGCGCTGGCCCGGCCGGTAGCGCAGCCCGACCAGCACCGGCTCCGGCGCGCCCGGCTCCCACAGCCCGAGCACCACCACCGCACCGGCCGCCGAGAACGCCGGGGCCGCCGCCACCGGGCACTCCGGCCCGGCCTGCGCGCAGTCGGCCAGCCCGCGCTCGGGGTCGGTCGGGTCCACCCCGGCCACCAGGTCCAGCGCGGTGCCCTCCACCGAGCCGCGGTGGGCGTCGAACACCAGCACCTGGCCGAGGTGGGTGACCACCAGCAGCAGCCCGTCGGGCAGCAGCCGCGGGGTGGTGGGCAGGCCGATCACCGGCTTGCGCCAACGGATCCACTGGGTGGGCGGGAAGGACAGGATCGCACCCGGCTGGCCGACGTAGACGTTGTCGAAGCCGTCGAACAGCGGCCCGGAGATCCCGCCGCCCTGCACCAGCCGGGTGCACCAGCGCTGCCGGGCCAGGTTGTCGAACTCCCAGACCATCAGCGAGCAGCCCGCCGGGGTCTGCGCGTTGACCGCCAGATAGCTGCCCGAACCCAGCGCCACCTGCGCGGCCAGCTCGCCCTTGACCTCGCGGGTCCACTCCAGCGTCAGGTCACGGGCACCGGCGGTGCCGGTGTAGCTGGTGTTGGCCGGATCGCCGTACTGCGCCGACCAGCCCGATGCGGGCCGGGCCTCGACCCAGCCGTCGGTGGTCCCGCATCCGCCCAGAAAGGCCGTCACCGCGACGGTCGCCGCTGCGGTCGCTCGCCGGAACACCGGATCCTCTCGTCGTCGTGTGGGGTGAGCTCGCCAAGCCCACGTGAGGGTAACCCACCGGCCCGGCGTGCTCGCGTAGGCTTTGCGGCCATGACGACGATGTGGGGCGCCCCGCTGCATGTGCGCTGGCGCGGATCGCGGCTGCGCGACCCGCGGCAGGCCCGGTTTCTGACCTGGGCCTCGCTGAAATGGGTGATCGCCAACCGCGCCTTCACGCCGTGGTACCTGGTGCGCTACTGGCGGCTGCTGCGGTTCAAGCTGGCCAACCCGCACATCATCACCCGCGGCATGGTGTTCCTCGGCAAGGACGTCGAGATCCACGCCACCCCCGAGCTGGCCGAGCTGGAGATCGGCCGCTGGGTGCACATCGGCGACAAGAACACCATCCGGGCGCACGAGGGCTCGCTGCGCATCGGCGACAAGGTGGTGCTGGGCCGCGACAACGTCATCAACACCTACCTCGACATCGAGCTCGGGGACTCGGTGCTGATGGCCGACTGGTGCTACATCTGCGACTTCGACCACAAGATGGACAACATCGAGATGCCGATCAAGGACCAGGGCATCATCAAGAGCCCGGTGCGGATCGGCCCGGACACCTGGATCGGCGCCAAGGTCACCGTGCTGCGCGGCACCACCGTCGGCCGCGGCTGCGTGCTCGGTTCGCACGCGGTGGTGCGCGGCGACATCCCGGACTACTCGATCGCGGTCGGCGCCCCGGCCAAGGTGGTCAAGAACCGCAAGGAGGCCTGGGAGGCGTCGGCGGCCGAACGGGCCCGGCTGGCCGAGGCGCTGGCCGACATCGAGCGCAAGAAGGCGGCCCGCTGAGCCGGTGCGCGCTCAGCGGTCGGGCAGGGCGTGCTCGACGATCTCCCGGCGGCCCAGCGGCTCGCGGATCCGCCGCTTGGCGGCCAGGTAGACCTGCGCGGTCTCGTCGGCCACGGTGTTCCAGTCGAAGTCGGTGCCCAGCCGCTCCCGGGCGGCCAGCGCGCGCCGCTGGGCGGCGTCCGGGTCGTCGAGCACCCGGCGCACCGCGTCGGCGAGCCCGGCCACGTCGCGCGGGGCGAAGGTCAGCCCGGTCACCCCGTCGATCACCGCCTCGCCCAGGCCGCCCGCGCTCGAGCAGACCAGCGGGGCCCCGGTGGCGGCGGCCTCCAGCGCCACGATGCCGAACGGCTCGTAGTGACTGGGCAGCACCGCGGCGTCGGCGCTGTGCAGCAGCGCCACGAGTTCGGGGTGCTCGAGCCGGCCGACGAAGCGGATCGCCTTGAGTACCCGGTGTTTGCGGGCCTGCTCGCGCAGCCACTGCTCCTGGGTGCCGACCCCGGCCACGGTCAGCGTGGTGCCCGGGTGGGTGCGCCGGATGCGCGGCAGCGCGGCGATGAGGTCCTGGATGCCCTTCTCGTACTCCAGCCGGCCGATGTAGACCAGCCGGGCCGGGCCGGTGCGCGGTCGCCGCGGCGCGAACGGCCAACTGCCGGCGTCGATTCCGTTGCGGATCACCCGGATCTCGGAGAGCCCCGGCCCGAACAGTTCGGTGATCTCCTCGCTCATCGACGCCGAACAGGTGATCAGCGAGTCCGAATCCCGCACCAGCCAGGACTCCACCGCGTGCACCTGGCGGCTGATCCGGCCCGACACCCAGCCCGAGTGCCGGCCGGCCTCGGTCGCGTGGATGGTGGAAACCAGTGGCACGTCGAAGAATTCGGCCAGCGCGATGGCCGGGTGGGCGACCAGCCAGTCGTGGGCGTGCACCACGTCCGGCCGCCACGGGGCCCCGTCGGCCCCGCCGCGGGTGGCCAGCGTCAGCCCGGCCCGCAGCATGGCGTGCCCCATCGCCAGCGTCCAGGCCATCATGTCGGCGCCGAACTCGAACTCCAGCGGGTCGTGCGCGGCGGCGAGCACCCGCACGCCCTCGCGCACCTCGTCGACGGTGGGATGGGTGCTCGGGTCGGTGCCCTCCGGCTGCCGGCTGAGCACCACCACCTCGTGCCCGGCGGCGGCCAGCGCCGTGGCGAGATGGTGGACGTGGCGGCCGAGGCCGCCGACGACCACCGGCGGGTACTCCCACGACACGATCAGGATCTTCAATGCATTTCACCTTCGGTCCGGCGCGAGCGCCCGTGCGTAAGCGGACCGGGGCGCCGCGCGGTCACCGCGGGAGCCTCCGGGCGTCCAGCGCGCCGAACAGACCGTCGGCGCGGTTCCAGTCGGCGGCCAGCCGCCGGGCCTGCTCGTGCCGGCCCGCCGTCACGGCGGCGCACAGCTCCCGGGTGGCGTGCGCGTGCAGGTGCGCGCGGCTGCGCGCGTATTCGGCCGCGGAGTTCTTGCTGACCATGAACGGCCAGTCGCTCGAGACCGTCAGCAGGGTCTCGCGCAGGATCTGGTCGGCGACGAAATCCCGCCCGGCGCGGGCGTCGAGCGCCTTGTCCACCGCGGCCAGCGCGGTGTCGACCACCTCGCGGTTGAGCTGCACCAGATCGGCCACCTGCTCGCCGGACCACACCCGCCAGTCCTTGCCCGAACCCCAGGAGCTCGGCGGCAGCTCGACCGGGGCGCCGATGAAGCCGGCCGCGGCGGCGTCGGCGAGCGTGCCGACCCGCACCCCGGCGGCCGGTAGCGCGCGCAGCACCCGTTCCAGCCAGATCGGGCCCTCGTACCACCAGTGACCGAACAGCTCGGTGTCGAAGGCGGCCACCACGTGCGCGGGCCGGCCGATACGCTCGCTCTCGGCGATTAGCCGGCGGCGCACCACCTCGACGAAATCGGCGACGTGGGCGTCGATCGCGCGTTCGGCGCGCTGCGGGTCGTAGGGGGCCTTGGCCTCCGGCGGCACCGTGCGCCCGGTGACCCGGGCCGGCTTGAGCCCGGTGACGTGGTCGTAGGTGTGGAAGTCGCGGTAGGCGGCATGTCCCGGGTAGCCGGACTTCGGCGACCACACCCGGTAGCTGACCTGCAGGTCGCGGCCGAAGGCCAGGACCGGCGAGGAGCCCACCGGCCGGCCCAGCGCGGTGTCGCCGTGCAGCGACGGGCCGTCGACCATGAAGTGCGTCACCCCCGCGGCGGCGTAGCCGTCCTCCATCCCGGGGGCGTAGGCGCACTCCGGCGCCCAGATGCCCGACGGGCGGTGGCCGAACCGGTGGGCGGCGTCGGCCAGGCCCTCGGCCAGCGCGAACGCCCGCAGCCGCGGGTGCAGCAGCGGCTGGAACGGGTGCGACAGCGGCCCGCCCAGCAGCTCCACGGTGCCGGACTCGACGAGTTCGCGCAGCAGCGGCGCGGCGCCGTGGCGCCACTGCGTCTCGAAGTCGGCAAGCGCCGCCTCGGCCTGGCCGACCTCGCGAATCCCGAACTCCCGCAGGCCTTCCCGGTCGTACCGGGTGGTGGCCTCCAGTGCCCGCAACCGCCAGTTGGCCAGCCAGTGGTACATCCCGTCCAGGCAGTGCGGGTCGTCGAGCTGGGCGGCCACCACCGGGGTGATGCCGAGGGTGAGCAGCCGGCCGCGGTCCTCGGCGGCCAGCGTGCGCAGCACCCGTACCAGGGGCAGGTACGACGACGCCCACGACTGGTAGAGCCACTCCTCGCCGACCGGCCACCGGCCGTGATTGGCCAGCCACGGCAGGTGCGTGTGCAGGACCAGGGTGAACAGGCCGGGCACGCCGGCGCCGGGCTCGGTCACGTCCGCACCGCGATCGCGACCAGATCCAGGCTGTCGTCGATGTCGCGGTCCGCGCCCGGGCCGCACTCGACCAGGTCGAAGTCGGCGGTGCGCACCGAGGCGACGTCGGCCAGCAGCTGCGGCGGCCACGGCGCGCCGGCCACCGCCCGCGCGATCTGCGCGTCGATCAGCGAGCCGCCGTGGCGGGCGTCCAGCTCGGCCAGCCGCGGGCCGTGGAACACCCCGAGCATCGACTCCACCGCGAACCCACCGGCGGTGAGCAGCTCGGTGAGCTCGGCTGCGTCGAGTTCACGGGTGTGGAACGGGTTGACCGGGGTGTCGCGGCCGGGGGAGAAGGTGATCCGGTTCGGGGTGGACATGAGCAGCAGCCCGCCCGGGCGCAGCACCCGCCGGCACTCGGCGACGAACCCCGGCTGATCCCACAGATGCTCGATGACCTGGAAGTTGACCACCACGTCCACCGACGCGTCCGGCAGCGGCAGCGCGACCAGGTTGCCGTGCCGCATGTCGACCCGCGGGTACTTGGCCCGCACGTGCGCCACCGTCGTCTCGTCGTAGTCCAGCCCGATCACCCGGCGCGCCACGTCGGCGAGCAGGTCGGCGCCGTAGCCCTCGCCGCAGCCGGCCTCCAGCACGTCCCGGCCCGCACAGCGGTGCGCCAACCGCTGGTAGACCACCTCGTGGCGGCGGAACCAGTAGTTCTCCTCGACCAGGCCGGGAACGGTGCGTTCCCCGGTCAGCGGCAGGGTGCCGGCGCCGCCGCCGGCGGCCGGACCGTCGGTCTCGTGTGCGCTCATTGCAAGGCAGGCTAACCCAGCGGGGCGGCCGATGGCCGGGCCACGAGGGCATTGCGGTGTTCCTGCAGGGTGGGGCAAGTGATCGGACCGGTGCAGACCCGCTATGGTGAACCTGCATTCCACCACAAGTTACTCGCGGGTAACATGGTGGGCGCTGTGTGAGCGTGCAATCGAAGGCCGGCCGCCCGGTCTCTGCGAGGAGGACGAACCAGACTCATGACAAACATCGTGGTCCTGATCAAACAGGTCCCGGACACCTGGTCGGAACGCAAGCTGTCCGAGGGCGACTTCACCCTCGATCGGGAGGCCGCGGACGCGGTGCTCGACGAGATCAACGAGCGTGCGGTCGAGGAGGCCCTGCTCATCAAGGAGCGCGAGGGTGACGGCACGGTGACCGTGCTCACCGCCGGCCCGGAGCGGGCCACCGAGGCGATCCGCAAGGCGCTGTCGATGGGTGCCGACAAGGCCGTGCACCTCGTCGACGACGGCCTGCACGGCTCGGACATGACGCAGACCGCCTGGGCGCTGGCCCGCGCCATCGGCACCGTCGAGGACATGGAGCAGGGTCTGATCCTGGCCGGCAACGAGTCCACCGACGGCGTGGGCGGCGCGGTGCCGGCCATCGTCGCCGAGTACCTCGGCATCCCGGCGATCACCCACGTGCGCAAGCTCACCGTCGAGGGCGGCAAGCTCGTCGCCGAGCGGGAGACCGACGAGGGCGTGTTCACCGTCGAGGCCTCGCTGCCGGCCGTGGTCAGCGTGACCGAGAAGATCAACGAGCCGCGCTTCCCGTCCTTCAAGGGCATCATGGCGGCCAAGAAGAAGGAAGTCGCCAAGCTCACCCTGGCCGAGATCGGGGTGGAGGCCGACGAGGTCGGTGGTGCCAACGCCGCGACCCGGGTGCTCTCGGCAACCCCGAAGCCGCCGAAGACCGCCGGCGAGAAGGTGGTCGACGAGGGCGAGGGCGGCAACAAGATCGCCGAGTTCCTGGTTGCCCAGAAGCTGATCTGAGACTCCCCGAGACACGAAGGACCGAGAAGAAGCCATGGCTGAAGTACTTGTGCTCGTCGAGCACGCCGACGGTGCCCTGAAGAAGGTCACCACCGAGTTGATCACCGCCGCCCGGGTGCTGGGCGAGCCGGCCGCGGTCGTGGTGGGTGCCCCCGGCACCGCCGCCCCGCTGACCGACGCGCTGAAGGCCGCCGGTGCCGCCAAGATCTACGTCGCCGAGTCCGACGACGCGGTCAACTACCTGATCACGCCGAAGGTCGACGTGCTGGCCTCGCTGGTGGAGTCGGCGACCCCGGCCGCCGTGCTGCTGGCCGCCACCGCCGACGGCAAGGAGATCGCCGGCCGGCTGGCCGCCCGCACCGGCTCGGGCGTGCTGACCGACGTGGTGGAGATCAAGGAGGGCGGCAAGGCCGTGCACTCGATCTTCGGCGGTGCGTTCACCGTCGAGGCCGAGGCCACCGCCGAGACCCCGATCTTCACCGTCCGGCCCGGCTCGATCGAGGCCGCCCCGGCCGAGGGCGCGGGCGAGGTCGTCAACGTCGAGGTGCCGGCCCCGGCCGAGAACGCCGTCAAGATCACCAAGCGCGAGCCCGCGGTGGCCGGCGACCGTCCGGAGCTCACCGAGGCCAGCGTCGTGGTGGCCGGCGGCCGCGGTGTCGGCAGCGCCGAGAACTTCAAGATCGTCGAGGAGCTGGCCGACGCGCTCGGCGGCGCGGTGGGCGCCTCGCGTGCGGCGGTCGACTCGGGCTACTACCCGGGCCAGTTCCAGATCGGCCAGACCGGCAAGACCGTGTCGCCGCAGCTGTACATCGCACTGGGCATCTCCGGCGCGATCCAGCACCGCGCCGGCATGCAGACCTCGAAGACCATCGTCGCGGTCAACAAGGACGAGGAGGCGCCGATCTTCGAGATCGCCGACCTGGGCATCGTCGGCGACCTGTTCAAGGTCGCCCCGCAGCTGACCGAGGCGATCAAGGCCCGCAAGGGCTGAGGTCCCGGTTCGTTCCGAAACGCCCCGGCGCGCCGCGCGCCGGGGCGTTTCGCCGTTGCGGGGGTTCCCTCCGGCGCCGCGCAGGTGAAGACTGGGGGTGTCGATGCGACCGGCACCGGCACCCTGCGGCGGAAGGTCGGGCCATGCGCATCACCGTCATCGGCGCCTCCGGACAGATCGGCTCCCGGGTGGTCGGCCTGCTGCGCCGCGCCGGCCACGAGGTGGTGGGCGCCGCGCTGTCCACCGGGGTGGACGTGCGCTCCGGCGCCGGCCTGCCGGAGGCCATGGACGGCGCGGATGTCGTTGTGGACGTAGTGAATTCGCCGTCGTTCGAGGACGGGCCGGTGATGGAGTTCTTCACCGTCGCGGCGCACCGGCTGCTCGGCGCGGCCCGCGCGGCCGGGGTGGGGCACTACCTGGTGCTGTCGATCGTGGGATGCGACCGGCTGCCCGACAGCGGCTACCTGCGCGCCAAGGCCGCCCAGGAACGGGCGGTCGCCGCCGCCGGGATTCCCTACACCATCGTGCGGGCCACCCAGTTCGACGAGTTCGCGGCGGCCATCGTCGACTCCCTCACCCACGACGGGCAGGTCCGGGTGCCCGACGGGCGCATCCAGCCCATCGCCGCCGACGACGTCGCCGCCGAGGTGGCGCGCAGCGCGGTGGCCGCACCCCGCAACGGCGTCCGCGACATCGGCGGGCCGGAGAAGATGAGCTTCGCCGAACTGGCCCGGACCGTGCTCGCCGACCGGGGCCGCGAGCTGCCGGTGGTGATCGACCCGCGGGCCACCTACTTCGGCACCGTCGTCGACGCCGACAGCCTGGTCACCGGCGAGGGCGCCACGCTCGCGCCGACCACGCCGGCCGACTGGTTCGCGCAGCGCTGAGCGACCGCCGTCCGGGCCGGTCGGCGCGCTGCGACTATCCTGGGGACCGTCATGAGCACGGCCCCCGAGTCGGTGTATCTCGATCACGCCGCCACCACCCCGATGTACCCCGCCGCCATCGAGGCGATGACGGCCGTGCTGGCGACGGTGGGCAACGCCTCCTCGCTGCACACCACCGGCCGGGCCGCCCGGCGCCGGATGGAGGAGGCCCGGGAGACGCTGGCCGGGCTGCTCGGGGCGCGGCCCAGCGAGATCGTGTTCACCGCGGGCGGCACCGAGGCCGACAATCTGGCCGTCAAGGGCATCTACTGGGCCCGCCGCGGCGCCGACGAGCGCCGCCGGCGCATCATCACCACCCCGATCGAACACCACGCCGTGCTCGACGCCGTGCACTGGCTCGTCGAGCACGAGGGCGCCGAGGTCACCTGGCTGCCGGTCGGCGCCGACGGCTCGGTGGCCCCGGCCGCGCTGCGCGCCGCGCTCGAGGAGCACGACGACGTCGCCCTGGTGTCGGTCATGTGGGCCAACAACGAGGTCGGCACCATCCTGCCGGTCGCCGAACTGGCCGGGGTGGCCGCCGAGTTCGGGGTGCCCGTGCACAGCGACGCGGTGCAGGCCGTCGGCCACATCCCGGTCGACTTCACCGCGGCCGGGCTGGCCGCGATGAGCGTGGGCGCGCACAAGTTCGGCGGGCCGGTCGGGGTGGGCGCGCTGCTGCTGCGCCGCGACACCGCCTGCGTGCCGCTGCTGCACGGCGGCGGCCAGGAACGCGACGTGCGCTCCGGCACCCCGGACGTGGCCGGGGCGGTGGCGACGGCGGTGGCGCTGCGCGAGGCGGTGGCGTCGATGGACGACACCGGCACCCGGGTGCGGCGGCTGCGGGACCGGCTCATCGACGGCGTGCTCGAGCGCATCGACGGGGTACGCGTCAACGGGGCCGTGGGGGCCGACCGGCTGCCCGGCAACGCGCACTTCACCTTCGCCGGCTGCGAAGGGGACGCGCTGCTGATGTTGTTGGACGCCAAGGGAATCGAGTGCTCCACCGGTTCGGCCTGCACGGCCGGGGTGGCGCAGCCGTCCCACGTGCTGATCGCGATGGGCGCCGATCCGGCCAGCGCCCGCGGATCGCTGCGGCTGTCGTTGGGGCACACCAGCACCGACGCCGACGTGGACGCCGCGCTGGCGGTGCTGCCCGGCGTGGTGGAGCGGGCCCGGCAGGCCGCACTGGCCGGGGCGGGGGTGGACAAGTAGTGCGCGTGCTGGTCGCGATGAGCGGCGGGGTCGATTCGTCGGTCGCGGCCGCCCGGATGGTCGATGCCGGGCACGAGGTGGTCGGGGTGCACCTGGCGCTGTCGGCCAGCCCGGACGCACTGCGCACCGGCTCGCGCGGCTGCTGCTCGCGGGAGGACGCCGCCGACGCCCGCCGGGTCGCCGACATCCTGGACATCCCGTTCTACGTGTGGGACTTCGCCGAGCAGTTCAAGGAGTCGGTGATCGACGACTTCGTGGCGTCCTACGCCCGCGGCGAGACCCCCAACCCGTGCGTGCGCTGCAACGAGCGGATCAAGTTCTCCGCCCTGGCCGCCCGCGCGCTGGCCCTGGGCTTCGACGCGGTGGCCACCGGCCACTACGCCCGGCTGGAGAACGGCCGGCTGCGCCGCGCGGTGGACCGCGACAAGGACCAGTCCTACGTGCTGGCGGTGCTGACCGCCGAGCAGCTGCGGCACGCGTTGTTCCCGGTCGGCGACACCCCCAAGGCGCAGATCCGCGAGGAGGCCGCCCGGCGCGGGCTGGCGGTGGCCCGCAAACCGGACAGCCACGACATCTGCTTCATCCCGTCCGGGGACACCCGCACCTTCCTCGGCGCGCGCATCGGGGTGCGGCCCGGCAAGGTGGTCGACTCGGCCACCGGCGCGGTGCTCGCCGAGCACGACGGGGTGCACGGCTTCACCATCGGGCAGCGCAAGGGCCTGGGCATCCCCGGCCCCGGGCCCGACGGCCGGCCCCGCTACGTCACCGCGATCGAGCCGGAGACCGGCACGGTGCGGGTCGGACCGGCCGAGGAGCTCGACGTCTGGACGCTGACCGGGCTGCGGCCGGTGTTCACCTCGGGCGTGCCGTTCGACGGCCCCGTCGAGTGCGTGGTGCAGGTGCGCGCCCACGGCGGGCTGGCGGCCGCGGTCGCCGAACTGCGCGACGGGCGGCTGCGGGTGCAGCTGCGCGAGCCGCTGCGCGGCGTGGCGCCCGGACAGACCCTGGTGCTCTACCGCCCCGACCCGGACGGCGACGAGGTGCTCGCCGCGGCCACCATCGGCCGCTGAGCGCCCGGGAGGCGGCCCCGTGTCGGCATCGAATACTGTTGGCCGCGTGAGCCTTTTCGCCACCGCAACCGGAATCGGATCCTGGCCGGGCAGCGCGCCCCGGGAGGCCGCCGCCGTGGTCGTCGGTGAGCTGCCCGGACTGGCTCACCTGGTCGAACTGCCCGCCCGCGGGGTGGGTGCGGACCTGATCGGCCGCGGTTCGGCGCTGCTGGTCGACATCGGCTTCGACACCTGCCCGCGCGGCTACCGGCTGGCCGGTGGGCGCAGCGCGGCGGCCCGCCGCGCGGCGAGCCTGCTGGCCGAGGACCTCGACGCGCTGGAGGAGGCCTGGGAGCGGGCCGGCCTGCGCGGCGGCGGCCGGCCGGTCAAGGTGCAGGCCGCCGGGCCGGTGACGTTAGCCGCCGAGCTGGAGCTGCGCACCGGCCACCGGGCGATCACCGACCCGGGCGCGGTGCGCGACCTGGGCCAGTCGCTGGCCGAGGGGCTGGCCGCCCACCGCGCCGAACTGGCCCGCCGGCTGGACACCACGGTGGTCGTACAGCTCGACGAACCGCTGCTGCCCACCGCACTGGCCGGCCGGCTGACCGGCGTCACCGCCGTCACCCCGGTGCCCGCGCTGGACGAGCCGGTGGCGGTCGAACTGCTCGACACCTGCGTGGCCGCCGTCGGCACCGAGGTCGCGGTGCACTGCTGCCACCCCGACGTGCCGTGGCAGGTGCTGCGGCGCAGCACGATCCACGCGGTGGCGACGGACCCGTCGGGCTTCGACGCGGCCCGGCTGGACGGGCTGGGCGAGTTCCTCGACGCCGGCCGCACCGCGCTGCTCGGGCTGGTGCCCACCACCGAGCCGGACCGGCTGCCCACAGACACCGAACTCGCCCGTGCGGCAGCCGAACTCGTCGACCGGCTGGGCTTCGCCCGGACGCTGCTGCGGGAGCGGATCGGGATCAGTCCGGCGTGCGGGCTGGCCGGGGCGAGCCCCGGCTGGGCGCGCACCGCGATCGAACTGGCCCGGCGCACCGTCGCCGTGCTCGCCGAGGGCGCCGAGGAGCTCTGACTCAGCCGCCGTCGAACTCGGCGATCCGCCGCCGCGGGGCCACCTGCCGCCAGGACGCGTCGACCAGCTCGGTCACCTCGCGCCAGTCCACCGGCGCACCGGTCAGGTCCAGTCCGACCCAGCCGTGCGGCCCCAGGTAGGCCGGCCGGAAGAACCGGGGATCGGCCAGCAGCGCCGGCAGCTCGGCCGGATCCGCCTTGACCAGCACCGAGTGCGGCTGGTCCAGGGTCGCCCCGGCCACCTTCGCGGTGCCGCCGTAGATCGCGAACATCCGCGGCGCGCGGAAGGTCGGCCGGCCCCAGGCGATCCGTTCGCAGGTCCCCGGGAAGCCCAGCGCGATCGCGCGCAGCCGGGCCAGGCCGGGATCGTCGTCGCGGAACATCACCGGGTGCGGCACCGGCCCAGCGTAGCCGGACGGTCGGGCTGCTCCGATAGCCTTTCGACGTGAGCGCGAAGGCTACCCCGGACCCCGATCAGCCGGCCGATCAGCTGACCGAACAGCTGGCCGAACAGTCCGAAGACGCCCCCGACGCCGCGCTGCGGCGCCAGTGGCAGGAACTGGCCGACCAGGTGCGCGAACACCAGTTCCGCTACTACGTGCGGGACGCGCCGATCATCTCCGACGCCGAGTTCGACGCGCTGATGCGCCGTCTGCAGGAGCTCGAGGACGCCCACCCGCAGCTGCGCACCCCGGACTCGCCGACCCAGCTGGTGGGCGGGGCCGGGTTCGCCACCGACTTCGCGCCGGCCGAGCACCTCGAGCGAATGTTGAGTCTGGACAACGTCTTCACGCCCGAGGAGCTGGCCGCCTGGACCGCCCGGGTGGAGGGCGAGGTCGGCTCGGACGTGCGGTACCTGTGCGAGCTGAAGATCGACGGGGTGGCGCTGTCGCTGCTGTACCGGGACGGCCGGCTGGTGCGCGCGGCCACCCGCGGCGACGGTCGCACCGGCGAGGACGTCACGCTCAACGCCCGCACCATCGCCGACATCCCGGAGCGGCTGCAGCCCTCCGACGAGTTCCCGGTGCCGGCGGTGCTGGAGGTGCGCGGCGAGGTGTACTTCCGGGTGGCCGACTTCGAGGAGCTCAACGCCGGCCTGGTCGCGGCCGGCAAGGCCCCGTTCGCCAACCCGCGCAACAGCGCGGCCGGTTCGCTGCGGCAGAAGGACCCGGCGGTCACCGCGCGCCGGCCGCTGCGGATGATCTGCCACGGCATCGGCCACACCGAGGGGTTCCGGCCGGCCACCCTGCACGACGCCTACCGGGCGCTGCGCGCCTGGGGGCTGCCGGTCTCCGAGCACACCGCGCTGGTGCACGGCCTGGCCGGGGTGCAGGAGCGCATCGCCTACTGGGGCGAGCACCGCCACGAGCTCGAGCACGAGATCGACGGCGTGGTGGTCAAGGTCGACGACCTCGCGCTGCAGGGCCGGCTCGGCGCCACCTCGCGCGCGCCGCGCTGGGCGGTGGCCTACAAGTACCCGCCGGAGGAGGCCCAGACCCGGCTGCTGGAGATCTGGGTCAACGTCGGGCGCACCGGCCGGGTCACCCCGTTCGCCTACATGGAGCCGGTCAAGGTGGCCGGCTCCACGGTGGCGCTGGCCACCCTGCACAACGCCCAGGAGGTCGGCCGCAAGGGGGTGCGGATCGGCGACACGGTGATGATCCGCAAGGCCGGCGACGTCATCCCCGAGGTGCTCGGCCCGGTGGTGGACCTGCGCGACGGCAGCGAGCGCCGGTTCGTGATGTCCACCCACTGCCCGGAGTGCGGCTCGCCGCTGGCCCCGGCCAAGGAGGGCGACGTCGACCTGCGGTGCCCGAACACCCGGCGCTGCCCGGCGCAGCTGCGGGAGCGGGTGTTCTACGTCGCCAGCCGCGGCGCCCTGGACATCGAGGGGCTCGGCTACGAGGCCGGCAGCGCGCTGCTGCGGGCCGGGGTGATCGCCGACGAGGGCGACCTGTTCGACCTCACCGCCGACGACCTGCTGCGCACCGACCTGTTCACCACCACCAAGGGCACGCTGTCGACCAACGGCGAACGGCTGCTGGCCAATCTGGCCAAGGCCCGCTCCCAGCCGCTGTGGCGGGTGCTCGTCGCGCTGTCCATCCGCCACGTCGGCCCCACCGCGGCGCGGGCGCTGGCCACCGAGTTCGGCAGCATCGACGCGATCATGGCGGCCTCCGAGGAGCAACTCGCCGCCGTCGAGGGCGTCGGGCCGATCATCGCCGCGGCGGTCAAGGACTGGTTCGCGGTGGACTGGCACCGCGCCATCGTGGAGAAGTGGCGCGCGGCGGGCATCCGGATGGCTGACGAACGCGACACCTCCGTCGAGCGCACCCTGGAGGGCCTGTCCATCGTCGTCACCGGCACGCTGCGCGACTTCACCCGCGACGAGGCCAAGGACGCGATCATCGCCCGCGGCGGCAAGGCGGCCGGGTCGGTGTCGAAGAAGACCGCGTTCGTCGTCGCCGGGGACTCGCCGGGCTCCAAGTACGACAAGGCCGTCGAGCTGGGCGTGCCGATCCTCGACGAGGACGGGTTCCGCCGGCTGCTCGAGGGCGGCCCCGCCGCCGTCGGCTGATCCCCGGCGTCCTCAGCGCAGGATGCTCGCGACGATGCCGGCCAGGTAGCCCAGCCGGGCCACCTCCGACGGCCGGAACGCCGGCCCGCCCGGCCGGCCCAGCACCACCGCGGTGTTCGGATCGCCCAGCGGCGCCGCGGCCAGCGCGATGTCCATGTCCCGCCACACCTGCGGCACCCAGTCGGCCTCGATGTCGAGCACGGTGGCCTGCTCCAGCGGCAGCCACGGCGCCGACTCGGCGTGCGTCTCCGGCGCCCCGTGGCTGCCCACGATCCGGCGCAGCCCGTCGGCGTCCTGGCGCACCACCGTGCACCAGCCCACCCGCAGCACCCGCGGTGCCTCGTCGGCGAGCACCTGCAGCTTCTCGGCCGTGCCCGGGGCCGCGGCGATGTGGTCGACGAGCTCGAGCTCGCGGTGCGCCTCCAGCAGCCCGGTGTGCGGCCGCACGGTGTCGACGTAGACGCCCTTGAGGTTCTCCGCCGCGGTGATCAGCATGTCCGGCATCGCGCCGGCCGGCAGCTCGACCACGATGTCGTCGATGGCGTACCCGGTACCGCGCTCGACGACGTCGAGGGACAGGATGTCGGCGCCCACCGACCCCAGCGCGACCGCGAGGGAGCCGAGGCTACCCGGACGGTCCTCGAGTTGGACCCGGAGCAGATACGAAGGCACGCGCAACACTGTCGCACAAGGGGGTGCACCCGGCACGCCGCGGTCGGACTAGGCTGTTGCCACGTGTCCCAGATCTCCAGAGCAGAGGTTGCCCACCTGGCACGCCTGGCTCGGCTGGCGCTGACCGAGCAGGAACTGGACAGCTACGCCGCCCAGCTCGACGCCATCCTCGAGCACGTGAGCCGCATCCAGGCCGTCGACGTCACCGGCGTCGAGGCCACCGGCAACCCGTTGAAGGCCGTCAACGTCACCCGCCCCGACGTCGTGCGCCCGGGGCTGACCCAGGCCGAGGCGCTGGCACAGGCACCGCGGGCCGAGGACGGCCGCTTCGCGGTGCCGCGGATCCTGGGGGAGGCGCAGTGACCGACGAACTCGTCCGGCTCGACGCGGCGACGCTGGCCGCCCGGATCGCGGCCGGGGAGGTGTCCGCCACCGAGGTCACCCGGGCCTGCCTGGACCGGATCGCCGCCACCGACGACCGCTACCGCGCGTTCCTGCACGTCGCGGCCGACCGGGCGCTGGCGGCCGCGGCCGACGTCGACGCCGCCGTCGCCGCCGGCGAGCCGCTGCCGTCGCCGCTGGCCGGGGTGCCGCTGGCGCTCAAGGACGTGTTCACCACCACCGACATGCCCACCACCTGCGGATCGAAGATCCTCGAGGGGTGGGTGGCGCCGTACGACGCCACGGTGACCGCGCGGCTGCGCGCCGCGGGCATCCCGATCCTGGGCAAGACCAACATGGACGAGTTCGCCATGGGCAGCTCGACCGAGAACTCCGCCTACGGGCCGACCCGCAACCCGTGGGACGAGACCCGGGTGCCCGGCGGCTCCGGCGGCGGCAGCGCGGCCGCGCTGGCCGCGTTCCAGGCGCCGCTGGCCATCGGCACCGACACCGGCGGCTCGATCCGCCAGCCCGCCGCGCTCACCGCCACCGTCGGGGTCAAGCCCACCTACGGCACGGTGTCCCGGTACGGCCTGGTGGCCTGCGCGTCGTCGCTGGACCAGGGCGGGCCGTGCGCGCGCACCGTGCTCGACACCGCGCTGCTGCACCAGGTCATCGCCGGCCACGACCCGATGGACTCCACCTCGCTGGACGTGCCGGTGCCCGACGTCGTCGGCGCGGCCCGGCAGGGCGCGGCCGGGGATCTCCGGGGCGTGCGCGTCGGCGTTGTCAAGCAGCTGCGCGGCGACGGCTACCAGCCCGGCGTGCTGGCGTCGTTCAACGCCGCGGTGCAGACCCTGACCGAGCTCGGCGCCGAGGTGGTCGAGGTCGACTGCCCGCACTTCGAGCACGCGCTGGCCGCCTACTACCTGATCCTGCCCTCGGAGGTGTCGAGCAACCTGGCCCGCTTCGACGCCATGCGCTACGGGCTGCGGGTCGGCGACGACGGCACCCGCAGCGCCGAGGAGGTGATGGCGCTGACCCGGGCCGCCGGCTTCGGCCCGGAGGTCAAGCGGCGCATCATGATCGGCACCTACGCGCTGTCGGCCGGCTACTACGACGCCTACTACAACCAGGCGCAGAAGGTGCGCACCCTGATCGCCCGCGACCTCGACACGGCCTACGAGCAGGTCGACGTGCTCGTCTCGCCGACCACCCCGACCACCGCGTTCGCGCTGGGGGAGAAGGTCGACGACCCGCTGGCGATGTACCTGTTCGACCTGTGCACGCTGCCGCTGAACCTGGCCGGGCACTGCGGCATGTCGGTGCCGTCGGGGCTGTCGCCGGACGACAACCTGCCGGTCGGGCTGCAGATCATGGCGCCGGCGCTGGCCGACGACCGGCTCTACCGGGTGGGTGCGGCCTACGAGGCCGCCCGGGGGCCGCTGCCGACCGCCGTGTAACCGCCGGGGTTAGCGGGCAAGATGAGGGCATGCGCATTGGAGTACTCACCGGTGGAGGCGACTGTCCCGGCCTGAACGCGGTGATCCGCGCCGTGGTGCGCACCTGCGACGTCCGCTACGGGTCGTCGGTGGTGGGCTTCCAGGACGGTTGGCGCGGTCTGCTGGAGAACCGGCGCATCCAGTTGCGCAACGACGACCGCAACGACCGGCTGCTGGCCAAGGGCGGTACCGTGCTGGGCACCGCGCGGGTGCACCCGGAGAAGCTGCGGGCCGGGCTGGACCAGATCAAGCAGACCCTCGACGACAACGGGATCGACGTGCTCATCCCGATCGGCGGCGAGGGCACGCTGACCGCCGCGCACTGGCTGAGCGAGGAGAACGTGCCGGTGGTCGGGGTGCCCAAGACCATCGACAACGACATCGACTGCACCGACCTGACGTTCGGCCACGACACCGCGGTGTCCATCGCCAGCGAGGCGATCGACCGGCTGCACTCCACCGCCGAGTCGCACCAGCGGGTGATGATCGTCGAGGTGATGGGCCGGCACGCCGGCTGGATCGCGCTCAACGCCGGGCTGGCCTCGGGCGCGCACCTGATCCTGATCCCGGAGCAGCCGTTCGACGTCGAGGAGGTCTGCCGGCTGATCAAGCAGCGGTTCGTCCGCGGCGACTCGCACTTCATCTGCGTGGTCGCCGAGGGCGCCAAACCCGCGCCCGGCTCGATGGAGCTGCGCGAGGGCGGCATCGACGAGTTCGGCCACGAACGGTTCACCGGGGTGGCCCAGCAGCTCGCCGTCGAGGTGGAGAAGCGGATCAGCAAGGAGGTGCGGGTCACCGTGCTCGGGCACGTGCAGCGCGGCGGCACTCCGACCGCCTTCGACCGGGTGCTGGCCACCCGGTTCGGGGTGAACGCCGCCGACGCCGCGCACGCCGGCGAGTTCGGGACGATGGTGGCGCTGCGCGGCCAGGAGATCGTGCGGGTGCCGCTGGCCGACGCGGTGCGCCGGCTCAAGCTGGTGCCGCAGTCCCGCTACGACGACGCCGCCGAGTTCTTCGGCTGAGCCCCCGACCCCCCGCTGCCCGGCTCGCCGGGAAGGGGGACGGGCGACGGGCACCCACTAGGATCGGGGCCATGACTGTTGGCACCGCCGAACTGCTCGACTACGACGACGTCGTCGCGCGCTACGAACCCGTGCTCGGCCTGGAGGTTCACGTCGAACTGTCCACCGCCACCAAGATGTTCTGTGGCTGCGCCAACCGGTTCGGCGCCGAGCCCAACACCCAGGTCTGCCCGGTGTGCCTGGGCCTGCCCGGCTCGCTGCCGGTGGTCAACCAGGCCGCCGTCGAGTCGGCCATCCGCATCGGCCTGGCGCTCAACTGCGAGATCGCGCCGTGGTCGCGGTTCGCCCGGAAGAACTACTTCTACCCGGACATGCCGAAGAACTACCAGATCTCGCAGTACGACGAGCCGATCGCGGTGAACGGCTACCTCGACGTGCCGCTCGACGACGGCACCACCTTCCGGGTCGGCATCGAGCGCGCCCACATGGAGGAGGACACCGGCAAGCTCACCCACCTCGGCAGCGCCACCGGCCGCATCGAGGGCGCGACCACCTCGCTGCTGGACTACAACCGGGCCGGGGTGCCGCTGATCGAGATCGTCACCAAGCCGATCGAGGGCGCGGGGGAGCGGGCCCCGGAGATCGCCCGCGCCTATGTCACCGCGCTGCGGGATCTGCTTCGCGCCCTTGGGGTTTCCGACGTCCGGATGGACCAGGGGTCGCTGCGCTGCGATGCCAACGTGTCGCTGAAACCCAAGGGGCGGGCCGAGTTCGGCACCCGCACCGAGACCAAGAACGTCAACTCGCTCAAGAGCGTCGAGGTGGCGGTGCGCTACGAGATGCGCCGGCAGGCCGCGATTCTCGACGCCGGCGGCACCATCACCCAGGAGACCCGGCACTTCCACGAGGACGGCTACACCTCGCCCGGGCGCAGCAAGGAGACCGCCGAGGACTACCGCTACTTCCCCGAGCCCGACCTCGAGCCGGTCGCGCCGAGTCCGGAGCTCGTCGAGCAGTTGCGCGCCACCCTGCCGGAGTACCCGTGGGTGGCCCGCAAGCGGCTGCAGCAGGAGTGGGGCGTCTCCGACGAGGTGATGCGCGACCTGGTCAACGCCGGTGCGGTGGAACTCGTCTCGGCCACCATCGCCGCGGGCGCCCCGAGCGAGGCGGCCCGCGCCTGGTGGGGCAACTTCCTGGTGCAGAAGGCCAACGAGGCCGGCGTGGACCTCGACGCGCTGCCCATCACCCCCGCCCAGGTCGCCACCGTGATCCGGTTGGTCGACGAGGGCAAGCTGTCCAACAAGCTGGCCCGCCAGGTGGTCGAGGGCGTGCTGGCCGGCGAGGGCGAGCCCGAGCAGGTGATGGCCGACCGCGGCCTGGAACTGGTGCGCGACGACTCGGCGCTGCAGGCCGCCGTCGACGCCGCGCTGGCCGCCAACCCCGACATCGTCGAGAAGATCAAGGGCGGCAAGGTGCAGGCCGCCGGTGCGATCGTCGGCGCGGTGATGAAGGCCACCAAGGGCCAGGCCGACGCCGCGCGGGTGCGCGAGCTGGTGCTGGCCGCCTGCGGCCAGGCCGGCTAGCCCGCGCCGGCCCCGGCCGGGGCCGGCGCGGCCTATGTCTTCTCGTCGTTCTGCCGCGGGAAGCCGCCGCCCTGCGGGAACAGCGGGAACACCACGTCGTCGAGCTTCTCGGCATCCCCGGCGGTGCGGTTGACCGTCGCACCCCAGATGTTGCCGTCCGGGGACACCGCCAGCGCCCAGGCGTGCCCGCGGGTGTCCTGGCGGACCACCTCCGGCTCCCCGGTCACCGCGCCGGTGTCCGGCGCCAGCCGCACCGCCACGGTCTGCTTCGGGTTGATCAGGTTGACCAGCACGGTGCCGTCCAGCGCGGCGCAGCCGGCCACCCCGGGCCGGTCCGGCCACTCCCAGACCACCGAGGTGCGGGAGTCCTTGGTGATCCGGTGCAGCCGGTCGGCGGTCGGGCCGCGGTCGGTGACGTAGAGCGAACGGTCCGACGGGTCGATGCACATGCCGCCGCCCGGCCCGAGCCCGGACAGCGCGGTGGTGGTCGGCGCCGGGTTCACCGTGGTCGGCTGCTCGATCCGCAGCACCTTGCCGGCCAGCGAGTTCGGGTCGTTGGCCAGCGCCGGGTCGCCGGCGTCGCCGGTCTGCACGAGCAGGGTGGTGGGGCTGGTGAAGATCAGCGACCCCATGTTGCCGGTGGGGCCCTTGGGGATCCCGGTCAGGATCGGCTTGGGCGGATCCTGGTCGGCGATGCGCACCACCCGGTTGTCGGTCGGGGTGGTGATGTAGGCGTACATCAGCCGGTCCTGGGCGTAGGTGGGCGACAGCACGATGTCCATCAGGCCGCCGTCACCGGTCGGGTCCACCGGGACGACCACCTTGACCTCCGGTTCGGCCCGTACCGACACCTTCTTCACCGCGCCGGTGAGCCGCTCGGCCACCAGCGCGGACTTGGCGTCCGGCAGCATGATCAGCCCGCTGGTGCTGTCCAGGCAGCCCTGCATCACCCCGGGTGCCGGGCACTCCTTGGGGAAGGGCTGGGCCGGCAGCGGGGGCGGCGGCGGGGGCGTGGTCCGTGGCCCCGGCTGCAGCTGCGGCGGGGTGGTGAAGGGCTGGGTCTGGGCGCTGTCGAAACGGGCGCACGACGAGCCGACGAGCAACGCAGCGCAGGCCAGCGCCACGACGCTGGCCACCGGCCGACGCGGTTTCATGCTGGCCAGCGTACGTACCGCCGGCGGCACCGCGCCAACGGCGGGCGGGGCCGGCCGGGCCGGGACGCGATTCGGTTTCGAACAGATTTCGACCCGCGCCAATACCGGGTTGCGCGGTGACGAGCACTTACGCTAGGCCCCGTGAGCACCGACCCCCAGGACCACCAAGGCTGGCAGCGGCCCGACGACGCGGGTGTGCGGCCCGCCTCGGCGAGCCTGGTCGATCCCGAGGACGATCTCGCCGCGACCTTCGGCGGCGACCTGGAGACGACGGCCATCCCGCGCTACGGAACGTCGGCCGCGCCGAACGGCGCCCCGGCCGGCGGGGTGCAGTCGCCCTACAGCCTGCTCAACGATCCCGAGCCGCTGCCCTACGTCCAGCCCAGCCCGCCCCAGGCGTACGGCTCCTACGCGGCCGAACCGGTGCAGGTCGGGGTGGACGACAGCGTCGAGGAACGGGTCCGGGCCGCCGGCCGGCGCGGCACCACCGACCTCGGGCTGCTGCTGCTGCGCGTCGGATTCGGGCTGCTGCTCATCGCCCACGGCCTGCAGAAGACCTTCGGCTGGTGGGGCGGGTCCGGTCTGGGCGGCTTCCGGGACTCGCTGGCCGAGACCGGCTTCCGCTACGCCGACATCCTCACCTACCTCGGCGTGGTCACCGAGATCGGCGCCGGCGTGCTGCTCGTGCTCGGGCTGCTCACCCCGCTGGCCGCGGCCGCCGCGCTGGCCTACCTGCTCAACGGCCTGCTGGCCGGTATCGCCGCGGCCGGGGGCGGACTGCCGTTCTTCCTGCCCGACGGGCTGGAATTCCAGCTCACCCTGTTCGTGATCGCCGCGGTGATCGTGCTGGCCGGCCCGGGCCGGTACGGGCTCGACGCCGGCCGCGGCTGGGCCCGGCGGCCGTTCGTCGGCTCGTTCATCGCGCTGGTGCTCGGCGTCGGCCTCGGCATCGCGGTGTGGGTGCTGCTCAACGGCACCAACCCGCTGGCCTGAGCCCGGATCAGCGGGGTTCGCCGGGATTCCGGTGCGGGGGATTCTGGTAGGGGTTCGGCACCCGGCCGCCGCTGGCCAGCGCCAGCGCCGGCAGCGTGGCGAAGGTCACCGCGGGCAGCCGCACCGCGTCACCGTCGCGCAGTTCGGCGACCGCCCACCGGCCCTTGTCGAAGCGCAGCCCCTTCAGCTCGTCCCAGCGCACCCGGCGGCTGCCCAGCAGGGTGCGGGCGGTCAGCCCGTCGGGGTCGGCCACGGTGCGGTAGCGCACCACCGCCGCCGACAGCAGCACCGGGACCAGCAGCAGCACCACGAACCAGCGCGGGCCGGCCGCGATCGCCGGGAGCAGGCCGACGAGCAGGATCGCCACCCCCAGATGTGCCAGCGGGGAGATGCGCAGGACCATCGGGGCCGGGGTGCGGGGTCGCCGATCGGATGTCACCCGGTCATCTTCGCACCGGGTCGTGCCCACCCCGGGCCCGCGGTGCCCTGCGGCCCATGTCACCCCGGGTGGAATTTGATTTTTCACCGGCGCAGGGTCTACCGTCGGTTGTTATGCAGTTCCTGGGGATGCTCGTAGTAATTGGTTGGCGCGTCGGTGCCGCGCTGGCCCGTTGCCGGGCATAGCCACCAGCATCGACGCGCCACCCTCGTGCAGCAGCATCGGCTGCCGGGGGTTTTTTCGTGTTCGGGGCGAAAACTCCCGCGGACCTGCATCCGACAACAACATCCGGTGAACAAGTACAAGAGGGACACCAAGTGAGCGCACCCACCACCCGGGCCGAGGCGAAGCCGGTCAACGGCGCCGCCCCGGCTCAGACGACACCGTCCAAGCGGATTCCGCCGCAGCAGATGACCGGCGCGGAGGCCGTGGTTCGTTCACTGGAGCTGCTCGACGTAGACGTCATCTTCGGCATCCCGGGCGGCGCGGTGCTGCCCGTCTACGACCCGCTGTTCGACTCCAAGAAGCTGCGCCACGTGCTGGTCCGCCACGAGCAGGGCGCCGGCCACGCCGCCAGCGGCTACGCGCACGCCACCGGCCGGGTGGGGGTGTGCATGGCCACCTCCGGCCCGGGCGCGACCAACCTGGTCACCCCGCTGGCCGACGCGAACATCGACTCCATCCCGGTGGTGGCCATCACCGGGCAGGTCGGGCGCAGCCTGATCGGCACCGACGCGTTCCAGGAAGCCGACATCTCCGGCATCACCATGCCGATCACCAAGCACAACTTCCTGGTCCGCGACGGCGACGACATCCCGCGGATCATCGCCGAGGCGTTCCACATCGCCGCCACCGGCCGTCCCGGCCCGGTGCTCGTCGACATCCCCAAGGACCTGCTGCAGGGCCAGTGCACCTTCAGCTGGCCGCCGCGGATGGAGCTGCCCGGCTACAAGCCGAACACCAAGCCGCACAGCCGCCAGATCCGCGAGGCCGCCAAGCTGATCGCGGCCGCCCGCAAGCCGGTGCTCTACGTGGGCGGCGGGGTGATCCGCGGTGACGCCAGCGCCGAGCTGCGCGAGCTGGCCGAGCTGACCGGCATCCCGGTGGTCACCACGCTGATGGCGCGCGGCGCGTTCCCGGACAGCCACCCGCAGAACCTGGGCATGCCCGGCATGCACGGCACGGTCGCGGCGGTGGGTGCGATGCAGCGCAGCGACCTGCTCATCGCGCTGGGCACCCGGTTCGACGACCGGGTGACCGGTCGGCTGGACTCGTTCGCGCCGGAGGCCAAGGTCATCCACGCCGACATCGACCCGGCCGAGATCGGCAAGAACCGGCACGCCGACGTGCCGATCGTGGGCGATGTCAAGGCCGTCATCGCCGACCTGGTCGCCGCGCTGCGCCGGGACGGCGGCCCGCGGCCGAACCTGGACGACTGGTGGACCTACCTGCGCGGGCTGCAGAACACCTATCCGCTGAGCTACGGCCCGCAGAGCGACGGCAAGCTCTCGCCCGAGTTCGTCATCGAGACGCTGGGCAAGCTGGCGGGCCCGGACGCGGTCTACGTCGCCGGCGTGGGCCAGCACCAGATGTGGGCCGCGCAGTTCATCAACTACGAGAAGCCCAAGACCTGGATCAACTCCGGCGGCCTGGGCACCATGGGGTTCGCCATCCCGGCGGCGATGGGCGCCAAGATGGGCCGGCCGGACGCCGAGGTGTGGGCCATCGACGGCGACGGCTGCTTCCAGATGACCAACCAGGAGCTGGCCACCTGCGCCATCGAGGGCGTGCCGATCAAGGTCGCGCTGATCAACAACGGCAACCTGGGCATGGTGCGCCAGTGGCAGACGCTGTTCTACGACGAGCGGTACAGCAACACCGATCTGGCCACCCACACCCAGTGGATCCCGGACTTCGTCAAGCTCGCCGAGGCCCTCGGCTGCGTCGGGATGCGTTGTGAGCGGGCCGAGGACGTCGCCGACATGATCGAGCGGGCGCGCGCCATCAACGACCGCCCGGTGGTCATCGACTTCATCGTCGGCGCCGACGCCCAGGTGTGGCCGATGGTCGCCGCCGGCACCAGCAACGACGAGATCATGGCGGCGCGCGACATCCGGCCGCTGTTCGACGACAACGAGGAGGGCCACGCCTGATGAGCGTCTCCACCCACACCCTCTCGGTGCTCGTCGAGGACAAGCCCGGCGTGCTCGCGCGCGTCGCGGCGCTGTTCTCCCGGCGCGGCTTCAACATCGAGTCGCTCGCCGTCGGCGCCACCGAGCAGAAGAACATCTCCCGGATGACGATCGTGGTCCGGGTCGAGGATCAGCCGCTCGAGCAGATCACCAAACAGCTCAACAAGCTGATCAACGTCATCAAGATCGTGGAGCAGGACCCGGACAACTCGGTGGCCCGCGAGCTGGCGCTGATCAAGGTGCGCGCCGACGCGGCCACCCGCGGTCAGATCATCGAGGCGGTGAATCTGTTCCGCGCCAAGGTTGTCGATGTGTCGACCGAGTCGTTGACCATCGAGGCGACCGGCACCCAGGACAAGCTGGAGGCACTGCTGCGGGTCCTGGAGCCGTACGGTATTCGCGAGCTGGTGCAGTCCGGTGTGGTGTCCTTGTCACGCGGGCCGCGCGGCATCGGGTCCGTCAAGTAGGGATCCGTCAGGTAGCAACGAAGAATCAGGAAAGAAGAATCACGTGGCAGTTGAGATGTTCTACGACGACGACGCCGACCTGTCGATCATCCAGGGTCGCAAGGTCGGGGTCATCGGCTACGGCAGCCAGGGCCATGCCCATGCGCTGAGCCTGCGCGACTCCGGTGTGCAGGTCAAGGTCGGCCTGCGCGAGGGTTCGAAGTCCCGCGAGAAGGTCACCGAGCAGGGGCTGGAGGTCGACACCCCGGCCGAGGTCGCCAAGTGGGCCGACGTCATCATGCTGCTCGCCCCCGACACCGCCCAGGCCGAGATCTTCACCAACGACATCGAGCCGCACCTCAAGGACGGCGACGCCCTGTTCTTCGGCCACGGCCTGAACATCCACTTCGGGCTGATCAAGCCGCCGGCCAACGTCACCGTCGCGATGGTCGCGCCGAAGGGCCCGGGTCACCTGGTGCGCCGCCAGTTCGTCGACGGCAAGGGCGTGCCCTGCCTGATCGCCGTGCACCAGGACCCCAAGGGCGAGGGCCAGGCGCTGGCGCTGTCCTACGCCAAGGGCATCGGTGGCGGGCGTGCCGGCATCATCAAGACCACCTTCAAGGAGGAGACCGAGACCGACCTGTTCGGTGAGCAGGCCGTGCTGTGCGGCGGCACCGAGGAACTGGTCAAGGCCGGCTTCGACGTCATGGTGGAGGCCGGGTACGCCCCGGAGATGGCCTACTTCGAGGTGCTGCACGAGCTCAAGCTCATCGTCGACCTGATGTACGAGGGCGGCATCGCGCGGATGAACTACTCGGTGTCCGACACCGCGGAGTTCGGCGGCTACCTGTCCGGCCCGCGCGTCATCGACGAGGGCACCAAGGACCGGATGCGCCAGATCCTCAAGGAGATCCAGGACGGCACCTTCGTCAAGCGGCTGGTCGCCAACGTCGAGGGCGGCAACAAGGAGCTCGAGGAGCTGCGCCGCAAGAACGCCGAGCACCCGATCGAGGTGACCGGCAAGAAGCTGCGCGCCCTGATGAGCTGGGTGGATCGGCCGATCACCGAGACCGCCTGAGAGCCAACGACTTCGGCGCGGCCGGCACCGCCGGCCGCGCCGAAGCGCGTTCAGGGCGCCAGCGCCGGCGGCGCGGTGATGCCGAACTCGCGGCGCAGCACGGTGCGCGCCGCGTAGAACCCGGCCATCCCGTGCACCCCGGTGCCCGGCGGGGTGGCCGACGAGCACAGGTAGGCCCCCGGGATCGGGGTGCTCCACGGATTCCACCGCAACGTCGGGCCGACCAGCGCGGCGAACAGCGTCGCCCCGCCGACGATGATGTCCCCGCCGACGTAGTTGGCGTTGTGCTCGGCCATCCGCGCGGCCGGCACGCAGCGGGCCGCCACCACCAGGTCCCGGAACCCGGGTGCGGCCCGCTCGAACGCCGCGACGACGGTCTCGGTGAGGTCGACGGGGGAGCCGGCCGGCACGTGCGCGTAGGTCCACAGCGGGCGCCGGCCCGCGGCGTCGATGCGCGACGGGTCGGCCAGGTGCGGCAGCACCGCCAGGATCATCGGGTGCTCGGCGTGCCGGCCCCGCGCGACATCCCGTTCGGCGGCGGCCATCTGCGCGCGGGTGCCACCCAGGTGCACGGTGGGCGCAGCCGCCATCCGCGGGTCCCGCCACGGGATCTCGCCGGACAGCACGAAGTCGACCTTGCACACCCCCGGCCCGAACCGGTAGCGGCGCAACGCCCGGGCGTAGCGCGGCGGCACCGCGTCGCCGTAGATGTCCAGCAGTGCGGTGGGCGCGGTGTCGTAGATCACCACCCCGGGCGGGGGAGCGGTCACCGGTTCGCCGACGACGAGTTCGCCGCCGTGCGCGGTCAGATCGGCGATCAGCGCATCGGCGATCACCTGGCTGCCGCCCACCGGCACCGGCCAGCCCACGGTGTGCGCCAGCGTGCCGAGCAGGACCGCCGCGCCCGCGTTCACCGGGGAGGGCATCGGCGTGATCGCGTGCGCGCCGACCCCGGTCAGCAGGGCGCGGGTGTCCTCGCCGCGCAGCAGCCCCCAGGCCGGGCCGCCGTGGGCCAGCACCCGCAGCCCGGCCCGCACGGTGCCGACCGGGTCGGCCGGCAGGCTGCGCTTGTCGCCGAGGAAGAACCGCACCACCGCGTCGGGGCGCTCCACCAGCGGGCCGAACAGTCGGCGCCAGCCGCGGCCGTCGGACAACTCGGCGCAGGTGCGGTCCAGATCCCGGTAGGCCACCGCCGCCGAACCGTCCGGCAGCGGGTTGGCGTAGGAGATCTCCGGGACCCGCATCCGCACCCCGCGCGCGGCCAGGTCGAAGGCGGCGAAGAACGGCGAGGCCAGCCCCAGCGGGTGCACCGCCGAGCACACGTCGTGGCGGACGCCGGGGAACTCCGGGTCCGCCACGGTGCGCGACCCGCCGCCCGCGGTGGGCTGGGCCTCGAGCACCCGCACCCGCAGCCCGGCCCGGGCACAGACCACCGCCGCGGCCAGCCCGTTGGGCCCGCTGCCGACGACCGTCACGTCCACCGACCCCAAACTACCGGCACGGCGTGGTCCTTTAGGCTGGTCGGGTGAGCCTTCCCGTTGTACTGATCGCCGACAAGCTCGCCGAATCGACCGTCGCCGCCCTGGGGGACCAGGTCGAGGTCCGCTGGGTCGACGGCCCGGACCGGCCGAAACTGCTGGCCGCCGTGGCCGATGCGGACGCGCTGCTGGTCCGTTCGGCGACCCAGGTGGACGCCGAGGTGCTGGCGGCCGCGCCCAAGCTGAAGATCGTCGCGCGGGCCGGGGTGGGGCTCGACAACGTTGACGTCGAGGCCGCGACCGCGCGCGGTGTGCTCGTGGTCAACGCGCCCACGTCGAACATCCACTCCGCCGCCGAGCACGCGGTGGCCCTGCTGCTGGCGGCCGCCCGGCAGATCCCGCAGGCCGACGCCACGCTGCGCGCCCACACCTGGAAGCGCTCGCAGTTCTCCGGCACCGAGATCTACGGCAAGACCGTCGGCGTGGTCGGGCTGGGCCGCATCGGCCAGCTCGTCGCGCAGCGGCTGGCCGCCTTCGGCACCCACCTGCTGGCCTACGACCCCTACGTGGCCCCGGCGCGTGCCGCCCAGCTCGGGGCGGAACTGGTCGGCCTCGACGAGCTGCTGACCCGCGCCGACATCATCACCGTGCACCTGCCGAAGACCCCGGAGACCGCCGGGCTGATCGGGCGGGACGCGCTGGCCAGGACCAAGCCCGGTGTGATCATCGTCAACGCCGCCCGCGGCGGGCTGATCGACGAGGAGGCGCTGGCGGAGGCGGTCCGCAGCGGCCATGTGCGCGCCGCCGGCATCGACGTGTTCGCCACCGAGCCGTGCACCGACAGCCCGCTGTTCGAGCTGCCCCAGGTGGTGGTGACCCCGCACCTGGGGGCGTCCACCGCCGAGGCGCAGGACCGCGCCGGCACCGACGTGGCGCGCAGCGTGCGGCTGGCGCTGGCCGGCGAGTTCGTGCCCGACGCGGTCAACGTCGGTGCCGGCCCGGTCAGCGACGAGGTGTCGCCGTGGCTGGATCTGGCCCGCAAGCTGGGCCTGCTGGCCGGCACCCTGGCCACCGAGCCGACCACCACGCTGAGCGTGCGGGTGTGCGGCGAGCTGGCCGCCGAAGACGTTGAGGTGCTGAAGCTCTCGGCCCTGCGTGGGCTGTTCGCCACGATCACCGACCAGCAGGTGACGTTCGTCAACGCGCCGGCCCTGGCCGCCGAGCGCGGGGTGGACACCGAGCTGGTCAAGGTCACCGAGAGCCCGAACCACCGCAGCGTGCTCGACGTGCGCGCGGTGGGCGCCGACGGCAGTGTGACCAACGTTGCCGGCACCCTGTCCGGCTCCGGGCAGGTGGAGAAGATCGTCCAGATCAACGGCCGCAACTTCGATCTGCGCGCCGAAGGGGTGAACCTGATCATCCACTACGAGGACAGGCCGGGCGCGCTCGGCAAGATCGGCACCCTGCTCGGCGCGGCCGGCGTGAACATCCTGGCCGCCCAGCTCAGCCAGGACATCAGCGGCGAGGGAGCGACCATCATGCTGCGTCTGGACCGGGACGTGCCCGCGGACGTACGGGCGGAGATCGGCACCGCTGTGGGTGCCGAGACACTGGAAGTGGTTGATCTGTCGTGAGCGGACTGAAACTGGCCGTCATCCCGGGTGACGGCATCGGCCCGGAGGTGATCGGCGAGGCCGTGAAGGTGCTCGACGCCGTGCTGCCGGGTGTCGAGAAGACCCACTACGACCTGGGGGCGCGGCGCTACCACGCCACCGGGGAGGTACTGCCGGAGGGCGTGCTCGACGAGCTGCGCGGCCACGACGCGATCCTGCTCGGCGCCATCGGCGACCCGTCGGTGCCGCCCGGGCTGCTGGAACGCGGGCTGCTGCTGCGCATCCGGTTCGAGCTCGACCACCACATCAACCTGCGGCCGGCCCGGCTCTACCCGGGGGTGACCAGCCCCCTGGCCGGGGCGCCGGAGATCGACTTCGTGGTGGTGCGCGAGGGCACCGAGGGCCCCTACACCGGCAACGGCGGCGCGCTGCGGGTGGGCACCCCGCACGAGGTGGCCACCGAGGTGAGCGTGAACACCGCCTTCGGCGTGGAGCGGGTGGTGCGTGACGCGTTCACCCGGGCCCAGCAGCGCCGCAAGCACCTGACGCTGGTGCACAAGACCAACGTGCTCGCGTTCGCCGGCAGCCTGTGGTCGCGCACCGTCGAGCGGGTGGGCGCGGAGTTCCCCGACGTCGAAGTGGCCTACCAGCACATCGACGCGGCCACCATCCACCTGGTCACCGATCCGGGCCGGTTCGACGTGATCGTCACCGACAACCTGTTCGGCGACATCATCACCGACCTGGCCGCGGCGGTGTGCGGCGGCATCGGGCTGGCCGCCAGCGGCAACATCGACGCCACCCGCACCAACCCGTCGATGTTCGAGCCGGTGCACGGCTCGGCCCCGGACATCGCCGGGACCGGCAAGGCCGACCCGACCGCGGCGGTCATGTCGGTGGCGTTGCTGCTGTCGCACGTCGGCGAGCACGAGGCCGCCGCCCGGGTGGACAAGGCGGTGGCCGCCCATCTGGCCACCCGCGGCGACGCGGCACTGTCGACCACCGAGGTCGGCGAGCGGATCCTGGCGAACCTCTAACCGGACCGCGCCCCGGCCCGTCGGGGCTCGCCGGGGACCAGCGGGATCGCGAGCAGCGGCAGCAGCGCGCAGCACGCGAACGCCGCCGAGTACCCGGCGAGCCCGATCAGCTCACCGAACAGCGGCGCGGCCGCGGCCGAGGCCAGATGCTGGGTGGTGTTCTGCATGCCGAGCGCCCGGCCGCTCCAGTACGGGCCGGCGATCTCGGCGATCGCGGTGAACGCCAACCCGTTGTCGGAGACCGTGATCATCGACGCGGCCAGCATCACCAGCACCGCCGCCGCGCCCCAGCCCGGCCGGTTGGTGACCGCGAGCAGCAGCATCGACACCGTCGCGGCGGCGGCGATGAGCCGGATCGGCCGCAGCCGCGAGCCGACCAGGTCGGACCAGCGGCCCGCCGCGATGCGTCCCACCGCGCCGGCCAGCTGCGCGACGGTGACCATCGTGCCCGCCGCCACCGGCGACCAGCCGTGGTCGGCCATCAGCCAGACCAGGGTGAACGTCCACAGCACCGACTGCGGCACCACCAGCAGCACCGACACCGCGTGGATCCGCCACAGCAGCGACGAGCCGCGGTAGGGGTTGGCCAGCTGCTCGGCCGGGGCGTCCCGGCGCGGCGGCCGCGGCGGGTCCACGACCGCGACCGCGCACACCACCGCGGCCAGCGCGCACACCGCCGCCGGGAACAGCTGTGCGACGGCCGGCCCGTGGTCGGCGGCCAGCGTGGGGATCACCAGCGCGCCCAGCCCGACCCCGAGCGGGGTGGCGGTCTGGCGGATGCCCATCGCCATGCCGCGCTGCTGCGGCGGGAACCAGCCGGCCACCAGCCGGCCGCTCGCGGAATTGCTGCTGGCCGCGGCCATCCCGCCCAGCAGCAGGAAGATCCCCACGGCGGCAAGTGAATCGGCCATCGCCGCGGCGAAGGAGGCGGCCGCGGTGAGGGCGGAACCGACGGTCAGCACGAACCGCTCGCCGGCCCGGTCCACCACGTAGCCCCAGCCGATGAGCGTGGTCACCATGCCGAAGCTCGGCAGCGCGGCCATCAGCCCGGCGGTCGCCAGGCTCAGCCCGCGTTCGCTCTGCAGCGTCGGGATGAGGAACGCCACACCGTTGATGAAGACGTTGGCGAACAGCGTCGCGCCCAGCGCGATGGCCAGCATCGACCAGCGCCGGGCGGTCCCGACGGGGGTGGCGTCCACCGTTTAATGGTGGCACGGTATCCCAGACTCTGAACTGTGATCTCACATTGCGGGATGCGACCGGCGGTGCGGCGGATCCCCGGAGGTCGGGGCGTCGGCGGCGGGTTTGCGACCACTAGGCTGTGAAGGATGCGTCTAGGACGAGTTGCCAGCCCCGACGGTGTCGCCTTCGTCAGCATCGAGGGTTCGCCCGCGGACCCCGATGCGATCGTGCGCGAGATCGCCGAGCACCCGTTCGGCCCGCACCGGTTCACCGGCCGCCAGTGGAAGCTCGCCGACGTGCGGCTGCTGGCCCCGATCCTGGCCAGCAAGGTGATCTGCATGGGCAAGAACTACGCGGCGCACGCCGCCGAGATGGGCGGCAGCACCGTCGAGCACCCGGTGATCTTCCTCAAGCCCAACACCGCCATCATCGGCCCGAACGTGCCGATCCAGTTGCCCGCCGGTGCCGAGGTGCACCACGAGGGCGAGCTGGCGGTGGTGATCGGCCGGCCGTGCAAGAACGTGCCGGCCGCCCGGGCCGCCGAGAACATCCTGGGCTACACGGTGGCCAACGACGTCACCGCGCGCGACCAGCAGCGCGCCGACGGGCAGTGGACCCGGGCCAAGTCGCACGACACCTTCTGCCCGGTCGGGCCGTGGATCGAGACCGAGATCGACCCCGCCGACCTGGAACTGCGCACCGAGGTCAACGGCGAGGTGCGGCAGCGCAGCCGGACCTCGCTGCTGCTGCACGACATCGGTGCGATCGTGGAGTGGATCTCGGCGGTGATGACGCTGCTGCCGGGGGACATCATCCTGACCGGCACCCCCGAGGGGGTCGGGCCGATCGAACACGGCGACACCGTGTCGGTGACCGTCGAGGGTATCGGCACACTGACCAATCCTGTTGTCCGCAAAGGGAACCAAGCCGCGCGCGAGGAGTGAGAGTGAGCACCAACGAGACCAGGGTCCGGGTTCGGTTCTGTCCGTCGCCGACCGGCACCCCGCACGTCGGCCTGATCCGCACCGCGCTGTTCAACTGGGCCTACGCCCGGCACACCGGCGGGGACTTCGTGTTCCGGATCGAGGACACCGACTCCGCCCGCGACAGCGAGGAGAGCTACCAGGCGATCCTGCAGGCGCTGCGCTGGCTGGGCCTGGACTGGGACGAGGGACCCGAGGTGGGTGGCCCGTACGGGCCGTACCGGCAGTCGCAGCGGATGGACATCTACCGCGACGTGGTCGACCGACTGCTGGCGGCGGGGGAGGCCTACGAGTCGTTCTCCACCCCGGAGGAGGTCGAGGCCCGCCACCTCGCCGCGGGCCGCAACCCCAAGCTCGGCTACGACAACTACGACCGAGACCTCACCGAGGAGCAGAAGGCCGCCTTCCGGGCCGAGGGCCGCCGGCCGGTGATCCGGCTGCGCATGCCCGACCGCGAGATCGGCTGGCACGACCTGGTGCGCGGCTACACCAGCTTCCCGGCCGGCACGGTGCCCGACTTCGCGCTCACCCGGGGCAACGGCGAGCCGCTCTACACCCTGGTGAACCCGGTCGACGACGCGTTGATGAAGATCACACACGTGCTGCGGGGCGAGGACCTGCTGCCGAGCACGCCGCGCCAGATCGCGCTCTACGAGGCGCTGATGCGGATCGGGGTGGCCGACGCCATCCCGCAGTTCGCCCACCTGCCCAGCGTGCTGGGTGAGGGCAACAAGAAGTTGTCCAAGCGCGACCCGCAGTCCAACCTGTTCGCCCACCGCGACCGGGGCTTTCTGCCCGAGGGGCTGCTCAACTACCTGGCCCTGCTGGGCTGGGGGCTGGCCGAAGACCGGGACGTGTTCAGCCTCGACGAGATGGTCGCGGCCTTCGACATCACCAAGGTCAACGCCAACCCGGCCCGGTTCGACCAGAAGAAGGCCGACGCCATCAACGCCGAGCACATCCGGCTGCTCGACGAGCAGGAGTTCACCCGGCGGCTGGCCGCCTACTTCGCCGACCACGGCTACGACACCACGCTCGACGAGGCCGGCTTCGCCGAGGCGGCCAAGCTGGTGCAGACCCGCATCGTGGTGCTGCGCGACGCCTGGGACCTGCTGAGGTTCTTCAACGACGCCGAGTTCGCCCTGGACGAGAAGTCGGCGGCCAAGGAGCTCAAGCCCGAGGCGGTGCCGGTGCTCGACGCCGCCCTGGCCGCGCTGGAGGCCGTCGGCGCGTGGACGGCCGCGGCGATCGAGGAGGCGCTCAAGGCGGCCCTGCTGGACCGGCTGGGCCTCAAACCGCGCAAGGCCTTCGGCCCGGTCCGGGTGGCGGTCACCGGGGCCTCGATCAGCCCGCCGCTGTTCGAGTCGCTGGAGCTGCTCGGCCGTGACCGCAGTCTGGCCCGGCTGCGCGCCGGCCGCGACCACGCGACGTCCGCCGCGGCGCAGGGGTGAACCCGGGACCGGGCCGACTCGGGCCGGGGGCGATTTGGAGCTACGAAAAAATTTGGTAATCTTCTGTGCGGCAAGGCGATGACGCCCCGGGCGATCCCCGGGGGCGGAACAGCCGAGCCGAGCCCATGACCAGAAGTGATGGGCTGCTGTTGGGGTATGGTGTAATTGGCAACACAGCTGATTCTGGTTCAGCCGTTCTAGGTTCGAGTCCTGGTACCCCAGCAAGTCAGCGCCCAGCGGCGTGGCGACCTCGACGATTAGGCCGAGACCGCCGAATACGCTAAGCTGACTAACCGGTCCGGCCCCGTCGTCTAGCGGCCTAGGACGCCGCCCTCTCACGGCGGTAGCGTGGGTTCGAATCCCATCGGGGCTACCACACCGGCCGCGCCGCGGCCAGCGCAGAGAGCGCCCGCTCCCACCGGAGCCGGGCGCTCTCGGCGTTTCGGGCCCGGTTCGGTTCGCCGCGGGGCACCCGCGTGATGATGCTCACAACCGCCGGGTGAGCGCCTCCGAGGCGGCCAACAGATCCTGCGCCCAGCGTGCTCCCGGGCGCCGGCCGATCCGGTCGATCGGGCCGGACACCGAGATCGCGGCGATCACCACACCCCGGCCGTCGCGCACCGGCGCCGAGACGCTCGCCACACCCGGCTCGCGCTCGGCCACGCTCTGTGCCCAGCCCCGCCGGCGCACCTCGGCCAGGGTGCGTTCGGTGAACTTCGCCGCCGGCAGCACCGCCTGCTGGGTGGCCGGGTCGGCGTAGGCCAGCAGCACCTTGGCCCCGCTGCCCGCGGTCATCGGCAGCCGGGTCCCGACCGGCACGGTATCCCGCAGCCCGGCAGGCGGTTCCAGCGCGGCAACACAGACCCGCGTGGTGCCCTCCCGGCGGTACAGCTGCACGCTCTCCCCGGTGAGCTCGCGCAGCCGCGGCAGCACCACCGCGCCGGCGGTGAGCAGCGGATCGTGCACCTTGGCCGCCAGCTCGGTCAGCGCCGGACCGAGCCGCCAGCGGCCTTCGGCGTCCCGGGCCAGCAGCCGGTGCACCTCCAGCCCGGCGGCCAGCCGGTGCGCGGTGGCCCGCGGCAGTCCGGTGCGCTCGCACAGTTCGGCCAGCCCGCACGGGGATTCGGCCACCGCATGGAGCAGCGAAACCGCTTTGTCGAGCACGCCGATGCCGCTATCCTGTCTCACAGGGAGATACTAGCTTCCCGGATTGTGGGATCGCCAGGCCAACGGAGCAGGTCGGGCGGTCGACGGAATCGAGCCAGACAAGCGAATCGAGAAAGTGATGCAGCAGCCCTCCAGCGCGCCGGCCCGGCCCCGCACCCTGGCCCAGAAGGTGTGGGACGACCATGTCGTGGTCGAGGGGACCGGCAGCGGCGCCTCGCGCGAACCCGATCTCATCTACATCGATCTGCACCTCGTGCACGAGGTGACCAGCCCGCAGGCCTTCGACGGGCTGCGGCTGGCCGGCCGCGCCGTGCGCCGCCCCGACCTGACCATCGCCACCGAGGACCACAACGTCCCGACCGTCGACATCGACAAGCCGATCGCCGACCCGGTCTCGCGCACCCAGGTCGAGACGCTGCGGCGCAACTGCGAGGAGTTCGGCATCCGGCTGCACCCGATGGGGGACGCCAACCAGGGCATCGTGCACATCATCGGCCCGCAGCTCGGCCTCACCCAGCCCGGCATGACGATCGTGTGCGGTGACAGCCACACCTCCACCCACGGCGCCTTCGGCGCCCTGGCCATGGGCATCGGCACCTCGGAGGTGGAGCACGTGCTGGCCACCCAGACGCTGCCGCTGCGGCCGTTTCGGACCATGGCGGTCAACGTCGACGGCGAGCTGCCGCCCGGCGTCACCGCCAAGGACATCATCCTGGCCGTGATCGCCAAGATCGGCACCGGCGGCGGGCAGGGACACGTCATCGAATACCGCGGCAGCGCCATCGAATCGTTGTCGATGGAGGGCCGGATGACGATCTGCAACATGAGTATCGAGGCCGGTGCCCGGGCCGGCATGGTCGCCCCCGACGAGACCACCTTCGAGTACCTGCGTGGCCGTCCGCACGCGCCCAAGGGCGCGGACTGGGACGCCGCGGTGGCCTACTGGCGGCAGCTGCGCACCGACGAGGGCGCGGAGTTCGACACCCAGGTCTGGCTCGACGCCGGCGAACTGAGCCCGTTCGTCACCTGGGGCACCAACCCGGGCCAGGGCGTGCCGCTGAACGGCGTGGTGCCCGACCCCGCCGAGATCGCCGGCGAGGCCGACCGGCTGGCCGCGGAAAAGGCTTTGGCCTACATGGACCTTCGGCCGGGCACCCCGATGCGCGACATCGCCGTCGACGTGGTGTTCGTCGGCTCCTGCACCAACGGCCGCATCGAGGACCTGCGCGCGGTCGCCGAGGTGCTGCGCGGCCGCAAGGTGGCCGACGGCGTGCGGATGCTCATCGTGCCCGGCTCGATGGCCGTGCGGGCCCAGGCCGAGGCCGAAGGGCTCGACCGGATCTTCCTCGAGGCCGGTGCCGAGTGGCGGCAGGCCGGCTGCTCGATGTGTCTGGGCATGAACCCGGATCAGCTGCAGCCGGGGCAGCGCTGCGCCTCCACCTCCAACCGCAATTTCGAGGGACGCCAGGGCAAGGGCGGCCGCACCCATCTGGTGTCGCCGGCCGTCGCGGCGGCCACCGCCGTCCGCGGCCGACTGTCCTCGCCCGCCGACCTGTAACCCACCGACCTCCAGGAGACAAGCCATGCAACCGTTCACCGTCCACACCGGGATCGGCGTCCCGCTGCGCCGCTCCAACGTCGACACCGACCAGATCATCCCGGCGGTGTACCTCAAGCGGGTGACCCGAACGGGCTTCGAGGACGGCCTGTTCGCCGCCTGGCGCACCGACCCGAGCTTCATCCTCAACCAGCCCCCGTTCGACCGGGGTTCGGTGCTGGTCGCCGGTCCGGACTTCGGCACCGGTTCGTCGCGCGAGCACGCCGTCTGGGCACTGCTGGACTACGGGTTCCGGGTCGTCGTCTCGTCCCGGTTCGCCGACATCTTCCGCGGCAACGCCGGCAAGGCCGGGCTGCTGGCGGCCGAGGTGGCCCAGGACGACGTGGAACTGCTCTGGAAGCTCATCGAGCAGCAGCCCGGGTTGGAACTGACTGTGAATCTTCAAGATCGGACCATCACCGCCGGAGAGGTCGTGGTGCCGTTCAAGATTGACGACTACACCGCCTGGCGGTTGCTCGAGGGACTCGACGATATCGGCCTTACGCTGCGCAAACAGGCCGAGATCGAGGCCTACGAGCAGCGCCGGCCGGCCTGGAAACCACGCACCCTGCCGGACCCGGCGAAGGCCTGACAGGCCGAATTCACCGTCGGTGACGGGGTAATCGGGCTCACAATTCAGAGCCTCAAGCGCGGCAATCGGATTGCCGAGAAGTTCGCCGGAATCGCCTGAAAACAGGCGTGGCGCTTGGATATCAGTGGTCCGAGGGTTTACCGTGTCCACTAGTCGGTCCAAAAGGACCACTGGTTCCGGAGGTTTTGCATGAACAAGGCAGAGCTCATCGACGTCCTGCAGGAGAAGATGGGCACCGATCGCCGCCAGGCCACTGCCGCGGTCGAGCACATCGTCGACGCCATCGTGCGTGCCGTGCACCGGGGTGACAGCGTGACCATCACCGGCTTCGGCGTTTTCGAGCAGCGGCGCCGCGCCGCCCGGGTGGCGCGCAATCCGCGCACCGGCGAAACCGTCAAGGTCAAGCCGACACTGGTGCCCGCCTTCCGGCCGGGTGCGCAGTTCAAGGCCGTGGTGTCCGGCGCGGCCAAGCTGCCCGCCGACGGGCCGGCCGTCAAGCGCGGGGCCACCGCTCCGGCGACCAAGCGGGCCGCGGCGAAGAAGACCGCCGCCAAGAAGACCGCCACCAAGGCGGCCGCGAAGAAGACCGCGGCCAAGGTTCCGGCCAAGAAGACCGCCGCCAAGAAGGCGCCGGCCAAGGCCACCGCGACCAAGGCCACCGCGAAGAAGACCGCGGCCAAGGTTCCGGCCAAGAAGACCGCCGCCAAGAAGACCGCCACCAAGGCGGCCGCGAAGAAGACCGCGGCCAAGGTTCCGGCCAAGAAGACCGCCGCCAAGAAGGCGCCGGCCAAGAAGGGCCGCAAGTAA
>NZ_CALDGS010000002.1 GCF_937941905.1 uncultured Mycolicibacterium sp. | reverse complement strand
AACCAGACCTTCATGCGCTCGATCAACACCAGCCTCATCTCGGTGCTGCCGATCGGGGCGCTGATGGTCGTCGCGGTGTGGATGCTCGGTGTGGGCACCCTCAAGGACCTGGCGCTGGTGCAGTTGGTCGGCGTCGTGGTGGGCACCTACTCGTCGATTTACTTCGCCACCCCGCTGCTGGTCACGCTGCGCGAGCGGTTCGACGACAAGGTGCGCAGCCACACCGAGCGCGTGCTGCGCCGCCGCGACCGGGTGGCCGGTGCCGGCGTGGACGCCGCCGGGGAGGACGCCGGCGTGGCCGGCGAGGCCGCCCGCACCGTGACGGTGAGCACCGAGGCCGGCGGCAGCAGGCCCGCGCCGGGCGTGCGTCCGGTCCGTCCGTCGGGCAAGCGCGGCCGGAGCTGACCCGTGGCGCCCGACAGCCGGGGTGGGACGCGCCGGCGCCGGCGGGCGGCCGCGGCGGCGGCCGTGGTGACGGTGCTGGCCGCCCTCGGGGTGAGCGGGTGCGGTGCCCGCACCGCCGACGAGATCGACTACGCCATCGACGGCACGCTGCCCACCTACAACGCCAACACCGTGGTGGGCGCCGCCTCCGGCGCGCCGCAGGCGTTCGCCCGCACATTGACCGGGTTCAGCTACCACGGACCGGACGGGCAGGTCGTCGCCGACACCGACTTCGGCACCGTCTCGGTGGTGGGGCGGGCCCCGCTGCTGCTGGACTACGAGATCAAGCCGGAGGCGGTGTACTCCGACGGCAAACCGATCACCTGCGACGACCTGGTGCTGGCCTGGGCCGCCCAGTCCGGGCGGTTCCCCGGTTTCGACGCCGCCAGCCGGGGCGGCTACAGCGACATCGCCGGGGTGGAGTGCGTGCCCGGCCAGAAGAAGGCCCGGGTGGCGTTCGTCCAGGACCGCAACGTCGTGGACTGGGGCCGGCTGTTCACCGCGACCGCGCTGATGCCCGCACACGTCATCGCCGACGAGCTCGGGGTGGACGTCGTCGCCGCCGTGCGCGACAACGACCTGCCCACCCTGGAGCGGATCGCCGCGGCCTGGAACACCATCTGGGACCTGCACCCGGACATCGACCTTCGGAAGTTCCCGTCGTCGGGGCCGTACAAGCTGGCCGAGGTCACCGACGAGGGCGCGGTGGTGCTCGTCGCCAACGACAAGTGGTGGGGCACCCCGGCGCGCACCCGCCGCATCACCGTCTGGCCGCGCTCGGCGCAGACCGGTGACCGGCTGGCCGAACGTGGCTACGACGTCGTCGACATCGCCGAGGGTTCGGCCGGCACGCTCAACGTGCCCGACGACTACACCGCCACCGACATGCCCTCGGCGGGCATCCAGCAGCTCATCTTCGCCCCGGCCGGCCCGCTGGCCGAGATCCCGGCGCGGCGGGCGCTGGCGCACTGCACCCCGCGCGACGAGCTGGCCCGCACCGCCGGGGTACCGATCAGCAACGCCCGGCTCAACCCGGCCGACGACGACGCGTTCGGCGCCGCCGAGGGCGCGGCCGAGGGCGGGCAGTTCGTCGCCGCCAACCCCGACGCCGCCCGCGCCGCGCTGGGCGGGCGCCCGCTGACCGTGCGCATCGGCTACGCCGCACCCAATCCGCGGCTGGCCGCGGCGGTCGGCGCGATCGCCGCCGCGTGCGCCCCGGCCGGCATCACCGTCACCGACGCCGCCACCGAGCAGACCGGCCCGGCGAGCCTGCGCGCCAACGAGATCGATGTCCTGCTGGCCGGCACCGGCGGCGCGGCCGGCGGCGGCTCCACCGGCTCGTCGGCGCTGGACGCCTACGCGCTGCACAGCGGCAACGGCGACAACCTGGCCGACTACCGCAACGAGCGGGTGGACGGCATCATCGGCGCGCTCGCGGTCACCACCGACCCCAAGGAGGTGGCGCGGCTGATCGCCGAGGGGGCGCCGATCCTGTGGGGCGACATGCCCACGCTGCCGCTGTACCGCCAGCAGCGCACGCTGGTGGCGTCGTCGAAGATGTACGCGGTGACCAACAATCCGACGCGATGGGGTGCGGGGTGGAACATGGATCGCTGGGTGCTGCACGAATGAGCGCCGCACCGGACGTGGCCGCGCTGATCGAGGCCAAGGTCCGGCAGGTGCCGGACTTCCCGGAGCCCGGCGTGCTGTTCCGCGACCTCACGCCACTGCTGGCCGACGCCGACGGGCTGGGCGCGGTCACCGACGCGCTGGCCGGGTTCGCCGAGGGGGCCGACCTGGTGGCCGGCGTCGACGCCCGCGGCTTCCTGCTCGCCGCGGCGGTGGCGATCCGGCTCGGCACCGGCGTGCTGGCGGTGCGCAAGGGCGGCAAGCTGCCGCCGCCGGTGCACCGCGAGACCTACCAGCTGGAGTACGGCACCGCCACCCTGGAGATCCCGGCCGGGGGAATCGACCTGCGCGGCAGAACCGTTGTGTTGATCGACGACGTGCTGGCCACCGGGGGCACGCTGGCGGCCGCGCGGCGGCTGCTGGAGGCCGACGGCGCGACCGTGGCCTCGGCGGCGGTGGTGCTGGAGCTGGCCGCGCTGGGCGGCCGCGAGGCGGTGCGGCCCCTGCGGGTCGGCAGTCTGCACACGGTGTGAGGGATATCCTCGGTGCTAGGAGCGCGCGGGAGGTGACGATGGCCGAGTCGACGACCGGCGGGATCTCGTCGCGTCCGGCCGTGCAACCGGCACCGCCGGTCGAACCGCCCAAGCCGACCAGTGCGTCCCGGCGGGTGCGGGCCCGGCTGGCCCGCCGGATGACCGCCCAGCGCAGCCCGATCAACCCGGTGCTGGAGCCGTTGGTCGCGGTGCACCGGCAGATCTACCCGAAGGCCGACCTGGCCGTGCTGCAGCGGGCCTACGAGGTGGCCGCGCAGCGGCACGCCGATCAGCTGCGCAAGTCCGGCGACCCCTACATCACCCATCCGCTGGCGGTCGCGCAGATCCTGGCCGAGCTGGGCATGGACACCACCACGCTGGTGGCCGCCCTGCTGCACGACACCGTCGAGGACACCGGCTACACGATGGCCGAGCTCACCGCCGAGTTCGGCGAGGAGGTGGCCCACCTCGTCGACGGGGTGACCAAGCT
>NZ_CALDGS010000001.1 GCF_937941905.1 uncultured Mycolicibacterium sp. | reverse complement strand
CCTAGCCCTGCGCCGGGCGGGTGAACCGCCGGGTCGCGCTGGCCTGATCCCGGGGCCGGATGACGATCCGGTCCAGGTTGACGTGCGGCGGCCGGGACGCGACGAACCCGATCACCTCGGCGATGTCCTGCGCCACCAGCGGCGTCATCCCGGCGTAGACCGCGTCGGCCCGCTCCCGGTCCCCGTCGAAGCGCACCAGGGAGAACTCCGTCTCCACCGCGCCCGGCTGGATCTCGGTGAGCCGCACCGGTTTTCCGAGCAGCTCGCCGCGCAGCGTCTGGTGCAGCGCGCTCTGGGCGTGCTTGGCCGAGGTGTAGCCGGCGCCCCCGTCGTAGATCTCGAAGGCCGCGATCGAGGTGATGGTCACGATCAGGCCGTCGCCGGAGGCGACGAGCTTGGGCAACAGCGCGCGGGTCAGGTACAGCGTGCCCAGCACGTTGGTCTCCCACATCCAGCGCCAGTGCTCGATGTCGGCCTCGGCGACCGGCTCCAGTCCCTTGGCCCCGCCGGCGTTGTTCACCAGCACGTCGACCCGGTCCAGGCGCTGCGCCAGTGCCTCGACGGCCGCCAGATCTGTGACGTCCATCACAGCCGGGGTGCCGCCGATCTGCTCGGCCAGGGCATTGATCCGGTCCGCCCGGCGGGCCACGCAGACAACGTGAAAGCCCTGGGCAGCAAGGGTTTTGGCGGTCGCCTCACCGATGCCGGAGCTGGCTCCGGTGACCACCGCGACGCGGGTAGGGGATTCAGCGCTCGTCACGTGCCCAACTGTAGATGTCGTGCTAGGTTCTGCCACGTGACCCGGAAGCAGGCCTTCGGCGCCGACATGCGGCACGGCAACTGTTGTTGCTGTTGTTGTCGCATGCCTCGCTGCGCCTGACCGGACCCGGGAATTCTTCGTTCCGTCCTACTGAGTCGCCAGGCGCGGCATAAGACCCCGCCGATCCCCGCAGACCCAGTAAGGACGATCCAAATGGCCGTTACCGCCGCCCCGACCCGCCCCGCCGTCAACCGCACCACCGCCAAGAAGCGCGCGCTGCTGGCCCGCCAGCACATCGTCGCGCCGTCGCTGCGGGTGGCCGACGCCGCCGCGGCCTCGGTGTTCGGCGCCGTGCGGGCGCGCGGCCCGGTCGCCCGCGACGTCATCGCCCAGGTCACCGGCCTGTCCATCGCGACGGTGAACCGGCAGGTCACCGCGCTGCTGCAGGCCGGGCTGCTGCGGGAACGCGCCGACCTGGCGGTCTCCGGCGCGATCGGCCGGCCCCGGGTTCCGGTGGAGGTCAACCACGAGCCGTTCATGACGCTGGGCGTGCACATCGGTGCCCGCACCACCAGCATCGTCGCCACCGACCTGTTCGGCCGCACCCTCGACGTGGTGGAGACCCCCACCCCGCAGGGGTCGCAGGCCGCCGCGCTGGCCACCCTGGCCGGCAGCGCCCGCCGTTACCTGGCCCGCTGGCACCGCCGTCGCCCGCTGTGGGTGGGCATCGCCTCCGGCGGGGTGTTCGACACCGCCACCGGCTACCTCGACCACCCGCGGCTGGGCTGGCGCGAGGCGCCGGTCGGCCCGGTGCTCGCCGAGGCGCTCGGCCTGCCGGTGTCGGTGGCCTCGCACGTCGACGCCATGGCCGGCGCCGAGCTGCTGCTGACCGGCCGCCAGACCGAGCCCGCCGGCACCGGGCTGTACGTCTACGCCCGTGAGACGGTCGGCTACGCGCTGTCCATCGGCGGTCAGGTGCACTCGCCGTCCGGCGGCCCCGGCACCATCGCCGCCCTGCCGGTGCAGTCCGAACTGCTCGGCGGCACAGGCAAACTCGAGTCCACAGTGAGCGACGAGGCGGTGCTGGCCGCGGCCCGGCGGCTCGGGCTCGTCCCCGCCGAGGGGCCCGGGGCGACCATCGCCGGGCTGCTGCGGGTGGCCCGCTCCGGCACCGGTGCGCAGCGCGACCGCGCCCGCGAGCTGCTCGCCGAGCGCGCTCGGGTGCTCGGCGAGGCCGTCGCCCTGCTGCGCGACATGCTCAACCCCGACGACCTGGTGGTCGGCGGTCAGGCGTTCACCGAGTACCCGGAGGGCATCGCCGACCTCGAGGCGGCGTTCGCGGCCCGCTCGGTGCTCGGCCCGATCCCGTTGCGGGTCACCGCGTTCGGCAACCGGGTGCAGGAGGCCGCCGCCGGCGTGGTGTCGCTCGGCGGGCTCTACGCCGACCCGCTCGGCGCGATGCGGCGGGCCCAGACCCGCCGGCCCTCGGTCACCCCGGCCGGGCAGGCCCTGGCCGCCCCGCAGGCCACCGCCTGACCCGATTCCGGCGCGGCGCGTGTAGACATGTGTGTGTGCGCCTAGCAACAACCCCCGGTCGTGTCGCCGTACTGTCGGTGCACACCTCGCCACTGGCCCAGCCCGGTACCGGCGACGCCGGCGGGATGAACGTCTACGTGCTGCAGAGCGCGCTGGAGCTGGCGCGCCGCGGTGTCGAGGTGGAGATCTTCACCCGGGCGACCTCGTCGTCGGATCAACCCGTGGTACCGGTCGCCCCCGGGGTGCTGGTGCGCAACGTGGTGGCCGGCCCGTTCGAAGGCCTGGACAAGTACGACCTGCCCACCCAGCTGTGCGCGTTCGCCGCCGGGGTGCTGCGGGCCGAGGCCAGCCACGAACCCGGCTACTACGACATCGTGCACTC